>JBCBCS010000042.1:0-19491 GCA_038530475.1 Pseudomonadota bacterium
GTGTTCCGCTTTTGCTGGATCGTCGATTTCCCGATGTATGAGTATGACGAGGATACTAAAAAGGTCGATTTCAGCCACAACCCGTTCTCCATGCCGCAAGGCGGGCTAGAGGTGCTGGAAGCGGCCCAGTCCGATGACGACCTGCTCGCGATCAATGCGTTCCAGTATGATATCGTCTGTAACGGCATTGAGCTCTCGTCAGGCGCGATCCGGAACCACCGCCCGGAGATCATGTTCAAAGCATTTGAAATCGCAGGCTACGGCCCTGAAGAGGTTAAGAAACGCTTCGGAGGGATGGTCAACGCGTTCCAATACGGCGCACCACCCCATGGTGGCTGTGCGGCGGGGATCGACCGGATCGTGATGCTTCTGGCCGACGAATCCAACATCCGCGAGGTCATTATGTTCCCGATGAACCAGCGCGCCGAAGACCTGATGATGGGCGCCCCGTCCGAACCGATGAACGAGCAGTTGCGCGAACTTCGGCTGCGGGTGTTGCCGCCCGAAGACTGAGGGACGCGCAACCGCTGTCAGGTTGAAAAATGAAAAAGGCGGGCCGCAAATGGCCCGCCTTTTGTCTTGCGCAGGTTGATAATTAATCCTCCAGACTGTCTTCGCGTTTGGCGTCGATCAGACCGCGTTCTTCCTCCTTGCGGGCCTCAAACCGGTCTCCGTAGCCTGCGATTTCATCCTCAGGAATGACTTCACGGGCGCGGGCAAAGACCTCATCCTCTTCTTCTTCCATGTGGTGCTCGTAGTCGTGCTTGAGTGTCTTGAACTTGGTCAGCCAACCGGGGGAGGACATGTCCATCTCGTTCAGCTCTTCCATCAAATCATCGAGCTGCTGGTGTTCGTGCACGGAATGGCGGGCAGCATCCTGGCCCCAGGTTTTTGAAATCAGCTTGGAATAAAAGGTCTCTTCTTCAGCAGCAGCGTGGGATTTGACGTCGTGGTAGAACGCGTCCCAGGCCTCCTGCCGGGTTGTGCTGTCGCCGGAGGTGTCGGCCAGCGTATTGAGGAGGGTGCGGTGTTCGTCGTGATCCGCTTTGATCGCATCGTAGATATCAGGCATTGGGGGGTCCTTTCGGGCAAGGGATGCCGCTTAACTCGCACCCGGTGCAGATTGTTCCCGCCCCGCGTGATCAAGCCGCCGCCGATTGCTGTTGGTCTGGTGCGCAAGGGGATGCGCAGGGGGCGCAGGCGGCCTATATTGAGCGGGACATCCCGTGATGAGGCCGCGCCGATTTGACCTTCGATCCGACCCTTGCATCCATTCGCTTTGGGATGGGCCTGTCGCCCCGGGTGGCGCCGCCCCGCGATGTGGACGACATGCTGGCGGATTTGCTGGGGCCGGATGAGGTCGCGCAGCGATTTGCGATCCCGCCGTTTTCCGAAGCCGAACCCTCCCCCCGGACCTATGCCGAGGCGGCCCGCGCCCGCAACGCGGCACGCGGCACGGAGGGTGAGGCCGAGGCTGAAGCGGTCGTCGATGCGTTGCGGGATCAGGGCCGTGAGGCGGTGCTGGTCTACCTGCGGGCCGAACTGGCCCGTGCGGTCGACACACGAGACGGGTTCCGCGAACGCCTGACCCAGTTCTGGGCCGATCATTTCACGGTGCGGGCGGTGCGCGGGATCGACCGGCACTTCGTCTCCCCCTACATCGAAGAGGCGATCCGCCCCCATGTGGCTGGCACATTCGGGGACATGCTCGTGGCGGCGATCCTGTCGCCGATGATGATCTTCTACCTCGATCAGCATCAGTCGATGGGTCCGAATTCACGGACTGCGCAGAACCGCGACCGGGGGTTGAACGAAAACCTCGCCCGGGAGTTGCTTGAACTGCACACGCTGGGCGTGGGCGGGGGCTACAGTCAGACCGATGTGCGCCAGATGGCGGAACTGCTGACGGGTGTGACATTCAACGCCACCCGCGGTGCGTATTTCAGGGAACAACAGGCTGAACCGGGCTCAGAAACGGTGTTGGGCGTGACCTATGGCGGCGCAGAAGAAAGCCTTGATCATGTGGTCGCCGCCCTGCGCGATCTGGCCGTGCATCCGTCGACGGCGGCGCATCTGTCGCGCAAGGTCGCGGTGCATTTCATAGGGCCTGATCCGGACGCGGAAATGGTCGATGCAATGGCCGCCCGGTATTTGGACACGGGCGGTCATCTGCCCGCGCTCTATGAGGCGATGTTGCGCCACCACGCGGCGTGGGGTGCGGACCTCGCCAAGGTCAAGTTGCCGTTTCAATTCATCGGCTCGGCCATGCGGGCGCTGGATGTGCCCGTGCAAGCGATCCTTGCGGCATCGCCACAGGACACCCGCCGGATCGTGCAGCGCCCGCTGGCCGTAATGGGACAAGTCTGGCAAACCCCA
Organism: Pseudomonadota bacterium; assembly: GCA_038530475.1. Lineage (GTDB taxonomy): Bacteria > Pseudomonadota > Alphaproteobacteria > Rhodobacterales > Rhodobacteraceae > Octadecabacter. The sequence continues at coordinate 2,377 of JBCBCS010000042.1, forward strand.
GTGGGGCCCGACGGCTGGTCAGAAAAGCCAGAAGACTGGATCACCCCACAGGGCATGGCAGGACGGATCACCTGGTCGATGACGATGCCCCAACAACTTGTCGAAACCCTCCCTGATCCGCGCGACTTCGTGCGCACCGCCCTCGGCCCGGATCCCGATGACGCCGTAATCTTCGCCGCCGAGGCGGCTGCCAATGTGCGTGACGGGATTGGGATCATCCTCGCCTCAGCGGCGTTCCAGCGGAGATAGCAGAATGACTGAAATGCTCACGCGACGGGAATTTTTTGCAGGCGGTGCGGCGCTGGGATGCTCCCTTGCGGCGTCCCCGTTCGTGACGCCGGTCGCCATGGCGGCGGCCCCGTGGGACACGCGCCTGGTGGTGGTGATTTTGCGCGGGGCGATGGACGGCCTTGATGTGATCCAGCCCTACGGCGATCCGGCGTTGGCCGGGCTGCGCCCGACGCTTTTGACGGGGGAGGCAGGCGGTGCGACCGATCTGGACGGGTTTTACGCGCTTCACCGGGATTTTGCGCCGCTGCTGCCACTGTACCGTGCGGGCGAGTTTGGGGCCGTCCATGCGGTGTCCACACCTTACCGCGACAAGCGCAGCCATTTCGACGGTCAGGACATCCTTGAGGCCGGGCTGCCGGATCTGACAGGTGGCGGGCTGCGCGATGGCTGGCTGAACCGGATGTTGCAGGTCGTGCCGGGGCTGGAGCCCGAGATCGCCTTTGCCATCGGACGCGAACAGATGTTGATCCTCGCGGGTGACGCGCGGGCCGCGCGGTGGTCGCCTGATGCGCGGCTGTCGATTTCACCTGCCGCGCGGGCCTTGCTCAACGTGGTCCACCACGATGACCCCTTGTTCCGGGATGCGTCAGAGGATGCCATTGAAATCGCTGAGCAAATCGCGCTTGAGGGCGAGGTTGCGGACGAAACCGCCGAGATGATGATGGCCGATCCGATGATGGGGCAGGTCGCGCGCTCTGGTCAGCATGTCAAGATTGCCGAATTTGCCGCCTCGCGCCTGCGGGGCGACACCCGGATCGCATCCTTCTCGATCAACGGCTGGGACACCCATGCGCGACAATCGAATACGCTGGGGCGCGGTGCGGGGATGCTGACCGACACGATCCTGACGCTGAAGGCGGGTCTGGGCCCGATCTGGGACAAGACGGCGGTGCTGTGCCTGACAGAGTTTGGGCGCACCGCGGCCGAGAACGGGTCGATGGGCACCGATCACGGCACCGGTGGGGCAATGCTTTATGCAGGCGGCGCGATGCGGGGCGGACAGATTGTGGGGGATTGGCCGGGGCTTGCAGAGGCCGATCTGTACGACCGGCGCGACCTGATGCCGACCCGCGATGTACGGGCACACGCGGCGTGGGTCATGGCGGGCATGACCGGCCTTGACGCCGCGACGTTGGAAGGAGTGATTTTCCCTGGACTCGAGCTTGGGTCCGATCCGGGGCTGTTGCTTTAGGCGGTGCTGACCAGTGTCAGACCCCGGTGTTCGGGTCGATGCTGTCAATCACAGTCGTTGTGTCGTCGGCCAGCGCCTGCGCTTCGGTGCCAACAGACGCCATGATCGCCGCACCCAACAGAACGAGCCCTGCCGTCAGAACCATCCAATCGATGGTGGTGTTACCGTCTTCTTCGGTCCAGAATTTCTTAACAAAGCGTTCCATTTACTCATGTCCTCTTGTCAACTTGGCCGCGCCCGTTTCGTATCGGCCGACCTGAACTGATGGATTGTATGGTCTGGAATTGGGGCGATTTCCCGCCCTCGCCGCGGCAGGTCAGGGATGATTTGGGGGAAATGTGATGCCGGATGCACGCCCATTGGGGCAATTTGTTAAGACGCCGGAGGCCCGCGCGCCCGATGGCAGGACATTGGTGGGCCGCCATGTTCGGCTTGAGCAGATTTCGCCTCAGCACCACGGACCGAAGCTGTGGGCGGCGCTGAAAGGTCACGATCAGGTCTGGGATTATCTGTATGAAGAGGTCCCAAAGGATGAAGCTGCGTTCATTGAGACTTTGCAGGTTTCAACCGCCAAGCCTGGCTGGCTGGGCTACGCGCTCTGCCTGCCGGACGGCCGGGTCCCGGGCTACATGTTCTACCTCAATATCGTGCCGGCGATGGGCAGCATTGAGGTCGGCAACATCAATCTCTCGCCCCTGATGCAGCGTGGCACCGCCGCGACCGAGGCGCAGTACCTGATGATGCAGGAGGCGTTCCGGCTCGGTTACCGGCGCTATGAATGGAAGTGCAACGCGCTCAATGCGCCCTCCCGCCGGGCGGCGGAGCGGCTGGGATTTTCGTTTGAGGGCGTGTTTCGCCAGCATCTGATCGTGAAGGGACGCAACCGGGACACGGCGTGGTTTGCGATCACGGACCAGGATTGGGGGCACCTGCAACAGGCTTATGCAAGATGGCTCGACGACAGAAACTTTGACGGGTCGGGGCGACAGCAGACAGCATTGAGCGATCTCACCGAGCCGCACCTCGTTCAGCGCGATCCGACCCAATGCGCCTGAGCCCGGCCCCAGGGATCATCGTGGTGCGTCCGTGACCAACGCCCCCTGTCTTTGGTTCTCAAATACTCAAAAAAGGCGCGCGCAGCGCGCCCCCGTCGGATTTGCGAAGCAAATTCGATACATATGACGCTGCCGGATTTGCGCAGCACATTCGAAACCAAATGATCGGGTCGTCTTGCACATCTGCGGGTGCCAGCCCGACGCCAGTGGCAAACAAAGAACCCGGCCTCACATCAAAGTCAGATCGGCGCAGTGCGGGCGATCCGGTCCTGGACGAGCGCGGCGACGCGGGACACCTGCGCCTCAACCGCAGCGCCGGATTCCTGAAGCTGGGCCAGAACCGCCATCTCAGCCTCCAGCGCCTGATCATCGACCGAGCGGGCGAGGCCGCCCAGAAATTGGGTCAGATAGCTTAGCGTGCCGTCATCCGGTGGCGCTTCGAGGGCGACCGCCGCTGCCGCAAGATCGTCGCGCAGGGCAACCTCATCCGGCTCAATCTCTTCATTTGTCATCAACCGCAGCCCGTTGGGCTGCCGGTCAGCGGGCAAATGCTGCAAGATGGAGGACTGAAAATAGCTAAGCGACCCCAGTGGTTTGGCCAGGAACCCGTCGGCCCCGGCCTTCATGGCGAGGTGTTCGGCCCCGTCATCGCCAGAGGTTGCGAGCAACACGTCCACGCGTGGATAGGCATTGCCCAGTTCCCGGATCAGGTCGAGGCCGGACCCGTCGGGCAGGCCCAGATCGACGATGACAACGGCGGGCCGGTAAACGGCGAGGTGTTTGTGCGCCGCTTCAAGGCAATCAGCACGGCGGATTCGCGCGCCGGAGCGCAGGCAGAGCAGGCGCATCGCTTCGGAGGCGAAACGGCTGTCTTCGACCACCAGCACGGTCAGGCCCAACAGGGGCCGGGCGGCGGTGGGTGGGCGGGCGGTCACGAAACTGTCTAACGGGTCCATCCTGCGCTCCTATGGCTGTGGATGCCGATTTTTTCGGCGACGGTTCGCCCCGGCGCTTTTTCCTCGGGGCGCTGGGGGTCCTCGCTGCAGTAGACGACCTTGAGGTGAATCCTTGGTTAACAAATCTAAAAAGCTGTGCTGTCTTTTTGGACAGGGTGTGAATTTGATCTGCCGTTAGGTCGCAGCCCCCCTGCGTTGCACCGGAGGCGCTGATCTTTCATAAGCGGCGGGACTTCAGAGCAAAGGACACACCATGATCGGACGTTTGAACCATGTGGCCATCGCCGTGCCCGACCTTGAGGCAGCATGCGCCCAATATCGCGGTGCCCTGGGTGCCAATGTTGGCGCGCCGCAGGATGAGCCGGATCACGGCGTGACAGTGGTGTTTGTCGAGTTGCCCAACACCAAGATCGAGTTTCTGTATCCGTTGGGCGAGGACAGCCCGATCAAGGGCTTTCTGGAAAAGAACCCGGCGGGCGGGATTCACCATGTCTGCTACGAAGTGGATGACATCCTTGAAGCGCGTGATCGGCTGAAGGCGGAAGGGGCCCGGGTTCTGGGCTCTGGCGAGCCCAAGATCGGGGCCCACGGCAAACCGGTCCTGTTTCTGCATCCGAAGGATTTCCAGGGCTGCCTCGTGGAGCTTGAGCAGGTCTGAACGCGCGACGGCAATGCCATCTTGCCTCGGTCGGAGTGAGTTGTATTTGCCAAGATGAAGCAGGAGCGCGGGCCGGGCCGGCGCGCGTTAACCTTAATGAAGCGTTTAATTGGAGCCTGAGATGGGCATCACCTCTGCCATCGTTCTGTTTGCCGTGGTCTGGTTCATGACCTTCTTCATCGTCTTGCCCTTGCGTTTGCGCACGCAGGGCGAAGACGGTGACGTCGTGCCGGGCACCCATAAATCCGCCCCAGCCGACGCGCAAATCGGGCGCAAAGCCAGGATCACCACCTACTGGGCGATCCCGATCTGGGCGGTGCTGGCGACGATCATCCTGTCAGGCTGGATTTCGGTCCGGGACATCGACTGGTTTGACCGGATGAGCCCCCCCAGTTCCGCGACCACTAGCGACCCGGCCGAGGGCTAGCCGCGGCCACCCGGTGATAGAGGTGGGTGAAGGTCGCAGCCCCGAGGATCGGGATCACCAGGTTGAAGATCGGCACAGTCAGCGGTACGGCCATCAGCACACCGGCAAACCAGATCTCCGTCCGGTGTGCCCGGCGCAAGTCCTGCGCACCTTTTCGGCCTTCCCGTCGCATCGCGGCCACGGTGAAATATTCCCGGCCCAGCAGGTAGCCGTTGGCCAGATAGAAGAGCAGCGGGCCCGCAAACCACAGGATTGGCAGCATCAACACAAGGGCGATGTTGACCAGCAGCAGCACGCCCAGAAAATTCACCGTGTCGCGGATTATTTCGCCCCAGCTCAGACGCACAACCGGTGGCGCTGTGGGGTAATGCACCTGTTCCACTGCGTCGGCCACATCTTCAAGAAACAGCGATGTAATGGCTGAGGCCACAGGGATCATCAGGAAGATCGACAGGACCAGCATCAGCCCCATGCTGCCCCAGCTGAGCAAGCCGCCCAAAAGGGCGCTTTCCCCGATCCAAGGGAAATCCAGCGATGCCGGATCGAGCCATTGCAGGAATGCCAGAAATGCCGCGTAGGCCGCGACCAGTAGCGCAAGAGTAAGCCCGATGCCGAGCCACAGCACCCGCCGGAAGCGCGGGTCGCCGATCTGGCCCAGGGCCTTTGCGAAGTCGGTAAAGATCATTCGGACATCCATGTGGTGAGTGCCGCGACGTCGGGGCGCGGACGTTCGGGCGGCGCGTTGGTCTCCGTGCCGAGGTGGATGATCCCGGCGATGCGTTCATGGGGTGCGATCCCCAGCCCCGTTTCGGCGAAAGTGCGGTCGTGGGACGCCCAACCAGAGAGCCAGTTTGCCCCCCATCCTGCGGCGAGGCTTGCGTTCAGGAGGGCCAGACAGACCGCCCCGGCGGAATAGGTCTGCTCAATCGCTGGGACTTTTGCGCTGTCTTTGGGGCTTTCGATCACCGCGACGGCCAGATGTGCGTCGGCGTATTGAGAGACGGCTTTGGGCACTGTGTCCGGATCGACGCCAAGCGCTTTAGCGCGTTCAGCAACGAGGTCCGCCAAGCGCAGCAGCGCGTCCCGTTCAAGCACGATGAAGCGCCAGGGCTCCAGCTTGCCGTGGTCGGGGGAACGCGCGGCGGCGGTCAGCAGACCCTTCAGTTCGGCGCGGTCGGGCACCGGTGTCGTCAGCGTTTTGTGCGGGCGCGACCGGCGGGTCAGAAGAAAATCAAGGGCGGCTTGGTTGCGGGGTGGCAAGGGCATCTCCTGGTGGTTCATGGCGCTGGCTGGCCCATCTAACTGACGCGGTCTGAGGATATTTAGGCGCGGGGGCTGCGAATTGCACCTGCCAGCGGAGATGCGAAGCTCAGGAGCATGCGGCCGAAGGCGGCGCGGCGCATCACAGGGCCGCCCTCATCTGATCGAGTTGAGATTGCACGAAGGCATCAAAGGCGGCATTCGGCTGGCGCAACGGAAAGACCTCCGTGAATGGGTCGGGGGCGGTGATGGCACTGCCTGACATCTCCTGCAACACGGCGTGGCCGCAGAAGGGGACGTAGGTTTCCGAATAGCCGCCTTCATGGGCCATCATCAGACGGCCCCCGCACAACTCATCGGCCCAGCCCAAAACCATCCGCGTCATCACCTGAAACGTCTCGGCAGTGGCGAGCATCCGGCCCAAGGGATCATTCGCCGCCGCATCAAAGCCGCAGGCAATGACGATCACATCAGGGACAAAGGCCGCAACCTGCGGCCTGACGATCTGCTCCATCACCGCTAGGTAACCCACATGACCCACCCCGGGTGGAAGGGGAATATTAAGGTTAACACCCGTGCCGGGGCCGGTTCCGCGATCCGCGAAAGCACCGGTGTCCATCGGGTAGTTCCGCTCCTGATGGATCGAGATGGTCAGCACGTCCGGGTCTTCGTAAAAGATCGCCTCCGTGCCGTTGCCATGGTGCACGTCCCAGTCGATCACGGCGACCCGGCGACACAGCCCATTGGCCTGTACGGAGCGGATCGCAATGGCGAGGTTGGCCATCAGACAAAAGCCATTGGGGTAATCCGGCAGGCAGTGATGCCCCGGCGGGCGGCTGAGCGCGTAGGCATTGTTCAGCTTACCGCGCAATACGGCCTCCAATGCCGCCACCGATAGCCCCGCCGACAACGCCGCCATCTCATAGCCGCCAGGACCAAAGGGGGTCCGGCGGCCCATTTCACCACCGCCTGCATCCGACAGGGCCTTGAACGCATCCAGATACGAGGCCGGATGCACCCGCATCAGATCGTCCCGCGCCGCCGCGTTGGCGGTGGACAGGACAAGATCGCCGGACAACCCCGTCACATCCATCAGGTTCTTCAACCGCCGCTTGCTCTCGGGGCTTTCGGGCAAGCCGCCATTCATCGGCTGCACCAGACCACCGACGGGCAGCATGCCGGCATAATTGCCGCCGCCATGCCAGAACGTCCGTTCGTCCCAGAAGAAACCGGTGGCCATCAGCGCCCTCCCGTCTTTGGTTCTAAAATACTCAAACTCGCCGCTCTCATTCCTCGCGCCGCAACCGGTAGGAGCCTTCGGGCAAATCGAGCGCCATCGACAGATCCCGCAATTGCGACATCGACAGGGTCACGACCACCTCCATATCCGTGCGCGGGTTGAGCTGCCGCACGGTCACGCAATCTTCAAACGCGGAGATGATAACATCCTCTTGCAGGGGGGCCTTCTGGGCATCCTCGCCTTCGTCGACAAGGGTGACGATGGTGGCGTCGAATTCGTGCTCGATGGTGAACAATGTGTGGGCCTTCCCTCTGCTGCCTTCGGGATGAGCGTGACGCCGCCGGGCGCGGGGGTCAATCCATGTTGGGGCCCCACAACAGCGTGAGCAGGGCTGGAAGTGATTGGTTGGGCTGCTAAACTCCCCACCAACAAAGCGGAGCAGGCGATGCGCAGATTTGCAGTACTGGCAGCGGTGTTGGTTGGTTTGGCCAGCTGCGACATGCCCCGGGCGGGATCACCGGCAGGGGCCGCAACCCCGGCTGCGCCGGTTGCCGCGCCCGTCGCGCTGGCGCCGAGCGGCCCGATCAACCTTCCCGGCACGCCGCGGGCACAAGCCCGCGCCTTTGTCGAAGTCGTTGACGCCGTTGAACCGGTAGCAGAATCCGTGTGCCGCGCCCGGGCGCCGCAGCTCAACTGCGATTTCCAGATCGTGATCGACGACAATCCCAATGCGCCGATCAATGCCTTTCAGACGGTTGACGACAATGGCCGCCCGATCGTGGGTTTCACGCTGGCGATGATCGCGGATGCCCGCAACCGCGATGAGTTGGCCTTCGTGCTGGCACACGAGGCGGCGCATCACATTGAGGATCACCTGTCAGAACAGCAGCGGCTGGCGACCACAGGGGCCATTGTCTTTGGTCAGCTGGCCGGGGCGCTGGGCCGGAGCGCGGATGATATCCGCATCGCGCAAGAGGTTGGCGCCGCCGTGGGCGCGCGGACCTACAGCCGCGAATTTGAGCTTGAGGCGGATCGCCTTGGCACCATCATCACAGCCCGCGCCGGGTTTGACCCCGTGCGCGGGGCTGATTTCTTTTTTCGGGTGCCGGATCCGGGCGATACGTTCCTGGCCACCCATCCGCCCAACGCCGAACGTATTCAGTTGGTCCGTGAAACGGCCGCCGGGCTCTAGGGGCGTTTACTCAAGCAGGGTCAAAGTCGACATGTGCCGCGCTCGATGGCGTGGCCCTGCGCTTGAGCCGCAACATGATCGCCGTGATCGACATCACGATCCAGAACATCTGGATCAGGGCTGAGGCCAGGTTGAACGTCTGGGTCAGGCTGATCAGCACGCAGGTCGCAGCAGCGAGGTTGATCATGAAATACGCCGCGGAATGTGACGTGACCCAATGGAGCGTCAGCAGAAGGTAATTGCCGACATAGAGGGTGAAACCGAGGATCCCGATCGCTTCATAGAAAATGGGCGGGGCGGTTGTGAAAAAGGTCTGCATGGAAATCTCGCATCATCAAAAATGGGGTCGTCGAAAAAAACGGTGGGCCGAAAAACATTGGCCCGGTCTTGGAATGATCTGACGATACCGGAGGGCGGGGCTGACGTCAGGTCAGCTAATCCCGACTTTTCCGGCTGAGCTGGGGTGAAGAGGCGTCAGGCGGCGACGACGCCCGTGGCGATGGCCGCGAAGAAGCAGACAGATGCGGTCAGAACAAAACCGTGCCAGATCGCGTTCTGATAGCGCAGCGCATCGAGGCTGAAGATCACGGCGCCGATGGTGTAAACCAGACCGCCAACGCCGATCAGGACGAGCCCAGCGATGGGCAGCAGCGGCCACAGCGATGAGGCGAGAAGCAAAGACAACCAGCCCAGCGTGAGGTACATCACAACACCCAGCCGTCCCGGACGGCCAAAGAAGAACAGCTTGCCGACGACGCCAACCGCCGCAAGCGCCCAGACCACAACCAATACGCCATAAGCAAAGGCCGATCCGATCAGCACCACCAGCGGCGTGTAGGTGCCCGCGATCTTGAGGTAGATCGCCGCGTGATCGATCCGCCGGAACGCAGGCCGTGCCCGCTCCCACGGGGTGAAGTGGTAAAAGAGGGACGCCACGAAAGACGCAATCAACGTGCCGCCATAGACCGATAGCCCGGCAATCGTTCCGGCATCGGTGTTACCCGACGCCCAGATGATCAAAAGGATCGTGCCTGTGATGGCAAAGGCCAGCCCAACAATATGCATCACCGCATCCGCGATCCTCTCGGACCGGGTGAAGACGGGGTATGCCTCGTTCTGTGCCATGTTCAAAAGGTAGGACAAAAAGATGAAGAAACCATCACACCATCCCGTGACCGACCCAAGGTCACGCAAAATGACGCGGCGGCGCGATATTTTTTGAAACCATCCGCGCGCCGGTTACGTCCAACCCATATCAGCGTGATTTTGCGCCCCTTGAGGAGAGTTTCGATGTCCCGATTTCTGACGACCGCCGCCGTTCTGGCCCTGATGCCGATGGCGGTCTTCGCCGCAGGCTCTGGCAGCTCCAACCCGCCAAGCCCGTCCCAGACGACGACCCAATGCGCCGACGGTCTGGTGTTCGACACGGCAACGCAGACCTGCATGACGCCGGATCAGTCCACCAACGACGACAACGCGATGATGGAAATCGTGCGTGAGCTGGCCTATTTCGACCGGCTTGCCGATGCCCGCATGGTGCTTGATCAGCTCGACCCGTCGGACAGCATGGTGCAGACCTATTACGGTTTCACCGCCCGCAAAATGGGCGATGTGGAGGGCGGGATGGCCTATTATCAGGCGGCGCTCGCGATTGACCCAGACAACATCCTTGCCCGGTCCTATATGGGACAGGGGCTGGTTGAGATGGGTGATCTCACTGGCGCGCAAGAGCAGTTGAGCGAAATTCGCGCCCGCAATGGCCGTCAGAGCTGGGCAGAAGTGTCCCTGCGTCTGGCGATCGAAAGCGGCACGGGCCCGTCCTACTAAGCCATGCTCTAAGCCCTTTCAGACGGGTCCGGCCATCCGGGCCCGTCTTTTCGTTTCTTGATCTGGCGCAAAGTCTGCGCCGTCCCCCCATGCAATGCTGTGTGTGAGCCAACACGTTCAAGGAGGGGGCCATGCGTCCGCTGGGACAAACCAAACGCCATGTATTGCTGGTCAACGGGATGGCGAAAGCTGTCGGCGTGGACCTCAGTTCAGCCTCAGACGACGGCGCGCTGACGCAGGATGCATATGCTGACATGGTGAACCGCTGTCGTGGCTGCGCGGCGCCGGGGGCCTGTGAAACGCTGTTGCGCAGCCCGGATGGCACCGACAGGACCCCGTCCTATTGCCGCAATGCCGACATTTTGGCCAGACTGACACCCTGATCCGGGCCGCTAGCCGGGAAAGGCGCCTAGCATGTCCTGAAAAGAAATCTGCTGCGCCTCCAGATGGGGGGCAAGCAGATGCAGCATGCGCGCCGCGAATATCACGCGGCCGGTCTCAACCGGCTGACGGTCGGGCTCGATCCAGTCCCTTTCACCCAGTGCCGCGTCCAACGCTAGCACGATATCGACGGCGGCGAGGGCGTGAAACAAATCATCCTCCGCCCTTTGGTAGTGAAAAAAGAACTCAGACAGGGCGTTTTCCAGCGTCGTTGTCCTTGGCCGCGCGACCTCGTCCATCTTCAGGCGGCTGACCTGCGCGATGTCGCCGGTCACCCGGCGCAGGACCGGAAGGTCGATGTAGGTCACCCGGTCAGCCAGGATGGGTTGGCACTCTTCGGCCCCAGCGTAAGCGCTCAGCGCGATCAGCCGGGGCAGGTCTGGCGTGACGAATTGGGAGGTGAGGTAGCTTTCGGTGCGCTCGCGGGCGTCGTCAGCATTGCCTTCGGTGCGCGTCAAAGTCTCTTCCAGTGAGCCTGAGAACAGGGCGACCATTTCATCATCCTGTGGAACTGCGAAGCCAAGACTGCAAAAGCGCGCGGTGTGGCAGAGACCATTGCCTTGGGCTGGCAAGAGCCTTTCGTAGAAGGTGAGGAACAGGTCGCCGGTGTCAGCGGTGCAGTCCGTCGGAAACGGCATTGAGGCAAAATTGCCCAAGAGAAACACGAAAGCGAAATCAACTTCGGCCTGGGCGCGAACCGGATCGCTAAAGACCTCATGGGCCAAAAGATTACCATCGGCCCCCGTTTCCACAATCATCGACAAAAGCTGCACAAAACCGACGACGAGCCGTGCCCGGTCATGCGGGGTCTGTGCGTCAAGCTGGTCGACATCCGCCCAATAGCAGACGTTCGCGGTCTTTGTGCCGTTCATGCTGTCGGCGATGGGGAAGATTTCCCCGCCGGATGCTGCGCAGAACCGCGCCGGGATGGCATAGCAGTCTTCAAAGCTGCTCCAGATCGGGCACAGGCCAACCTGATCATCGGACAGCCCCATATCTATGACGCACATATCCGACAGGTTGCCGCCTTCGCAGCGTTCGACCTCAACACGCGCGGGTCCAGCCGATTGAGCGAGGCCCCCCGTGGCCACCGCGATCAACCAAAAGGTCACAAACACTCCTGCGACCACACCGCACCAAGCTCGACCCGTCATCACCCCAACCTCTCGCAACACCCCGGCCTTGCTCGATCGTAGTTGGAAACCGGGAATGGCGAAAGGCCCAAGGCCCGACGCGGACAGGCCTGAGGTTTGACCGTCAGCTGTGTCGCGTTTCAGGATGCAGCGACGCGCCGAGGATATGATCCGAGCGACTGATCTCATGCGCGGCCCCGCCGACGATGGACGGATCCGGCGTTCCGACGATGTCCTCATCCTTGCCCGGATAATCGAGTGAGGCGAGGAAGTGCCGCATGCAGTTGATCCGGGCCCGTTTCTTGTCATTCGACTTGATAACAGTCCACGGCGCATCGGCGGTATCGGTGTAAAAGAACATCGCCTCCTTGGCCTCGGTGTAGTCGTTCCACTTGCCCAGAGAGGCCTTGTCGATCGGGGAAAGTTTCCATTGCTTGAGCGGGTCGCTCTCTCGGCTCTGGAACCGGGCCTTCTGTTCGTCCTGCGTGACCGAAAACCAGTATTTGTAAAGCCGGATGCCGGACCGGGTCAGCATGCGTTCGAACTCAGGCGTCTGGCGCATGAATTCAAGGTATTCGTTGGGATGGCAAAAGCCCATCACCCGCTCCACGCCCGCGCGGTTGTACCACGACCGGTCATACAGAACCATTTCCCCGGCCGTCGGCAGATGGGTCACGTAACGTTGGAAATACCATTGCCCGCGTTCTTCGTCAGTGGGCTTGTTCAGCGCCACGACCCGGGCGGCGCGGGGGTTCAGATGTTCGGTGAAGCGCTTGATCGTGCCGCCCTTGCCAGCGGCATCGCGGCCTTCAAAGAGCAACACGAATTTCTGCCCGGTCTCCTGCGCCCAAAGCTGCACCTTCAGAAGCTCTGCCTGAAGCTGGGCCTTTTGCGCCTCATAGGGGCGGCGGTTCATCTTTTCTGGCGTGCCGCTTTGCGCTGCCGTGGATTTGGGCGCAGCGGCCTTGCGGCGCGGCGTCCGAACGGTTTCAGCCTTGGACGTCTTGGCCGGCGTGGTGTCGAGTGTCGCGGTCTCTGTCATGTTCCTCTCCGATTGGCTCGCGACGATTTTAGCCATGTCGGACAAAGACAGCCTTGATGTGGGTCAAGTCGGCGATTGCAGCAAGCCCGAGCCTTGGCCATGGTGCGCCCATGATCCGGCTCGAAAATATCTTCACCGACCGAGGCTCAAAATACGCAGTGTCCGGCGGCCCCTGCGCCTCTGCGGAAGAGGCCAAGGCGTTCGTCAAAGCATTGTGCCGGAACAAGAAATTCGCCAAAGCCACGCACAACACATGGGGCCTGATCCTGGCGGACGGCACCCAGATCAAGAACGACGACGGAGAGGCCGGGGCCGGAATGGTGATCCTGCGAATGCTGGACCGCGAAGGGATCACGGGGGAGATCGTGGTGGTCACACGGTGGTTTGGCGGCACCCATCTGGGCGGCGACCGGTTCCGCCGGGTGCAGGACGCGGTGCGGGTCTATCTCGACGCGCGCTAGGCGCTTGCCTTGCGCTGGCGCCGTCGATGAAGTCCATAAAGCAAAGGGGCCGCGACCGTCCGGTACAGCACATCTGTGATCTGGCGGACGACAGGCAGGCCGGTGATCGTCGCCAGATGCCGCCAATAGGGCAGCTTGGCCCAGAGGACGCGAAAGGCGTCCATCCCTTCGTAGCGCACGCCGCCCTCTTCCAGGCGAAAGACGCGGGCCGCTTCGTCACGGCTGACACCCCAGGCGCCGGCATCATCCAGACCGTCAACCGTCAAGGTGACGCCAGCCTTGTCGGCCAGACGGCTGTAGGCGCGGACCTCGCGGGCGCAGATCGGGCAGGTTTCGTTGTGCAGTATCTTTGTCATGTCCTATAGGTAGGCGCGCGGGCATGCCTGCAAAGGGCGGCGACGTGCGTCCAAGTGTCTTGACGGCGCAATTCGAAGGGGACCTCATGCGAAAATTCTTTGAGCATCTGAAATGGCGCACGCTGTGGTCGCTCGCAGGACTGAAAGACACATGGGTCGGTGAATACTCGTTCCGGTCCTGGGTCTGGGCCAACCTGGTGTCCGCGGCACTGGCGCTGTGGCTGCTTGAGGGTGCGGCGCTGGCGCTGATGCTCGCACTTGGTGTGCTGGTGCTCGCGGCAGAGCTGTTCAATACGGCGATTGAGCGGGTGGTTGACCTCGTGTCCTTGGAAAAGAGCGACCTGGCCCGCCAGGCGAAGGACGCCGGCAGCGCAGGGGTGATGATCACGGCCATCGCGGCCGGGATCGCGTGGATCGTGCTGCTCTTGGGGATGCTGGGCTAGCGACCATTGTCCCGCGCCCGGAAGCCCGCTATCCCAACGGCACGCGCGAAAAGGAGCATCCATGATCATCGGCCATATCGGCGCACGGGCAGGCAGCAAGGGCGTGCCGGGCAAGAATTTCCGCGATCTGTGCGGCAAGCCGCTGATGGATTGGTCGCTCGATCAATTGCTTGAAAGTCCGCGCGTGGATGCGATTGTGTTCTCAACGGACAGCCCGGAGATGTATGAGCATGCGGTGTCCAAGGGCGCTTTGGAGATCGGCCTGCGCCCGGCGGAGCTAGCAACCGATAGCGCGCCGAAATGGGGGGTGTGGCAACACGCGATGGCGGCAGCTGAGGCCCTCGTCGGTCCTGCCACCGCCTTTGTTGATCTCGATTGCACATCGCCGCTGCGTCTGCCCGAAGACATCGACGGCGCGCTCGATCTGTTTGAGGCGGAGGCGCCGGACATGGTGATGTCCTGCTGCCCGGCGCGAAAGAACCCTTATTTCAACCTTGTTGAACCCGATGAAACTGGCGCGCTGCAGGTCTCAAAACCACTGCCCGGTGGCGTCTGGGCGCGGCAGGACGCGCCGGTGGTCTATGAACACGCAGCCTCGACCTACGTGCTGGCGGCGGAGTATGTGCGGAGCGCCTCCACAATCTATGAGGGGCGCGTGATCCCCTATGTGATGCCGTCCGAGCGCTGCATCGATATTGACGAGCCGCTGGACTGGCGGATCGTGGAGCTTTTGTTGAAGGATCGCCTTGATGGGACAACTTGACGGACGTTGCATTTTCATAACCGGGTCGGGCGGCGTTCTGGGCTCCACCTACGTGCGCCGGATGCTGGCGGAAGGCGCTCAAGTGGTGGCCACGGACTTGCCCGGGCACCGCTATGATGGGCTGGCCGAGGCGCATGGCGACAACCCGAACTTCGCGCTCTATCCCCTTGATGTCGGGGACGAAGATCAAGTGGTTGAGATTTTCAATCGCGTTCAAGCCGACGGTTGGGAACCCAACGTTGTCCTAAACAACGCCGCCATCACCGGTGAGATGCTGATGGGTGCGGGCGGCACCTTTCCCGACTTTGCCGACACGACCGTCGCAGATTGGGAAAAGACAATGCGGACCAATCTGACCGGGGCATTCATGATCGCGCGTCAGATGGACCGCGACATCGTCGGCAAGCGGCCCAGTACGCTGATCAACGTGGCGTCGATGTATGCGCTCAACGGCGCGCATCACCCGATCTATGACGGCATGCCGTTCAAGAATTTCAGCGCTTATGGCGTGACCAAGGCGGGCATTCACGGGCTGACCGTGTGGCTTGCGGGCTATTGGGCGAAACGGCAGGCCACGGTCAACACCATCGCGCCGGGGGCGGTGTTCAATGGCCATTCGGAGGAATTTCAGCGCCGTGTGGGCGAGCTGATCATGGCCGGGCGCATGTGCGAACCGGATGAGATTGCCGATGCGATGCTGTTTCTGGCCTCGGCGCAGTCAGGCTACATCACAGGGCAGCTCATCAATGTCGACGGGGGCTTCTCGGCGTGGTGATCGCAGTCCTTGGCCAAGGCTCCATCGGGCGGCGGCATGTTGCAAATTTGCAAGCGCTTGGGGCCGAGGTTGAGGGGATCAATTGGCGGGATTTCGACCGTACAGCCTTTGAAAAGCGGAGCGATATCAGCGGGATAGTCGTCGCTACGGCCACAGGCATCCGGCAAGAACCGCTTGTGGTTGCAGCAGCCTTGGGCGCACCGGTCTACATTGAAAAACCTCTGCATTGGACGTCAGACGGCGTGGCGCAGTGCTATGCGATCCTCGGTGATCTGGCGCACCGGTCCATGCTAGGCTTCATGGCGCGGTATCATCCGGTCGTGCAGTCCTTGGCGGCAGAGGATCTAAGCGACGTTTACGGCTTCACCTTCGAGATCGGCCATGATGTGCGGCAGTGGCGGCAGAACTGGTCTTTCCCCAAAAGCTATGCGGCGCAGGCGGAGGGGGGCGGCGTGCTCCTCGACCTCTGTCATGAGCTTGATCTGGCCCACGCGCTCTTCCCTGACCTCTCTATCGATCATGTGAATTCGGTCGGTCACGCGGGTTTTCCTGACGTCGATTTCGCCACTCGTATCGCGCTTTCGGGTGACGGGGTGACCGGCACCGTGGCGATGGATTATCTGTCGCCTGTCTCAATCCGACGGTCCGATCTGCACGGCACCGGTGCCGCTCGGTCGCTCGATCTGCTGGCCGCGACGATCACGCGCAACGGCGCGGACACGCAAACCTTCGCTTTCGACCGCAACGACATGTTCCGCGCGATTACGGCGGATTGGCTGGCGCTGACCCGGGACGAGAACGCAGAATTGCAGCCTCTGGCGCCGCGCCTGACCGACGTGCGGTCGTCCAGTGATCTGATCGCTGAGGCATGGGGCAAGCGGCGGTTCGTCGGGACTGCCGACATGACCTTCTAGCGGTCCAATAGCTGGATCAGAGCCTCCGTCGTCTGCCGCAACCCATCGCTTGCCGCCTCGCGCACCTTGGTGGCCCGTCGGGCCATCAAGGCCAGGTCTGGGTCTTGGAGAGCGGTCGCGATCGAGGCCGCATCCGTGACCTGCGCCACCGCGTCATTTGATGCCAACATGCTGAAATCAGATGCAAAGTTCGCCGTTCGTGGCCCTGCGAGCATGGGACAGCCCAGCGCGACAGCCTCCCACGGATTGTGGCCCTCAACCGCGTTGAACGTCCCCCCGATGAGGGCCGCATCGGCCACCCGGTACCACAATCCAAGCTCTCCGAACGTGTCGGCGATATAGACCCCGCATCCCGGCTCGGGTGCCTCACCTGCGCCCCGCTGGGTGGCTGTCATATTCTGCCGGGCAACGGCCTCCGCGATGTCCGAGGCCCTCACCGGGTCGCGCGGGGCGAGGATCAGCAGGGCGTCAGGGCGGATCGTCAACAGGACCTTGTGTGCGGTCAAGGCAAGCACCTCATCCCCAGGATGGGTGGACGCGGCGAGCCAGACTGGGCGCGCGTCGATGGCCGCTTTGATCGCAGCCAACTCAGCGTCGTCCACCGCGAGGGGGGCCGCCGCCGCTTTCAGCGATCCCGCCACCTCAACCGGGCTGTCATCGCCCATGAGGCTGCGCAGATGGGACGCCGT
>JBCBCS010000043.1:0-19463 GCA_038530475.1 Pseudomonadota bacterium
ATGGGGTGCAGGCGTGTTCCTCCTCAAGAAGTTGATGGACCTGATCACCTACATCGCTTTCTGGCGCTAAGTCCCGGTCTGGTCCCAGTCCTGCCCCTTGACCTTTTGTCAGCGATGGCGATGTTAGCGCCAACAGTGGCGGCATCCGGCGGCCACGCTAGGTCAGTCCTAAATTCAAGGAGGCTCCCATGACCGTCAAAGTAGCTATCAATGGCTTCGGCCGTATCGGCCGTAACGTATTGCGCGCCATCGTCGAATCCGGTCGCACCGATATCGAAGTCATCGCGATCAACGACCTCGGCCCGGTTGAGACGAACGCCCATCTGCTGCAATACGATTCGGTCCATGGCCGCTTCCCCGCTCAGGTCACCGTCGACGGTGATACGATCAATGTGGGCCGTGGCCCGATCAAAGTTACGGCAATCCGCAACCCCGCTGACCTGCCCTGGTCTGACGTGGACGTCGTGATGGAATGTACCGGGATCTTCACCTCCAAAGAGGCTTGCCAGGCCCATCTTGAAAACGGCTCCTCCCGTGTTCTGATTTCGGCCCCCGGCAAGGATGCGGACAAAACCATCGTTTACGGCGTAAACCACGACACGCTGACCGGCGACGACCTCGTCGTCTCCAACGCGTCCTGCACCACCAACTGCCTGGCTCCGGTGGCCAAGGTTCTGAACGACACCGTCGGCATCAAGCGCGGCTTCATGACGACCGTGCACAGCTATACTGGCGACCAGCCGACGCTTGATACGATGCACAAAGACCTCTACCGCGCCCGTGCGGCGGCGATGTCGATGATCCCGACCTCCACCGGCGCTGCCAAAGCCGTCGGACTGGTGCTGCCTGAACTGAACGGCAAGCTCGACGGGGTCGCGATTCGTGTGCCGACACCAAACGTGTCTGTGGTCGACCTGACTTTTGAGGCCAGCCGCGACACCACCGCCGATGAGATCAATGAGGCGATGCGCGCCGCGTCCGCCTCTGGCCCGCTCAAGGGCATCCTTGGCGTGACCGATCACAAGCTGGTGTCGATGGATTTCAACCATGACCCGCACAGCTCGATCTTTGCGACCGATCAAACCAAGGTGATGGATGGCAATATGTGCCGCATCCTGAGCTGGTATGACAACGAATGGGGCTTCTCAAACCGCATGGCCGACACGGCCATTGCCATGGCGAAATTCCTCTAAAAACTGATCATTAGAGTGATTCAAAGACCGTCCCCGCCGGGGGGCGGTCTTTGTCGTTGTGAGGGCGGTGCGAGCCTTGCACCCCATGCAAAGCGGGCTTTCGTGTTTAGCGCTACCGCTGCGCTGCAGCACCCCTATCTTTGGATCAACGAAACGCGAAACCTACGAAAGGACAGCACATGGCTCTGTTCCAACACGTCAAAACCGCATTTGCAAAACGCGCCGCATTTGAGCGCACCCGCCGCGAATTGGCGGCCGTCCCGGCCGACCTCGCCCTCGAAGATCTGGGCTACTATCCCGGCGATGCCGACAAGATCGCAGCCAAGGCCATTTATGGCTGAATGATTGTGGGAAACGGCACGTTGTGGCACCGTCGCGATTGTCGGTAACACAATGAGTCGAATATGAAAAATCTGTCGTTTCTCACCCTCGTCCCTGTCCTAGGTGGTTGCGCGGTTGTCACCGCGATGGCCGGCGACGGGGAGCCTGTCGGAACCCTGAACGGGAAAACGCTCTACGCGTCAAGCTGCACGGTCGATTTGTCGACCGCAGGCCAGCAAGGCCTGTTTGGGACCGGAACTGTTCCGCTTTACGGCTTTTGCGAAGTGGCAGCAGACAATCGTTGTGGCGACGGGGCTTTCACGATCACCGATGTAGATCAGGCGCCGCCGGAGATGCGGACGGAAACCTTCCAGAACGGCACCATGATCCAACGCAGGACATATCCAGCAGCGGCAACGACCATTCAGTTCACCTGCAACGGTTAAGTCAGATCTTGAAAGGCTAGCGGGGCTGTCCCAACGACGGGTCGGCCCTTTCTTTTGCTAGGATTGAAGCCGGTCCAGCAGCGCGTTGCGCACCGGTGGGGTCACGAACTTCGACACATCACCACCCAACCGGGCGATTTCCTTGACCAGCTTGCTTGCAATCGCCTGATGCTCGGCCTCGGCCATCAGGAACACCGTCTCGACGCTGTCATCAAGCCGCCGGTTCATGCCCACCATCTGGAATTCGTACTCGAAATCCGCCACCGCGCGCAGCCCGCGGACGATGACCTGCGCGCCCACATCCTTGGCGCAATCGATGAGCAGGTTTTCAAACGGGTGGGCGACAATCTCACACCCGGTTTGCTCTGACAGCTCGGCGCATTCGGCCTCCACCATCGCGACGCGCTCTTCCAATGAAAAGAGGGGACTCTTGTCACGGTTGATCGCAACCCCGATCACCAGTTTGTCCACCAGCGAACAGGCCCGCCGGATAATGTCGAGATGCCCCAGTGTGATCGGATCAAACGTTCCGGGATACAAACCTGTGCGCATCGTGCCCCCCGCCTTACACATCTTGTGCGATGTGACGTCTTAGTCACCAGAATGCGCGTTGAAAATCAAGCGGTTCTGTGGCCACTCATTCAGTGGCCCATCACCATGTCGGTCAAAGCGTCGCGTTCCATCGCCACCTGCGCAAGCTGCGCTTTGACGACGTCACCGATCGACACCAGCCCGATCAATTCGCCATCTTGAAGCACAGGCATGTGTCGGAACCGGCCGCTGATCATCTGCTCCAGCACACTTTCAGAGGTGTCAGACGCTGTGCAGGTCACAAGTTTCGACGTCATGATCTCAGAGATCGGCAGCACAAGCACATCGGTGCCGCGGGCGCCCAGATGACGGACGATATCGCGTTCAGACAAGATGCCTTGCGGGGTCTTGCTGTCGTCATCGCTGATGACCAATGTCCCGATCCGCCGCTCCGACATGATCTCGGCGGCTTCCTTGACGGTGACATCCGCCCGACAGGTCAAGACGCCATCCATGGCCTTAGTCTTGAGAATTTGTGCCACGTTCATATGCGCCTCCTAAACTCTGAATGTTTAGCCTACTGCCCCGCACCCCAGTTGTGTCAAGCGACGGATGCTCAATCAGGACCTCTGCTGCGCAAGTCTGCGGTAAAACTTGCGCTTTCCGAAGGGTTAAGTCCTCACTATAGAACGGTAAAGCAAAGCCGGCTTGAGCATATCTATCGCGCGCTCACGCCGCGACAAATGGGAGGACGCGATGACCACAGATTTGACCCATTACATTGGCGGCGCGCACGTCGCAGGCAAATCGGGCCGCTTTGCCGACGTGTTCAACCCTGCGACGGGCGAAGTGCAGGCTCGGGTCCCCCTCGCCTCCAAATCCGAACTGGATCATGCTGTTGACGTCGCCGCAGCGGCACAACCGGCTTGGGGCGCCACCAACCCACAGCGCCGTGCGCGGGTAATGATGGCGTTTGTGGGCCTTCTGAACCGCGATATGGACAAATTGGCCGAAGCGCTGAGCCGCGAACACGGCAAGACGATCCCCGACGCCAAAGGGGATGTGCAGCGTGGGCTCGAAGTGGTCGAATACTGCATCGGCGCGCCGCAGATGCTGAAGGGAGAGTTTACCGACAGTGCCGGCCCGGGGATCGACATGTATTCCATGCGTCAGCCGCTCGGTGTCACCGCTGGCATCACGCCCTTCAACTTCCCTGCTATGATCCCGATGTGGATGTTCGCCCCTGCGATTGCCTGCGGCAACGCCTTCATCCTCAAACCGTCCGAGCGCGATCCGTCCGTGCCGTTGATGCTGGCCGAGTTGATGGAAGAGGCGGGTCTGTCCAAGGGCATCCTTCAGGTCGTCAATGGCGACAAGGAATCGGTCGATGCAATTCTTGATAATGACGTGATTCAGTCCGTGGGCTTTGTCGGATCGACGCCGATTGCCGAATACATCTACGGACGCGGCTGTTCTAACGGCAAGCGGGTGCAGTGCTTTGGCGGCGCCAAGAACCACATGATCGTCATGCCCGACGCTGACATGGCGCAGGCCGCCGATGCTCTGGTGGGCGCAGGCTATGGCGCTGCCGGGGAGCGGTGCATGGCCATTTCCGTGGCCGTGCCCGTGGGCGATGAGACAGCCGACCGGCTGATCGAAGAGCTTGTCCCGCGCATCGAAAAGCTGCGCGTCGGCCCCTACACCGCCGGGGATGAGATTGACTACGGTCCCGTTGTCACCGCAGCGGCAAAATCCAACATTCTCAAACTGGTAGAAAGCGGTGTTAAAGCAGGAGCGAAACTGGTCGTGGACGGGCGCGACTTCTCGCTTCAGGGGTATGAAGACGGGTTCTTCGTCGGCCCGCACCTCTTTGACCACGTCACACCGGACATGGACATCTACCGCAAGGAAATCTTCGGACCGGTCCTCAGCACAGTCCGCGCAGGCTCTTACGAAGAGGCGCTCGGCCTCGCGATGGACCATGAATATGGCAACGGCACCGCCATCTTCACCCGCGACGGCGACGCGGCCCGCGACTTTGCCGCGCGCGTGAATGTGGGCATGGTGGGCGTCAATGTCCCAATCCCGGTCCCGTTGGCCTATCACACCTTCGGCGGCTGGAAGAAATCGGCCTTTGGCGACCTCAATCAGCATGGCCCGGACGCGTTTAAGTTCTACACCCGAACCAAGACGGTCACGGCCCGCTGGCCATCGGGCATCAAGGAAGGTGGCGAGTTCAACTTCAAAGCCATGGACTAGGACCCGGCCGCAAAAACAGGGCGGACTGCCCCAACGCAACTGCCCAGAACGGAGACCGAATGCCCGCAACCTACAAGATCCTGTCGGAACCTGACTTAGTCTACATTCGGTTCTCCGGTGATCTTGCAATTGATGAGATCAGCGAAAGCCTTTCAACCTTCGCTGAGGATTCGTCCTACCGCGAAGGCATGAGCCATTATTTCGATCTGTCGGATCTGACCTCATACGAACAGGACCAGACCAAGATCATGGCCTGGCAGGCGCAAGTTGCGGATGTCTATCCGATTGGTGGCAAGGAACATCTCATGGTCTTTTGCGCTCCTGAAGGCCCGGCCCTGGATCTGGCCACCCAGATCCGCAAAAGCTGGGATGGCGGGCACCATCCCATCGTGCTTCGGGTCTTCACCGATCAGCAGCAAGCCCTGAAGGTGCTGGGACTGACGCATCCGACGCTGCAGGCTCTTTTGAGCTGACCGTCTTGAAATCGCCATGCTGCCCGCTTTACCTTAGGACATGCCCGGTCGGTCACTCGGGGATACCCTCATAAGGACAGCAAGCAGAACCGATGCCCGTCAATTTCAGAATATTCTCGGAACCGGCACTCGTTTATGTCCGATATGACGGCTATGCGTGGCTGCAAGAGACCATTGATGCATCGCAGGCCTGCGCCGCCGATCCAAGGTTTCGTCCCACCTTGCCCCACCTGTTCGATTTCAGCGGCGTGACCGGATACGAGATGGACTTCGGACGGTTCTTTAAGCTGCAGGCGGACCTTTTGGAGATGTATGTGCCGCTGGACAGCGAAATGCTCGCCGCGATCCATGCACCCAATCGGGTTGCACAGGAAATGGCCAAACTGGCCAAAAATTTCTGGGATCCAGTTCCCGGCGCAGTGCTCCGGGTGATGGAAGATTTTGACATCGCGCTCGATTTCCTCGGCGTGTCGCAGACGCAGTTTCAGCGGCTCCTCGCACAATCCGACTAACGCGCTGATCGGCAGCTTTCTGCGCGCACACGTTTACGTGACGGAACGTGATTTGCCCGGTGGCGTTTCCCATGTGATCCGCAACGAAACCCACGAGGCCGTCATGCAATCCAAACGCACCTTCCTTCTGGGCGCTGCCGCCGCGCTGGCCGCGCCGTCACTTGTCCAGGCGCAGGCCGGTCCGACGCGGAACGCGTCTTCGTTTGTTACGCAGGACTGGCAGGACCATTTTGAAACCCTGGGCAAAGGCGCGATTCTGGCGGACATCACCAGCCGCGCAGTGCATTACTGGGGCCCGGACGGGACCTATCGCCTCTTCCCGTCCTCGGTTCCGCTGACCGAAGAACTGACCCGCCGGGGCTACACCGAGGTCGTCCGAAAGGCGCTTGCGCCGTCCTGGACCCCCACGGCGTCCATGCGAGAGCGGATGCCCGAGCTGCCCGAACGGATCGAAGGGGGCGATCCGTCCAATCCGCTGGGCACCCATGCAATGTATCTGACATGGCCTGCCTATCTGATCCACGGCACCCACGACACGCGCAAGATCGGGCGCCAAAGCTCCTCTGGATGCATCGGGCTTTATAATGAGCATATCGCTGAGCTTTATGCACTGACGGACATCGGCACACAGGTCCGGCTCTTCTGATCCCGGTGTCGCACGGCCTTTACGACGGGGCCAAGACGCGGCACTTTGAGGCATGAGCGAACCTGATTTTACCATCGGTGTGGAGGAGGAATACCTCCTCGTTGATCTTGAAACCCGGGCGCTGACCGACGTGCCCGACGCCATGTTGCAGGCGTGCAAAACCGCGCTCGGCGACAAAGTCAGCCCGGAATTTCTGCAATGCCAGATTGAGGTGGGCACCGGCGTCTGCGCGACGGCGGCAGAGGCACGCGAAGACCTCGCCCATCTGCGGCGCACGATCCGGGATTGCGCGGCGGAACACGGACTGGCCCCGATTGCCGCCTCCTGTCATCCGTCCGCCGACTGGAAGGAACAGCACCATACGGACCGCGACCGCTACAATCAGCTCAGCTCTGATCTGGGCGGTGTGGGACGGCGGATGTTGATCTGCGGGATGCATGTGCATGTGGGTCTGAATGACGATGCCCTGCGCGCCGATTTGATGGGGCAACTCAGCTATTTCCTGCCGCACCTGTTGGCGCTCTCGACCTCCTCCCCATTCTGGCAAGGCGATGATACCGGGCTCGCCTCTTACCGGCTCAGCGTGTTCGACAATCTGCCCCGCACGGGTCTGCCGCCGCTCTTGGATTCGTGGGATGAATATGAACGCTCCGTGCAGGCGCTGGTCGATTTGGGGGTCATTGAGGACAGTTCGAAAATCTGGTGGGACCTGCGTCCGTCCTCGAAGTTCCCAACGCTAGAAGCGCGGATCTGCGATGTTTCGCCCCGGATCGACCACGCGATTGGCCTCGCTGCGCTGACCCAAGCGCTCACCCGGATGCTGTGGCGGCTCAAGCAGCGCAATCAACGCTGGCGGCGCTATGACAGTTTCCTTGTGCAGGAAAACCGCTGGCGGGCGCAGCGCTATGGCATCGGCGAAGGTCTGATTGACTTCGGCCGCGGAGAGATCGTGCCTTTTGCGGACCTATTCGATGAGCTTGTCGATCTGGTCGATGAAGATGCGGGGATACTGCAGGGCGCGCAGGCCATCGAGGGACTGCGTGACATCGTCGAACATGGCACCAGTTCTGACCGCCAACGGCAGGTTCATCAGGCAACGTCTGGCGACGGGGCCAGCAAAGCGCAGGCGGTGGTCGACCACCTGATCGAAGAATTCAGCGTCGGGCTTTGATTGGCCCCCATAGCTGAGCCATTGGGGAAGTTGTTTTGGGTCAGATGAAGAATCAAAGCCACGCGGGTGTCGTGATCCGCAAAGATGGCCGCGCGGGCCGCATCACGCTCAATCGGCCAAAGGCGCTCAATGCGCTGACCTGGAGCATGTGCCGGGCGATCGAAGCAGCTCTTGATGAGTGGGCAGCGGATGACGCGGTCGCCCTCGTGGTGATCGACGGCGCGGGCGACAAGGCGTTCTGTGCGGGCGGTGATATTCAGGAAATGTACGCGCGCGGCACCGTGGGCGATTTCGCCTACGGAGACGCCTTCTGGCGCGACGAATACCGGATGAACGCCAAGCTCTTCAACTTCCCAAAGCCCGTCGCCACGTTTTTGCACGGTTTCACCATGGGCGGTGGTGTCGGTGTGGGCTGTCACGGGTCTCACCGGGTTGTGTGTGAGGGCAGCGTGATCTCACTCCCCGAAGTGTCCATCGGTTTGGTGCCCGATGTCGGCGGATCACTTCTTTTGGCGCGCGCGCCGGGGCGGCTGGGCGAATATCTGGGGCTCACCGCCGACCGGATGGAGGCCGCCGACGCGATACATGCGGGCTTTGCCGATTACTTCGTGCGACAGGCCGCGTGGCCGGACCTGATCGATGCCGTGTGCGCAACCGGCGACTGGACCCTGATCGACGCCGCCGCCACCCCTGCCCCAGACAGCCGTCTGGCCGCGTGGCAAACGGAGATCGACGCGGTGTTCGGGGGTGAAACCCTCGGCGACATTCACCGCGCCATGCCTGCTACTTTGTCCAAACCGCTGGCCCACGCCCAAAAGCTCATGGCCCGCAACTCCCCCCTCGCGCAGGAGGTCACGGTGGGCTTGATCCACAAGGTCCGGATGCGCGACACGATCGAGGCCGCGCTCGATCACGAATTCCGCTTCACATCCCGCGCGATGGAGAAGGGCGATTTCCTCGAAGGAATCCGCGCGGCCATCATCGACCGCTACCGCAACCCCCGCTGGCGTGCCTATACCGGGGCCGATATCGTCGCGATGACCTACCCGGTCCACCCGCCGCTTGATCTGACAGGAGATGCCCCATGAACATCGGTTTTATCGGCCTCGGAAATATGGGCGCGCCCATGGCCCGCACCTTGATCGCCGCCGGTCATCAGGTAACAGGTTTCGACACCGCCACAGCCCCCGGGGACATCCCGATGGCAAAGTCTGCTCAAGGGGCGGCAGCGGGCGCGGAGGTCGTGATCACCATGCTGCCCAACGGCGACATTCTGCGCGCCGTCGCCGCCGATCTCCACGAAACGATGGCAGAGGGCGCAATCCACCTCGATTGTTCAACGGTCGATGTCCAATCCGCCCGCGACGTGTCAGGGACAGCGCAGAACCGCCGACTGATGGCGCTTGACGCGCCCGTCTCTGGCGGCGTCGGTGGGGCAACGAACGGCACACTAACCTTCATGGTCGGTGGTCCGGCTGCGGCGTTTGAGACAGTGAAACCGCTGCTTGGGATCATGGGCCAAAAAGCGGTGCATTGTGGCGATGCGGGCGCCGGTCAGGCGGCCAAGATCTGCAACAACATGATCCTTGGTGCGACAATGATCGCCACCTGTGAGGCATTCGCGCTCGCCGACAAGCTGGGCCTCGACCGGCAGGCCATGTTCGATGTGGTGAGCACTTCATCCGGCTATAGCTGGTCGATGAACGCCTACTGCCCCGCCCCGGGCATCGGACCTGAAAGCCCCGCGGACAATGCCTATGTGCCGGGGTTCTCGGCAGCGCTCATGCTCAAGGATCTGCGATTGAGCCAGCAGGCGTCAAAGGCTGTGGGGGCGGACACACCGATGGGCGCAAAAGCGACCGAGCTTTATGCCGATTTCGTTGAGCTCGAAGGCATGGGCGGGATGGATTTCAGCGCGATGCTGCCGCGGTTCGAGGACCGAAGCCGCGACTGACTTGCCTTAGGCGCCAAGCGACATAAATCTGTCAATCACAACTGACAGAAAGGGTGTCAATCATGGCAACGACCTCCATCATCGCCATCTTCCTCATCGCTTTTGCAGCTTTGGGCGGCCTCTGGCTTTATCGCTCCGGTCTCTAGGACTACTCCGCCGCCACCTTTCGCGCAGCGAGCATCGGCTTGAGGTAGTGACCCGTATGGGATGCCTCAACCTCTGCCACCTCTTCGGGGGTGCCGGTAGCAACAATCGTTCCGCCGCCATCGCCGCCCTCAGGGCCAACGTCGATGATCCAGTCAGCCGTTTTGACCACATCGAGGTTGTGTTCGATCACGATGACTGTGTTGCCCTGCTCGACAAGCTCATGCAGCACCTCAAGTAGCTTGCGCACGTCCTCAAAATGCAGTCCCGTCGTCGGCTCATCGAGGATATAGAGCGTCCGGCCCGTCGACCGTTTCGCAAGCTCCTTTGACAGCTTCACCCGTTGCGCCTCACCGCCCGAGAGCGTCGTCGCCTGCTGGCCCACTTTGATGTAACCGAGACCCACGCGCATCAGCGCGTCCATCTTTTCTCGGATGCTGGGGACGGCCTTGAAGAACTCCTGCGCCTCTTCAACCGTCATATCAAGAACGTCGGCTATGCTCTTGCCTTTAAACGTAACTTCTAGCGTTTCGCGGTTGTATCGCTTGCCTTTACAGGTCTCACATTCGACGTAAACGTCGGGCAAAAAGTGCATCTCAATCTTGATGACGCCATCGCCCTGACAGGCCTCACAGCGGCCGCCTTTGACGTTGAAGCTGAAGCGCCCGGGCTTGTAGCCGCGCGCCTTCGCCTCAGGCAGACCGGCGAACCAGTCC
This sequence comes from Pseudomonadota bacterium, assembly GCA_038530475.1. GTDB lineage: Bacteria > Pseudomonadota > Alphaproteobacteria > Rhodobacterales > Rhodobacteraceae > Octadecabacter. The sequence continues at coordinate 10,367 of JBCBCS010000043.1, forward strand.
CGGATCGGGGTGAACGCCCCAGTGTAAGTGGCTGGATTCGAACGCGGTGTTCGCCCAATGGGGCGCTGGTCAATGTCGATCACCTTATCCAGGTGCTCCAGACCCTTGATCGTCTCACAGGGCGCAGGCGTCTGTCGCGCACCGTTGAGCGCCATTGAGGCTGTCTTGAACAAGGTCTCAATCGTGAGCGTCGATTTCCCGCCACCAGACACGCCCGTCACGCAGACAAACTTGCCCAACGGAAAATCAACAGTGACATCTTGCAGGTTGTTTCCGCTCGCTTTTTTGACCGTGACCTTCTTCTTGTTGCCCTTGCGGCGGTCCTGCGGAATGGCGATCTCACGCCGCCCGGCAAGGTAGTCGCCGGTGATGCTGTCGGGGTTCGCCATGATCTCAGCCGGGGTGCCCTTGGCCACTACCGACCCACCGTGCACGCCCGCGCCGGGGCCGATGTCAAAGACGTAATCGGCCTCGCGCACGGCCTCTTCGTCGTGTTCGACCACGATCACCGTGTTGCCCTGATCGCGCAAGTTTTTCAGCGTTGTCAGCAGCCGGTCATTATCCCGCTGGTGCAGGCCGATGCTGGGCTCATCCAGCACGTAGAGCACGCCCTGCAGGCCAGACCCGATCTGCGACGCAAGCCGGATCCGCTGGCTTTCGCCACCCGACAACGTTCCCGCATTCCGGCTCAGCGTCAGGTATTCGAGGCCCACATTGTTCAGGAATCCGAGCCGTTCGCGAATTTCCTTGAGGATCGCCGTCGCAATCTCATTCTTCTGTTTGGTCAGCGCGGCGGGCACGGTTTCGCACCAGTCAAACGCCTCTCGGATCGACATCTGGACGATCTGGCCGACATGTTGCAACGCGTCCGGCTTGCCAATTTTCACCGCTAGCGCCTCTTCGCGCAGACGATAGCCGTCGCAGGTGCCGCAGGGGCGGTTGTTCTGATAGCGCTCAAACTCTTCGCGGATCCAGGACGAATCCGTTTCGCGATACCGGCGCTCCATGTTCGGGATCACACCCTCAAACGCGCGGGTCACCTCATAAACGCGGCCGCCTTCATCGTAGCGGAACTTAATCTCTTCCTCGCCCGACCCATAGAGGAACACTTGCTGCACAAAGGCCGGCAAGTCCTTCCACCGGGCGTTCTTGTCGAACTCATAGTGTTTGGCGATGGCGTTAATCGTCTGCAGGAAATAGGGCGACTTGCCCTTGCGCCAGGGCGCCAGCGCCCCATCGCTGATCTTCAGCGTCTGGTCTGGGACGACGAGCCGTTCATCAAAAAACAGCTCAACCCCAAGCCCATCACAAGATGGACAGGCGCCAAATGGCGCGTTGAACGAAAACAGGCGCGGCTCAATCTCGGGGATGGTGAAGCCCGATTCCGGGCAGGCAAAATTCTCAGAAAACGTGATCCGCTCCGGGTCGCCCTCTTTCGGGGCGGTCTCAAGAATTGTGATCCCATCGGCGAGGTCCAACGCCGTGCGGAACGAATCCGCCAGCCGCGTCTCAAGCCCTTCGCGCACGACGATCCGGTCCACGACCACGTCGATGTCATGGCGGAACTTCTTGTCGAGCGTCGGCGGCGTGTCGAGGTCGTAGAACTCCCCGTCCACCTTCACCCGCTGGAAGCCCTGCTTGCGAAGCTCCAGAAATTCCTTGCGGTATTCGCCCTTCCGGTCGCGGATGATCGGGGCCAACAGATAACCCCGCGTCCCCTCTTCCATGGCCATGACCCGGTCAACCATGTCCTGCACCTGCTGCGCCTCAATCGGCATCCCCGTGGCCGGGGAATAGGGCGTGCCGACGCGGGCAAAGAGCAGGCGCATGTAATCGTAAATCTCAGTGACCGTGCCAACGGTTGAGCGCGGGTTCTTCGACGTGGTCTTTTGCTCAATCGAAATCGCCGGAGACAGCCCGCTGATGTGATCCACATCGGGCTTTTCCATCATATCAAGGAATTGCCGGGCATAGGCCGACAGCGATTCCACATAGCGCCGCTGCCCTTCGGCATAGATCGTATCGAAGGCGAGCGACGACTTGCCGGAGCCTGACAGCCCGGTAATCACCACAAGCTCATCGCGTGGAATATCAACGTCGATGTTCTTGAGGTTATGCTCGCGCGCGCCGCGCACTTCGATGTTCTTCAGCTCAGCCATGACGGCCCCCCGGATGTCTACACGCACCACATAGTGACATCAGTGGCCGTGACCAGACCGCATATAGAACATTTCACGAACATAAGGAAGATTTAACCGAACACTGCTGACATCCGCGCCCGGGCGTAGACCCATCCCGCGATGACCGCGCCCCCGACGCTGATCGCGATGGCCAGCCCGGTAAGACCCCACAGCCCGGTCCCCGCCACCATCGCGAAAAGGGGCGTCCCCGAAAACGTGCCGATATTTCCGATCTGCGCCATCGCGCCGTTTGCGCGGGCTTGCTGGGCGGGGGCGTCGTTCAACTCCGGCACGGCGGCAAAGTTCGCGCCTGCCGTAATGCCTGTGGCGAAAAATGCGCACAGCGCCAGCATAGGCGAGCCTGTGGCGCCCACGGCGGCAAACAGCACCGCTGCGAGACAAAAGAACAGCACCGACAGGTGTGAGGCTTTGATCCGCCGGGCGATCACACCAGACAGCAGCGTGCCCGTCAGGTTCGCGAGCGGCAGCACGGGCACCAGCCACAGCGCGCCCAGCGCCTGCGGCAGATACGCGACGAGTGCGATAAAGAGCGATGCATAGATGCCGTGGCCAATGGCGGGTGCGTACAGGCGCGGCGTGGCGTAGAGTGTACGGTGCAACGCGATCAGGTTCGGGATCGGCTGCCCGCCCGCCATCACGCGCGGCACGAGCTGATAAAGCACAGGCCAAAGCAGCGACAACGCCGCCCCATGGCCCGCGAACAGGGCGCGCACATCGCCGATGTCGCGCAGATACGGCGTCACCAGCGCCAGCAGCGCGAAGGCCACGCCAAAGAACGCGCCCCACAGCCCCATGACGAGCGGTTTGTCCGCAGGCCGCGCAAGCGCCGCTATCATCGTCGGCAATGCCACCACCAGCAACAGATGCCCCACCCCTTCGACCGCCCGGCTCACCAACAACAGCCCGAAGGACAACGGCAGCGCTTGCACCAGCGACATCACCCCCGACAGCGCCACAGCGATCAGGATTGCCCGCCGCGCCCCGATCCGGGCGACCACGGACCCTGCCACAGCGCCCAACGCGATGCCGGTAATCGCCACCGCTGAGACGATGAAGGCTACAGGGGCGTCGGGATAGGCCGCGGCCAAGGGTCCAAGCGTCAGCGACACTTTTGCAAATTGCCCAGCCGCCAGCAGACCGACCGTCCAAAGTAGGAAGATCAGACCCCAAGGGGTTCGGGTCGGGAGGTCGGTCGGTGTCATCCCTTCGCGCTACGCCGCTGCCTGCGCCGCTGCAAGCCGCAACGTCCGGAATTCCTGACTGCGACGCCAAAATCACTGGCCCGACGCAAGTCGCCATGCTTTTCTGGGACATATTTTTCCGGAGGTATTTTATGCGACTGCTCACCACAGCCTTGCTCACAACCCTGCCCGCCTTTGCCTTGGCGCAAGACCGGGCCAACACGATCCTCGTACTCGATGGCTCAGGTTCCATGTGGGGGCAGATCGACGGCATCAACAAAATTGTCATCGCCCGCGATGTGGTGGGCACATTGCTTGATGACTTTCCCGCCGATCAGAACCTTGGCCTGACGGTCTACGGCCACCGCGAGCGCGGCAATTGTGCCGATATCGAAACGGTTGTGGCCCCCGGTCAGGGCAACATCGACGCCATTCGTTCAGCCGTGAACAACATCAACCCGCAGGGCAAAACGCCGATGACCGACGCGATCATCGCCGCCGCCGAGGCCCTGCGCTACACCGAGGAACGCGCGACCGTCATCCTCGTCTCTGATGGGATTGAGACCTGCAATCCGGACCCATGTGCCGCCGCCTTGGCGCTCGAACAGGCGGGCATCGATTTCACCGCCCATGTGGTGGGCTTTGACGTCACCGACCCCGAAGCGCTCGCGCAGATGCAATGCCTTGCCGACAACACAGGCGGCACCTTCACCACTGCCGCCGACGCGGATGAGCTTTCCGCCGCCCTGCAAACCGTCGCTGTCGCGCCTGAGCCCGAACCGGAGCCGGTGGTCACCCAGATCACCTTCGAGGCGCGGATGGTGTCCGAGGATGGCGTGCTCATCGAGACCCCGGTCTTCTGGGACGTGGCCTCTGATGCTGGCGTCCTAACGGAAAGTGAGATGGGCAACCCCCTGACGCTCGACCTTCTCGAAGGCTCGCACTCCGCGACCGCCTACTGGGCTGAGCAAGAGGTCGAGGCGACGCGCCAGTTCATCGCCACAGCCAATCCGCGCACCATCGTGCTCACCTTCGAAGAACCGCCCCTGCAGGCCAGCGTCACCGCCCCTGCTTCAGCGCCCATCGGCAGCACGATTGAGGTCGGTTGGGACGGCCCGGGCCTCTCGGACGACTACATCGGCATCTCAGCGGCGGGCGAAGGCCGTTGGGACAACTTCACCTACACGCGGGAGGGCAATCCGCTGCAGTTCCTGATGCCGACAGACCCGGGCACCTATGAGATCCACTACTTCCTCGGCGAGGGGCGCGCGCTGATCGGAACCACGACGATTGAACTCACCGATGTCCCGTTCTCCATCACTGCGCCTGCCTCATCAGAGATCGGCCAAAGCATTGAGATCGCGTGGGATGGACCCGACTATGACGGGGATTACATCGGCATTGGTCCTGCGGGCGAAGGCCGTTGGGACAACTTCACATATACCCGCGACGGCAACCCACTCATGCTCGTCATGCCGCCTGAGCCGGGCGAATATGAGATCAGCTATTTCATGGCCCAGGACCGGACGCAGAAGGTCGCCGTCCCTATCACGATCACCGAGCCGCAGATCAGCGTCGTCGCCCCGGAAACGGCAGTGCTTGGATCAATGATTGAAGTCGCCTGGAAAGGTCCCGATCTTGAAGGCGATTATATCGGCATCGGCCCTATGGGCGAAGGACGTTGGGACAACTTCACCTACACCCGTGACGGCAATCCGCTGATGCTGGAAATGCCGCCTGAGGCCGGTGACTACGAGATCAGCTACTTCCTCGGTCAGGACCGGACGCAGATGGTCGTGGTGCCAATCACCCTCACAGACCCGGAATACGGCATTAAGGCGCCAGCCAGCGCTGTCGAAGGCTCTACGATTGAAGTCTCATGGGTCGGTCCGGATTACCGGGACGACTACATCGGGATCGGGCGGTTGGGCGAAGGCCGGTGGGACAACTTCACCTACACCCGCGACGGCACCCCTCTGTCACTGGTCATTCCGCCCGAGGCTGGCGACTACGAGATCAGCTACTTCCTCGGACAGGACCGCACTCAGACCATCGCCGTGCCGATCACGGTCACGCCCGTTGAGATCACGCTGACAGCACCTGCCACCGCCCCTGCGGGCGGCACGATTGAGGTCGCGTGGACAGGCCCCAACTACCGGGACGATTACATCGGCATCAGCCGCGCCGGCGAAGGCCGCTGGGACAGCTGGGCCTATACGCGGGACGGATCAGTTCTGACGCTGGATGTGCCGGAAGCGCCCGGGGCATACGAGATCCACTACTTCTTCGGACAGGACCGCGCCCTGAAACATACAATTCCGTTGACGGTGGAGTAGCGGTCAGCGTAACGAACGAAAAAGGGGCGGCCACGGGGCCGCCCTTTTTTGTGATGTCAGCCCAGTGTTCTCATCGTTTCTATGAAACGACTGCGGATCAACGGCGGACGTCGAAACCCTTCCGGGTTTCAGCTTACATATGGATCACCCGGTCGTAGGCGTCGAGCACGCTTTCATGCATCATCTCGGACAGGGTCGGATGCGGGAACACGGTCTCCATCAAATCCTCTTCCGTGGTCTCCAACTTCTGACCTATCACATAGCCCTGGATCATCTCGGTGACCTCAGCGCCGACCATATGCGCGCCCAAAAGCTCACCGGTCTTCTCATCAAAGATGGTCTTCACCATCCCCTCAGGCTCGCCCAATGCAATCGCCTTGCCGTTGCCGATGAACGGGAAGCGCCCCACCTTGACCTTGTAGCCCTTTTCCTTGGCCTTCGCCTCGGTCAGGCCAACGCTGGCGACCTGCGGATGACAATAGGTGCAGCCAGCAATGCTTTCGGGTTTGATCGGGTGGACGTTGTTCTTGCCCGCGATCAGCTCAGCCACCATCACACCTTCATGGGATGCCTTGTGCGCCAACCACGGCGCGCCCGCGATGTCGCCAATCGCATACACACCATCGACCCCGGTGCGGCAAAACTCATCCGTGACCACATGGCTGCGATCAATCTTCACGCCCAGCTCTTCCAGCCCCAGACCTTCTACGTTGCCGACGATCCCCACGGCAGAAATCACCGTGTCGAACTCCATCTTCTCGACCTTGCCACCGGTCTCGATATGCGCCGTGACCTTGCCCTTGCCGCGATCCAGCTGCTTGACCATGGATTTCTCCATGATGGTCATGCCCTGCTTCTCAAAGGCCTTCTTGGCAAAGCCGCTGATTTCAGCGTCTTCCACAGGCAGCACCCGGTCCATGACCTCAACCACCGTCGTGTCTGCGCCCAGCGTATTATAGAAACTCGCGAATTCGATCCCGATCGCGCCAGATCCGATGACCAGAAGCTTCTTCGGCATCCGCTTGGGCTGCAACGCGGCCTTGTAGGTCCAGACCAGATCGCCGTCTGCTTCCAGCCCCGGCAGCTCCCGCGCCCGGGCGCCGGTGGCAACGATGATGTTCTTCGCCGTGAGCTCTTCGTTGCCTTTCTCCGTCTTGACGCTGACCTTCCCCTTAGCCGGGATCGTCGCCTCACCCATGATCGTGGTGACCTTGTTCTTCTTCAGCAGATGCCCGATCCCAGAGGAGAGCTGCCCCGCCACCCCGCGCGACCGCTTCACCACCGCTGGCAGATCATAATCGATCCCGTCCGCCTTTAGGCCGAAATCCTTCGCCCGGTGCATCAGGTGGAACACTTCCGCCGACCGCAACATCGCCTTCGTCGGAATGCAGCCCCAGTTGAGGCAGATGCCCCCCAAATGTTCCCGCTCAACCACAGCCACACTCAGCCCAAGTTGCGCCGCCCGGATCGCTGCCACATAGCCGCCAGGGCCCGCGCCAATCACGATCACGTCGAAGTTCTGAGCCATGGTTCTCTCCTCACATGCAAATTTAGTTTAGCATTAAACTATTCTGGCGGACGGAGCCAGTGACGTAGGGGCAATCCCGCTATGCAACATAGTCGCAGGTCCTGTGCATTACCGTCGCTCAGGAGGAAAACCGCCTCGCCTGTCTTTGGTTTCAAAATACTCTGGCCGAAAGCACTCTAAAATTTCTCAGATTTTGGAGTGGATCGGATTTGCGCAGCAAATTCGAAACTGGCCGCGCGCCGCATCGTCCATCCGGCCGTCCCGAGCAGGATCAGGCCGTCTCAGCGGTCTCCGACTGAATCTGCTGAAGCGTGATGCGGTAGCCGCCCGCGTCCATCCAGTCCTGTTCCGCTGCCGTCGTTGTCCGGCCAAGCGCGTCGTTGCGGTAAGGGAACCTGCCGAACATACGGATGATCTCACGATGTACCTGGGCGTGCAGCAGGTTGGATTTCCCGCCCTCCATCCGGCTGGCCAACAGTCGAATACAGCGATCCTGATCGCACAGGTTTTCAGAATGCATCATCGGCAGATAGAAAAACTGCCGCACAGGTCCGTCGATCCGCAGGTCCCAATCTCGGTCAACAGCCATCTTGGCCGCCGCCAGCGCCGAGCGGTCCATGGCAAACGCATCCGCATGACCGCGAAACATGTTGCGCGGGAACTGGTCGGTCAGGATGATATAGGACAGCGTGCCGCGTGGGGCGGTCAGCCAGTAGCCCAGCGCGCCCTCTGACGCCTCCTGCCACAGATCGCCGTATTGGTCCCTGATCTTCTGGTCCAACTCGTCCGAGCTGTTGTACCACCCATCTGCGCCAACCTCGTCGACCCAAAAACTCAAGACATCCTGCGGTGCCGTCATGGCCTGCCTCTCACCGATTTCACCCCTGCCCTAACGTCACCAAAGCGCCCCTTTGCAGGCATTGCAATGTTTTTCGAACAGAACCGCTCACAGGACTTACCCCAGGCTTATCCCTAGGCTTATCCCCAGGCTCGCTCTAGGCGTCATCGTTGTCCTGATCCTGATCTTCAAGCTCGGCCTCGATGTACAGCTCCTGCGCCATATCCACCGCCACCGGAGAGGCGGAGGCCATGACCGGCGTATAGGCCACGAGGTCTTCAACCGAGGTGTCGCTCGGGCGCTGCAACATTCGCACCAGCCCGTAGGCCGCCATGCTGGCCATCAGGACCGCAATCACGGACCAGAACGCCTCTTCTCCAAACTGGCCCATCACCCAACCGATCGTCACCGGTCCAAGGATCGCCCCCACCCCGTTGATGAAGATGAATCCGGCCGAGGCGGCAGGCATGTCTTCATGTTCCAGAAAGTCGTTCGCATAGGCCAGAAACAGCGCGTAAAGCGGGTTCGACGTCCCGCCCACAAGCGCGGCACCAACCAGCAAGATCACGAAAACAGCGCCCGAGAGCCACGCCAGAACGGCCCCGAACGCGCCCAGCGCCGCAACGCCGATGATCAGCAGGCGTCGGTCCATCCGGTCCGACAACCAGCCAATCGGATACTGGAACCCAAGCGCTGCCACATAGATCACCGCGACAAGGAGCGAGATTTGCCCAACGCTCAGCCCCGCTGACGTGCCGTAGACCGCCACCATGCCGAACTGGGCCGAGAACACCCCACCCAGCAGGAACATCCCGACCGAGGCCAAAGGTGAGGTCTGGATCAGTTTCACGATGCTCATGGGGCGTGTCGTCTCAAACGCCGGAGTGGGCTGGACGGACAACAGGATTGGCGCAAAAGCCAGGCTCACCAATACCGATGGCACGATGAAAAGGACAAAGCCCTCCACATCGCCAATGATCAGGATGCCCTGCGCCACCACGATGCCGGACAAC
>JBCBCS010000044.1:0-19462 GCA_038530475.1 Pseudomonadota bacterium
GCTTGACCTGATCGATGATGCCCGGAATGAGGTCCGGGTTATCTGCAGCGGAGGACACAGCCTGCTTGAGCGGGGTCGCCACCAGTGGGCTGAGTTCCTGACCGTCGATCCATTCGTTGATCTGGTCGGCGTCAAAACCTTCGGTTGTCAGCAGGTTCGCGATGTCGATACCACCAGCATCGTCCACCATAACGTCGCTCTCAGCCGCTTCTTCGGTGATCGCATCCTGAGCTGCGTCGCCATCCTCAACGCTCTCGACAACGTTGTCGGTCGCGTCCTGCGCCTCTTCGCTGACTTCACCAGAAGCGGCCTGGGCGTCATCCACCGCTTCTTCGGCTGCGTCTTCGACAATCTCAGCGCCTTCGGCCGCTGTGTCTTCTGCGGCATCGACTGCGGCTTCGGCAGTGTCTTCAACAACGTCGGTGGCAGCTTCTGTCGTGTCTGCCACTGCATCCGCTGCGTCGTCAGCCATGTCGGTCGCAGTGTCGACGGCATCATCGGCCATCTCTGTTGCGGCATCAGCGGCATCATCGGCCATGTCTGCGGTATCATCAGCCATATCAGTGGCCGCATCGGCTGCATCATCGGCCATGTCAGCGGTGGCATCAGCGGCATCATCGGCCATGTCTGCGGCGGCATCAGCTGCATCATCAGCCATATCTGCCGCATCTTCGGCTACGTCTGCGGCACCGTCGGTTGCGTCAGCAACAGCGTCTTCTGCGTCCGCAACGGCATCGGCCACGCCCTCTTCGACGGCATCGGCCACACCTTCAGTCGCTTCAACTGCGTCATCAACTGCACCTTCGACCGCGTCAGCGGCGGTGTCCATCGCGTCTTCACCAGCTTCGACAGCCTCCTCGACGGCACCTTCAACAGCGTCTGCTGCGTCTTCGGCCATTTCTGTTGCGCCTTCAACGAGGTCAGTGGCCCCTTCGGTCACGGCATCTGCCGCATCCTCAGCCATCTCGGTTGCCCCATCGACAGCATCGCCTGCCGCATCCATGGCGTCATCCGCCATGTCGCCTGCCGCTTCCGTTGCTCCGCTGAAGACCTCCGTCGGGGACTTACCGTTCACCCCCCATTGGTAGCCAAAAAAGCCAAGCACGGCTGCGATCACAATAATGATCGTCCCTCTCATCATCATAGTCCTTCACAAATGTGGTCCCTAACTGGACCTGTGAATTGGATATGCCATGCGGTCTGACCAATGAAAAGCGGGAAGCACCCGACGTCATTCCCCCTGCGAATTCCCGCAGATAAGGCGCGATTCTGGCTTGTTCACGGGTTGAAGATCAGCCATGTGGCGATTACCTTGCAGCCCTCAAAGCGAACAACCAAAGGATAAGACCCATAGCTCGCAGACCTCACAACGCGCCGCCACAACGTGACACTGGCCCGCGCGTCAACGACCGCATCCGCGCCCCTGAAATCCGCCTGATCGGCGCAGAAGGTGAAAATGTCGGCGTCGTGTCACCAGACCGCGCCATGCGCATGGCCGAAGAAGCCGGGCTCGACCTTGTTGAGATTTCCCCCAACGCCAACCCTCCCGTGTGTAAGATCATGGACTTCGGCAAGTTCAAATACGAACAGCAGAAGCGGGAGAGCGAGGCACGCAAAAAGCAGAAGATCATCGAGGTCAAAGAGGTCAAGTTCCGCCCGAACACCGACAGCCATGACTACGAAGTCAAGATGCGCAACGTCTACAAGTTCCTTGAGAATGGCGACAAGGTGAAGGTCACCTTGCGGTTCCGGGGCCGTGAGATGGCTCACCAGAACCTCGGCCGGGAATTGCTGGAACGGGTCGCAGAAGACACCAAAGAGCACGGCAAGGTAGAGAACTTTCCCAAGATGGAAGGCCGCCAAATGGTGATGATGATTGGGCCGCTGCCCCAAAAGGGCTAACCCGATCAGACCAACAGACAACAAAACGCCGCCCGATCGAGGCGGCGTTTTTCGTTTCAGAAGGCTTGAGCGAACCGTGCTGCTTATTCATCCTCTGGCAAGATGAACACCTGACCCGGATAGATCAGGTCCGGGTTGCGAATGCGGTCGCGATTGGCCTCGAACACGCGGACATAGAGGATGCCGTCACCGTAGCGGTCCTCAGCGATGGCCCAGAGCGTGGCGCCCGGCTGAACTGTGCGCGTGGCGATTGTGAAGTCGGGGTCGGCTGTCTCATCGGCGAGCACTTCAGCCACAGCCTCAGGGTCTTCCACCCGAAGTGGGGTTTCGATCCGGCTGACGACATCGCCTTCCGGATCAACTTCATCGATCCGCAGGGTATAAACCCCGGTATCGACGTAGGGCAGATCTGACCGCCAGGTGCCATCCTCATCCACCGGTAAGCGGCTGATCGGGGCGTTGTCGACATAGACCAGGACAAAACCTTCGCCCGAGGCGCGGCCCTGCAAGAGCACCTCACCTTCGGCGTCATAGGTGATTGTATCAAGTGCGACGGTCGACATGACATCAGGCGAATTATCTGCGGGCGCAGGTTGCACAACCCGCACCCCGTCCTCACCAACGGCGAGAACCGGACCCGAGGTCGCGGCGTCCGGTGCATCATCCGGGTCAGACGCAGGCGCGTTCGCCGCGAGGGCCTCGGTCCCTTCGCTCTCTGAGGCCGCAGGATCGGCGGAGGCGAGCTCTGATCCGGTTGTGCCTTCGACGGCCCCCGCAGCGTTGTCCGTATCAACCTCAGCGACGGCAGTTTCGGTCTCTGATGCAACCGCGTCCGCCTGCGGCTGCACCTCGTCGCCAGTGTCGGCGGCCATCTCGATGGCTGGCGCGGCCTCATCGTCAGCGCTCGTCTCAGCCAAAGCGAGTTCAGTCTCCTCGGCCACAGGCGCGTCAGGCGTCGCCTCGGCGATGACGACCGGCGCAATGATGTAGCTCTCGGCAGACAGGTCCCGCGCGCCGTCTGGATCTTGCACAAACACCATCCGACGCGGTGCGTCAGATGCAGGCAAGAGCGGCAGGGCAAGGAAGGCACCGCTGGCATCGGCTACGACCTGATCAACCACATCGCCATCGATTTCGATTGCGACCTCCGCGCCTGGCTTCGCCTGCCCCATGATCAATGCAAACCCATCGGGTTCGATCCTGAGTTCTGTCAAGCTGGGCAGAATTGGGTCAGCGCCGGCGACGGCCACGTCTGCTGTCGCGTCTTCTTCAGCGGCAGGCCCTTCGTCCGCTGCAGGCGGATCCGTCTCAGCCGACGCCACCTCGACACTTTCTGCATCAGACGTGGTTTCTTGATCGGCTGCCTGAGCCACAGATGTGTTGGGGTCAACCGTGCCGTCGTCCTCCTGAGGTAGGTCAACTTCCGTGTCTGCTGGCGTCGCAACTTCGCTCCCTGCATCCGTCTGTGCTTCTGGCAGCACGTCGACAGGCCGCAGGATCACCGCAGCCGCGACTGCGGCAGCGACAGCGACGCTGCCCCCCAGATAGATCAGTTTGCTCGACACGGACGCGTCCTTCCCTTCCCCCAAGGGCTCCCCTTCGACAGGGCCCCATTTTGCGCGCACCACTCTCCCCCCGATGTGGCGGTTGGCAGAGTGTAGCAATGGCGCTATCTGGGGTCAAAACACGAACGACGTAAAGCCCCCCAAAAACAATGCTCTGGTGACCGACATGACCCGTCCCTTTTCCATCTGTGTCTATTGTGGGTCGCGCGATGGCACAGATCCCGCCTTCGCCAACGCCGCCGAGGCTGTCGGAACGCTCATTGGGCGCAAGGGCTGGCGGCTTGTCTACGGGGCGGGCGATGTCGGCCTGATGGGGCGTACCGCGCGGGCCGCCCAGACCGCCGGGGCCGACGTATTTGGCGTAATCCCCGAGCACCTGATGCGACTTGAAGTGGGCAAAACCGACCTCAGCACATTCATCGTCACGGAGACCATGCACGAGCGTAAAAAGGTCATGCTGCTCAATGCGGATGTGATCGTGATGCTGCCGGGTGGTGCGGGATCATTGGATGAATTCTTTGAAGCACTGACATGGCGGCAGCTTGGCTTGCATGACAAGCCGATCATTCTACTCAATATCGCGGGGTATTGGGATCCGTTGATGACGTTGCTCGATCAGATCACGACCAAAGGGTTTGCCGATCAAAGCCTGCATGATTTGTTTGTTGTGACAGACGATCTGGAACACACCCTCGCGACAATCGCGCCTTAATCCTTGTCTGGGCCGGACAGGGTGACGACCGTAATCTCAGGCGGAATTCCAAAGCGTGCGGGCACGACGGCGCATCCGATCCCACCGGATACAACAAGGTGCCTGCCATCGGCCTCAAACGGCCCGTATCCGAATTCTTCGGTGCCGGAAAAGGCGATGAATGGCGACCAGGGGCCAAAGCGGACCTGTCCCCCGTGCGTATGTCCTGACAGGGTCAGAACCACATTTTCGGGCACATTGGGAAACAGATCAGGCTCATGCGCAAGCAGGATCACCGGCGCGTCCTTCGGCACATCCGCCAGCGCCGCGTCGATATCGTCAAACCCGGCCACCGACGGGTCATTGGCCTTGGGTCGCTGATCGCCGAGACCCGCCACCCAGAACGCGCCATTGCCCCAAGGCACTTCTACGGCTTCATTGTCGAGCAAAGAAAGCTTCGCTTCGACCAGAGCGCGCGCCGCTTCCGGGACGCCCCGCGCCTCCAACGCAGCCTGATCTTGCCACCAATCGTGATTGCCCAAGACGTGATAGACGCCCAAAGGCGCGTGTAGGCTGGCTAAACAATCGGCAATGGTGCGCTTGCCGTAGTGAACTGCAAAAGGATGCGCAGCGCCAAGATCGCCAAGGTTAACGATAAGGTCCGCACCCTCGCGATTGGTCCGCGCTACAATTTTTCGGATCTGTTTGAGCGGGATATGCGGCCAGCCGGCATGGAGGTCCGCAATAATTGCGATTGTCAGGGGCGGACCAGTCCAAGTATCGCTCTTGATCGCCCACTCCTGCACCCGCAAGCGCCATGCGGGTTCAATCCACCAAGAGTAAAACACAAAAATGACAAACGCGGCGACAAGAATGGTCCAGATCATGTGCGTCTCATATTCGTTCCAACGCGTTTCTGACCCTTCAAAAAAGGGCGTCCCAAACATTGGAACGCCCTTTAAGTCGTAATGGTTCCGAAAATTACATCCGCGATGCGACGTTTTCCCAGTTCACCAGGTTATTCAGGAAGTTATCGAGGTAGGCCGGACGCTTATTGCGGAAGTCGATGTAGTAGGAATGTTCCCACACATCACAGCCCAGCAGCGCAGTTTGATCGAAGCAAACAGGGTTCACGCCGTTTTCGGTCTTGGTCACGGCGAGGGAGCCGTCGGCGTTCTTGACAAGCCAGGCCCAGCCGGAGCCGAACTGGCCTGCACCAGCGGCAGAAAATTGCGACTTGAACTCATCGACGGAGCCAAAATTCTCTTTTAGCGCGGCCTCAAGCTCACCGGGCATCTTGCTGTCGCCTGGCCCCATCATTTCCCAGAACTGGTTGTGGTTCCACAACTGCGAGATGTTGTTGAAGATCCCGTTTTGAGCCACAGCATTGGGGTCGTAGGTGCCCTTGATGATCTCTTCCATGGACTTGTCGGCCCATTCTGTGCCCTCAATCGCCTTGTTGCCGTTGGTGACATAGGCGTTGTGGTGAAGGTCGTGGTGATATTCCAGCGTCTCAGCGCTCATGCCTTTGTCGGCGAGCGCATCGTGGGCGTAAGGAAGATCGGGAAGTTCGAAAGCCATATCAGGACCCTTTCGGTTGGTATTGCGTTACCCCGTAACAAAGCCTTTGCGGGTGCCGCGTCAAGGGCGAGCCTGCTCAGTTTGCATCAAATTGGCCGCATCTTCCATTGTTTCCCTTTTCGCGACAGTGGACTTGAACCCCTATTTCGCTATGGTGCGATCAAGCCGGATCAACCGGCACGCAGTGAAAGCAGGTCAGCCGTGAACAGCACGACAACAGGGCGCACGTGATGCCCAAACACAAGTATACAATTCTGTCGATGATGAAGGACGAAGGCCATTCGCTGGTGGAATGGGTCGCCTATCACAAACATATCGGCTTCGATAATATCGTCGTCTACACCAACAATTGCAGCGACGGGACGGACGACATGCTCATCCGGCTGGAAGAGCTCGGCTGGGTCCAACATTTCCGCAATGACGTCCCCGAAGGCAAAAAACCCCAGCCCAACGCGCTCATGCTCGGCACCAAGAACGAAGAGGTCGTGGATTCCGAATGGATCTTGACGATGGATGCCGATGAATTCCTGTCGATCAAGGTGGGGCGCGGCTGGATTTCCGATCTGGTCGAGCGGATGGATGACGACGCCGACGCGATGGCGATCACCTGGCGGTTCTTCGGCTCAAACGGGATCACCGACTGGAACCCTGGCCTTGTGACTGAGAATTACACGATGGCCGCCCCGGACATGTTCAAGAAAGGTTGGGGCGTCAAAACGCTGTTCAAACCCTACCGCGACATGAAGCTCGGCATCCACCGCCCCCACATTAAGAAAGCCAAGCAAGAGCCTGCAAATGCGAAACTTTTGTTTGATCAAAAGTGGCTCAATGGCTCAGGCAAGCCCATGCCGGATGAATTTTCGCTGTCTGGCTGGCGGTCCACAAAGCCGACGCTCGGCTACAAATGGGCGGAACTGAACCACTACGCCGTGAAATCCTATGAGGCGTATCTGCTGCGCCGGGTGCGCGGCAACGTGAACAACAAGGAGGACAAGTACAACGCGGCCTACTTCGCCCTCTTCGACCGCAACGAGGAAGAACACCGAAACGCCACCCGCCATGCCCGCGCCGTCAAACGCAAGATGGCTCAGATCCTCAGCGACCCGGTCATGCGGGAGTTGCAGGACAAAGCGCTCGCCTTTCATGAAAAGCGCGTGGCGATGCTGCGGGAGAGCGGCGAATATGATCAATGGGTGAAGGACCTTAAGGAAGCCTCTGAAATTCCTCTGGATAAACTGGATGAGGTTCTGTTCGTCCAGCACCTGCCAAAGGAATGGCAAGAAAAGGTGAAAGAGCTTCAGGCCGCAGGCATTCCGGACAAGAAAATCGCCAAGATGATTGCCCAGACCCAGACCGCCAAGAAAGGCGAAACCCGTCAGGCGCTGATGCGGGCGGCGGGCGAGAACCCGGAAGAAAAGCTTGACGCGCACCAGCTGAAGGATCGCAAGGCTGAGGGTGAGACGCTCGACAATCCGTTCATGAACACCGAAGCAGCAGCCGGGCTTGGGGTACCTCTGATGAACGAGCGGACCCAAAAGATTGCCCTGGCGGCGCAAGCGGCTGATCCAAACGATGAAAGCGCGAAAAAGCTGTTGGCAAAGGCCGCGAATGCCAAGCGTGTTCTCGACGCTCAGAAGGCCACGGTCGACCTGAATGAGCCTGCTCCACCGCTCGACGAGATCGTTGAAGAAGTGACCCTCGACGCCTCAACCGCCGTTGAGAGCCCGGCTGGCACGGTGCCAAAACCTGCGCCGATCAAGACGGCCGCGAAGCAGACACCGACGCGCAAAACAGCGGCAAAACCCGCCAAAACCCAAAAAACCCGGGTGACGCCCAAGAAAGCGAGCACAAAATGACCGATGCCCCCTCTGCGGGCCGCAAGGTCCTCGTGTCGACAATGAAGAACGAAGGCCCCTACCTGTTGGAATGGTTGGCCTATCACAAGTCGATCGGGATTGATGAATTCTGCATCTTCTCGAATGACTGCACCGACGGCACCAACCTGATCCTCAATCGGCTCGACCAGATGGGCGTTGTCAAACATTACGACAATCCGCTGGGGCCCAGGATGGACCCGCAACGCGCTGCCTATTCCCGCGCGAACCGGATGGACTGGGTCAAATCAGCGGATTGGGTGCTGATCGTCGATGCGGACGAGTTTTTGAACATCCACGTGGGCAACCGCCGGATCGACGATCTAATCCATGCCTGCGGCAATCCCGACGCGATCTCGGTCAATTGGCGACTGATGGGGTCTGATGGCGCCGCTAAGATGTCGGAGGAGCTGGTGACGAGCCGGTTCACACGTGGCTCCAGCTTCGACAAGCCAGAGAATGGGCTCGTTTGGGGATTCAAGACCCTCTTCAGGCCGCAGAAGTTTGGCTTTTTTGGCGTCCACCGCCCAAAATTCCAGAAAAAGACAGAGCTCACCCCCGGCATGGTCAAATGGACCAACGCCGCAGGGGAGCCGATGGGGGATCAATACCTCGCCAAGGGCTGGCGCGGGAATGCGCAGAACGTCACCAACAAGTTTGCCCAAGTGAACCATTACGCGATCAAAAGCCGGGAGGATTTCCTGCTCAAACGCCTGCGCGGCACGGCCAATTCCAAGAATAAGGGCCGGATCGATATGGAGTATTGGACGAAATACGACATCAACACGGTTGAAGATTCCACGATCCCCAATGAAGGCGTGCGCGATCTGGTGGATGTCTGGCTGGCGGATAAGGATCTGGCCGCCCTACACCGCGCCTGTCTGCATTGTTCGCAGCTTGTGCTCGACTACCAACTTCAAGTCCCTGAATTCAGGACGTTTATCGACACTGGCCATTTTGAGCCAATGAAGGAGGCGGCGGAATGACCATGCACTCAAGTAGCGCCAGCGATAGTGCCTCCGAAGGCAACGCTCGCTTTATTTGCATCGGAACCCATCACAAGACCGGCACCATCTGGATGCGCAAGGTCTGGCGGTTGATCTCATCCGATCAGAACATCCCCTTCATGCAGATGTACCGCGCCCGCAAGATGGAAGAGCTTGCCGAATCCGGACCGCATATCGTTGTGAATTGGTCGTCGGGCTTTCCACCCAAAATGATGAACCACCCGGCCTCGCGCTTCATTCACATCATCCGCGACCCGCGCGATGTGTTGCTCAGCGGCATGCGCTACCACCGCATAGCCCCCCTGGGAAACGAGAAGTTTTTGCGTGAAACGCGCGAGGAATGGGGCGGCGGCAATTATCAGGACCATCTGAACGCCCTGCCCGACGATCACGCGCGCCTGATGTTCGAGATGGAGAACAAGCACGACAAAACCGTGAAGGAAATGCTGGCGTGGCCCTATGGCCACCCGCACGCGGCAGACGTAAAATACGAGGACCTGATTGAGGATGAGGATTGCAGCCTTATGCGCGGCATCCTTGAGCGTTTCGCCATTGAAGGGCTCGACATTGACCGTGCGATCAGCAGCTATTGGGAACGCTCACTCTTTGGCGGGCTCAAAAAGGCCGATGACCGCACCGACCGCATGAACCTTCACGTCTCGTCCGGCAAAAAAGCGCAATGGGTCACGAAACTGCCGCGTGAAATCGCCGAACCCTACGCGGAACGGTATCAGCCCGCTCTGGAACAGCTCGGTTATGCAGAGAACGCCGATTGGGTGGCCGAGTGCCTGCCTGCAAAGGACATCGCGGCCTAGCCGAGCACGGGGACAGGAGCGCCCGTCGCTGCATTACGCAACAACCGTTCCGCATAATCCCCGACAGAACGAAAGCAGACCACATCGAAGCCGCCGTCGTGGCACCAGAACGCAGCCGCGATCTGCGCCATTCGGGTGCGGCGGAACTGTCCTAACTCAAAGCTGTCTGCGTGCAGATCGACCGGGCACAGACGCGACAGCACCTGCCGCGCATCCGGCCCTTGGAGGGTGAAAACCGCCCGCGCGTCAGACACATCAACCGCCAGATGATGCACACCCGGCAAGGCTGATGCGATCTTATCCAGTGTCGCTGCCACGTCGTCGTATGCGACCATCAGCAACAGCTCATCCGGTGACATCCAAGCGACACCTGTGTCGCCCGTACCCCTCATCTCTCCAGCCTTGGGCATGGTTTGACTGGTGACGTCCTTCACCATCTTCTTGACCTTCGCGGCCGCCAGATCGCCCCGGAAGGTGATCATGCCGCGTGCGGCGTGTCGGGTCACCTGTGCCAATTCAGACATTCTGCTTCTCCCCCTCTGGGTCGATGAAGACCGGGTTCACGATCTTGGCGTGGACAACCGTGCCGTCGATGCGCGGGAACTGAATGACTTCACCCATCCGCTCTGGCCCCTGTTTCACAAGGCCCATTGCGATGCCACGACCCAGATTGGCCGAGTAATAGGTCGACGTGACACGACCCTGCACGTTGCGTTGACCATTGGGATTTGTGCCTTCGGCGACCGCATAGGCACCGTCCGGGATCACGGAGCCATCGACGCTCTCTAGGCCCACAAGCCGCCAACGGTCCGGATTGACCATGGCCGTGCGTTCCTGTCCGCGCTTGCCGAGGAAGTCTTCTTTCTTCTTGCTGAGCGCCCAGTTGAGGCCGAGGTCTTGCGGGATCACCGTGCCATCGGTCTCATCCCCGATCATGATAAAGCCCTTCTCGGCGCGCAGGATGTGCAGACATTCCGTGCCATACGGCATCACGCCGAACTCATGGCCAGCCTCCATCAGAGCGTCCCAAAACGCCTGTCCTTCAGACGCTTTGACGGCAATTTCGTAGCTCAGCTCACCCGAGAATGAGATCCGGTAGGCCCGCGCTTCAAACCCGCCGATCTCACCGTCCTTCCACTGCATGAAGGGCAGCGCGTCCTTGGTTACGTCCATCCCGCCGAGCTTTTCCAGAACTTTGCGGGCCTTGGGGCCGACCACGGCGATTTGCGCGTATTGCTCGGTCACATTGGCGACGTAGACTTTCCAATCCCACCATTCGGTCTGCAGCCATTCCTCCATATGGGCGTGGATGTGATCCGCGCCGCCGGTGGTGGTGTGGCACAGCCAGGTGTCTTCATCGATGCGGGCCACGACGCCGTCATCCATCAAGAAGCCCTGCTCATTGCACATCAGCCCATAGCGGCATTTGCCGATGGGCAGCGTCGACATCATGTTGGTGTACATCATGTCGAGGAACCGGCCCGCATCGGGGCCCTTGACGATCAGTTTGCCAAGGGTGGATGCGTCAAGCAGGCCAAGGTTCTCCCGCGTATTCTTGACCTCACGGTTCACGGCGTCCTCAACACTTTCGCCCGCGCGCTGATAGGCATAGACGCGCCGCCATTGGCCGACAGGCTCCCAATCCGCGCCGTTGTCATCGGACCAGCCGTGAATGGGCGTCTTGCGCAAGGGTTGGAACAGATCGCGGCTGGCTTCCCCCCCAATAGAGCCGAGCGAGATCGGCGTATAAGGCGGGCGGAAGGTCGTCGTGCCGGTCGCAGGGATCGGCTGACCTAGAGCATCAGAAAGCACCGCCAGACCATTGATATTGCTGAGCTTCCCCTGATCTGTTGCCATCCCAAGCGTGGTGTAACGCTTGGTGTGCTCAACGCTCTCATAACCCTCTTGCGCGGCGAGCTGGACGTCCGACACTTTCACGTCGTTCTGATAATCCAGCCACATTTTGGAGCGCAGTTTGTAGGACGCGCCCTGCGGCATCATCCACACGGGCTTCATCGGGGCTTCTTCGGCTGCGTCACCTTCCGGCGCCTTGCCCGGCGCCTCAAAAGCCCCCGCCGCCTTGGCCGCCGCAGCACCCGACGCATGACCGTTCGAGACGCAGTCTTGGGTGGTCATGCCCCCGTTTGCAGCACCTGCTGTCACAACGAACGCTTCGCCGTCGGCCCCAAGAGGCGGGCGATCCGGATCGGGGCGGAAGTGGCTTTGGGCCTCATCCCAAATGAGCTTGCCACCGCAATGGGACCATAGATGCACCACCGGGGACCAGCCGCCTGACATGGCAACCGCATCGCACGCGATCTCGTCCAGCACAGCGCCCTCGCCCGCTTGCGCGCACACCGCGACGCCTTCGACCCGCTTGCCGCCCTTCACATGGGCAATGCCTTTGCCGAACATCACGTCGATCCCGAGCGCTTTGGCTTTGACCGCCAAAGGTCCAGCCCCGTCGCGGGCATCGATGATCGCTGGCACGTCGAGACCCGCCTCTTTCAGCGCAATCGCCGTCCGGTAAGCGTCATCATTGTTGGTCACAACGACCGTCCGATCGCCAACGGAGGCCCCGTAATTCACCGCATAATCGCGCACCGCAGAGGCGAGCATCACACCCGGCACGTCATTGCCCGCAAAGCTCAACGGGCGTTCGATGGCCCCCGTTGCCGTCACGATCTGCTGGGCCCGAACCCGCCACAGCCTGTGGCGCGGGCCATCTTTGTCGGCCACATGATCCGTCAAACGCTCATAAGCCAGCACATAGCCGTGATCATACACACCTGCCCCCATGCAGCGCGCTACAGTCACAACATTAGTCATCTTTTCAAGGGCTTCCAGCGTGGCCTTAACCCAGTCGCCCGCAGGAACGCCATCCACCGCCGCCCCATCGACCGGCGCCCGACCGCCCCAATGGGCTGTTTGTTCCACCAGCAGCACCCGCGCACCGGCGCGACCTGCAGCCAAGGCTGCCGACAACCCGGCGATGCCCCCACCGATGATCATCACATCGCAATGGTGGTAGAAGTGCTCGTAAACATCTGCGTCACGGTCCCTTGGTGCCTGGCCCAGACCGGCGGACTGACGAATGAACGGCTCATAGACGTATTTCCACAAGGGCCGCGGATGGATGAACATCTTGTAGTAAAAGCCCGCGGGCAGGAACCGCGCCAGCTTGTTATTGACGGCGCCCACATCAAACTCAAGCGATGGCCAATGGTTCTGTGACGTGGCCGTCAGCCCCTCGAACACCTCTTGCGTCGTCACCCGCTGGTTCGGCTCAAAATGACCGTCTGTGCCGAGGTTCACGAGGCCATTTGGCTCTTCCGCGCCTGACGCCACGATCCCACGTGGGCGGTGGTACTTGAACGACCGACCCACCAACATTTGATCGTTGGCCAGCAGCGCTGAGGCAAGCGTATCGCCCTCATACCCGCGCATCTGGCGACCGTTGAAGCTGAACTTGACCTGTTTGCTGCGGTCGATCAGGCGACCGCCCTGTTCCAGACGGGTGCTCATGAAAATTCCCTCCACGACCAGCCGGGTCGTTTGGCGGTGATGGCGTCCTTGATGTCTTTCTGGGGCTCCAGCGTTTGCGCGGGATAGGTGCCGAAGACCTCCAGCGTCATCGTGCAACGGGCGGCGTGGAACCACTTGCCGCAGCCATAGCTGTGACGCCAGCGTTCAAAATGAACGCCCTTTGGGTTTTCGCGCACGAATAGATAGCTTTCAAACTCGTCCTCGGACGAGCCGGGCCCAAACCGCTTGAGGTGGGCTTCACCGCCCGCGCTCAGCTCCGTTTCATCTGCCTGCACACCGCAATAGGGGCATTTCAGGGTCAGCATGATGCAGCCTCCCGAATGGGGGCTGCGCCCCGGTTAGAAGTTGGGGTAGACGACCGTTCGGTCAGGATCGAGCGTCGGGCCGCCCAATGGCTCCCCACTGATCGCGACGTTGAGGAAGGCCGCAAGGACGAGCAACCCGACGGTCCCTGCAAACAACCCGGCGAGTTTTGCCGAATTGCGCCTTGTCCAGCTTTCGATGCCGGTGATGGAAGGCAGGCGGGAAAGGATCGCGTCCATGGGTCTCTCACTGTTTTGGCGGTGTGCCAAACAGCTATGTGCAGGGGCGCAGGCGTCAAGCCCCGCCCCTGTCGGTTTTGGATGCAATCGGCGGATTTACTCCGTGACGACTGGGGCCGCGTCGCTGGCCGGTTCGTCAAGAACAGCCGGTGCTGGCGCAGGTGCTGCGGTCGGGTCGGTCGGGGCCGCCGCGCCGCCAAAGACGGCGTAGAGCACGACAAGCACGACAACGAGCCCAATGAGGATGAAGCCGAGGCCCCCGGCCCCGGAGCCACTGTCGTAGTAATGGTCTTTCCGGTCAGGAGCCGGTTTGGTGAAATCGTAGTCAGCCATATCTGGTTCTCCTTTGTTGGAGAGGCCAGCATGGCCGAAGCCGCACGGAACGGAATACGCGCGGAAAAGCCCATTCTATTTGAGCGGGCGGTGGCCGGTTGCCCTAAACCGCATCGGCCAGAACTTGCACATGGGCGCAAACGCGCTTTCGAAAGCGCGTCCAAAGCCAATTCGAATTGGCTTTTTCCCTGTTGCAGCGGGTTGACCATCAATGCGCCACCCCTGCCGCAACGCTTTCATCGATGAACTTCCCTTCCCGGAAGCGGTACATCGAAAACTCATCCGTCAGCGGCGAGGCGCCCTTGGCCATCAGCTCTGCCATGGCGAACCCGGACCCCGGGATCGCCTTGAAGCCGCCCGTGCCCCAGCCGCAATTGACAAACACGCCCTCGACCGGCGTCTTCGACAGGATGGGGGAGCGGTCCCCGGTCACATCCACGATCCCGCCCCACTGACGCAGCATCTTAAGGCGCGACAGGATCGGGAAAGTCTCGTTCAGCGCGCGCACGGTTTCCTCGATATGATGGAAGGACCCGCGCTGAGTGTAGTTGTTGAACCCATCCGTGCCGCCGCCGATGACCATCTCGCCCTTGTCGGACTGGCTCAGATAGCCGTGGACGGTGTTGGCCATCACGACGATGTCCATACAGGGCTTGATTGGCTCGCTGACCAGCGCCTGCAGAGCGACGCTTTCAATCGGCAACCGGAATCCCGCCATTTCCGCGACGTGGGACGCGTGCCCCGCCACGACCATGCCCAGCTTGTCACAATTAATCGCGCCCTTCGTCGTATCAACCCCAATGACCTTGCCGCCTTCGGTGCGCACGCCGGTCACTTCGCATTTCTGGATGATGTCCATGCCCATGTCAGAACACGCCCGCGCATAGCCCCAGGCAACTGCATCATGCCGCGCGGTGCCGCCCCGCGCCTGCCAAAGACCACCGAGAACCGGATAGCGCGGCCCTTCGATGTTCATGATCGGGCAGAGTTCCTTGACACGGCTTGGCCCAATCCACTCCGTCTTCACGCCCTGCAGCGCATTTGCGTGCGCCGTGCGCTTGTAGCCGCGCACTTCGTGATGCGTCTGCGCCAGCATGATCACGCCACGGGGGCTGAACATGACGTTGTAATTGAGGTCCTGGCTCATCGTTTCATAGAGCGAGCGGGATTTTTCATACAAAGCAGCCGACGGATCCTGCAGGTAATTGCTGCGAATAATCGTCGTGTTGCGGCCCGTATTGCCGCCCCCCAGCCAGCCCTTCTCAAGGATGGCGACATTCTTAATCCCGTAATGCTTGCCGAGATGCCAAGCCGTGGCCAGACCATGCCCACCAGCGCCGATGATGATCACATCGTATTTCTTCTTCGGCTCGGGCGAACGCCACTGCTTTTCCCAGCCGGAATGATACCGGGCGGCTTCGCGCGCGATGGCAAAGGCTGAAAAACGACGCATGACGACCCCTTCCGGATTCGGGACAAAATCGGTTGATCCGTTTCTGATTTACCCGGTGAAAAAGAGGATACCCAGCGCGGCATTTGACCGCGCATTTCCGACACGCGCTGACATGACGCGCCAAACGGACTAGCGCGCCATGCGATTGAGGCTTTTGCCCCTGCCCGACATTGCTTACATCCTTCCCATGACCGGATTTCTTTTCATAGCAGGCGCATTGTCTCTGCTGTCGATCCTCGCGATTGTCGCCCCTCTCTGGCGATCCCGTGAAGGGGTCGAAGAAAGCGATGTGGACATCGCCATCTACAAGGACCAGTTGGCCGAGGTTGACCGTGATCTGTCGCGCGGTGTTCTGAACGCAGACGAGGCCGAGCGCACGCGCACGGAGATTTCGCGTCGGCTGTTGGCCGCCGATTCTGAGCGGCGGTCACAGGGTGCGCTGGCGCCGCGTGGGATCACCCGGGCGATGGCCATTGGGCTTGCCGTGGTTCTGGCGGGGGGCGCGGCCGGGCTGTATTGGTCCTACGGCGCACCGGGCTATGGCGACGTACCACGAGATATGCGGATCGCCGTCGCCGAGGAGCGTCGCGCCAACCGGCCCGCCCAACTTGAGGCGGAGGCGGCCTTTACGATCCCCCCCACGATTGATCAGTTCGACGAAGACACCCAGTCGCTGATCCGGACGCGGCGCGCTGCGGCCTTTGAGACACCCACTGACATCGCGACGTGGCGCGTTCTGGCCCGGACGGAAGCTGCAATCGGCCAATATCAACGCGCGCTCCGCGCGCAGGAACAGGTCGTCGCTCTGAGCGGTGCAAATGTGTCCGAAGACGACCTCGTGCTGTTGCTGGATCTGATGGTGGCCGCGACCAATTCCTATGTCTCACCCGAGGCGGAGGCCGTTGCATTGGCGATGCTGCAGGACAACGCCAACAACATCGCAGCCCTCTACTATGCCGGACTGCTTTACGCCCAAAACGACCGCCCCGACCGCGCCTTTGGTTTGTGGCGACGCGTGGTTGAGGACGGAGGGCCCGGATCGCTGCACTATGATTTCGCCGTTCGTCAGATTGAACAAGTCGCGGCCCAGCTTGGGGTGGATTATGTAGTGCCAGAGCGCGCAGGCCCCACCGCCGACGATATCGCTGCCGCACAAGACCTGCCTCAGCAAGACCGCGCCGCGATGATCGGTGCGATGGTCAGCAGCTTGTCGGACCGTCTTGCAACCGAGGGCGGCCCCCCACAGGATTGGGCGCAGCTAATCACATCGCTTGCCGTCTTGGGCGAAGACGACCGCGCACGCGCCATCCTCAATGAAGCGCTGACCGTATTTGGCGGTGACGTTCAGGCGGTCAATATCATACGTCGCGCCGCGTCCGAGGCGGGTTTGGACGACGAATGATCTTTGACGACATCCTCGAATTTGCTGCGGCTCTGCCCGCCTCAGCCCCGCTTGCCGGCCTCGACCTTGGCACCAAGACCATCGGTGTCGCGGTGAGCGATGCGGGCCACATGATCGCCACCCCGCTTGAGACGATCAAACGCAGGAAGTTCGGCCTCGATGCGGCCCGCCTCTTCGAGATTACCTCTCATCGGCAGATCGCGGGGCTGGTTCTGGGTCTGCCCCGCAACATGGACGGCTCCGAAGGACCCCGCGCCCAATCGACCCGCGCCTTTGCCCGCAATCTCAGCCAACTCACAGACCTGCCGATCACGTTCTGGGACGAACGCCTTTCAACAGTCGCTGCCGAACGTGCCCTGCTTGAGGCGGATACGTCACGAAAACGTCGCGCTGAGGTCATCGATCACGTCGCGGCGGGCGTTATCCTGCAAGGGGCCCTTGACCGCCTGCGCAACCTGAAAGCCAATTCATGAGCACCCCTGAATCGTCCGATCACATCTGGAAACGGGCTGAGATCGAAAGCCCCTGCATCAAGGTCTGTGTGATTCATCCAGAAACCCGGCTGTGTACAGGATGTCTGCGGTCAATCGATGAGATCGGCGCATGGAGCCAGATGAGTGCGGACGACCGCAGCGCTATCATGGCCGAACTGCCGAGCCGCAAAGCAGGCCCCGTGACCCGCCGTGGCGGCCGCGCGGCACGTATGAAACGGTCGCTTTGACATCTCGCCCTGCGTTCAAGTTGTTTTTGGTCAGATGAAATAGGCACGTCGCTCAGGGGGCGCCCCGATGCCAACGCGCTCCGTGATCGAGAGAGTCCTCTGACCCGTCCGGATCGGGCGGAGCGCAGCAACACGAGACAAAGGCGCCGCACCAGGGTTTCACCTGACACATGGCTCGTACTCTTCAGCCTGCCACGCCTTATCAATCTAGCGCATTAACCTTAACGGCCCCTTAACATGGCAGGGGGCGCCCGTTTCATCTGACCAAAAACAACTTCAGCGCCCCGTCGGCCTCACAGCCATTGATCCGCATTGGGAAATTCAGGTCTGAAGTAGGCAACCATCCTGCCCTCGGGTGGGGCCTCGTCTTTGGGGTGCCACGGAGCCACGCCATGAAGGGTCAGCCGATGCAGCAGAACCGACTGACCGGGCCGAAGCCTCAGATCAATCGGCTCAATCTGCTCAAAGCAATCGGCCCTCGTTTCCTTGTAGGTTTCGGTCAAATCGGACCCCAGAACGGCCCCGTTCAGCAGCGCCGCGCGAAACGCTGCGGCGAAGCGATGATGGGAGCCTGGCCAGACGCGCAACGGACAGGCTGAGCTGTCGCTCAACGGAAGACCCAGAACAAAGGCATGGGGCTCCCGCAGGATGCGACGTCCGTCCTCCAGGTGAAGCCCATCCACATGGGCCGCAGCGCGGCGTACCCGGAACTGATGGTTGGCCACGCTTTCATCGGGGTCTTTCTGCGGGTAGCCGGGAAAGACAACGGAAAGCTGCGCGGGATGCCAGGCTGCGGGCGGTGTGATCAAACCCTCCCACGGACCCTGGAGTGGCACGGCATCGATGGCGCCGTCCTTGTCATTGGGCAGTGCATCAACCCCAACGAACCACGTCCCGCCGTGGCGCAACCAACGCGCCCGCATGTCAGGGTCTGCCGCAACCTCGCAGCCGATGCGGTGGGCGGCGGCGGCCCATGCTTCGACCCGGGGGTCGGCGTCAAAGACGATCACACCATCGCGATCAAAGCTCAGCGCCGCGTCAGCCAAAGACCACCTTCCGCAACATGTTCAGCGCCACGAGGATCAGAAACAGCCCAAACACCCGCTTGAGCGGTTTGGGATCCATCCGGTGCGCCAGTGCCGCCCCCCAAGGTGCGGTGACCAGCGTCATCGCCACCACGATGGCGAACGCGCCAAGATTGACCGCCCCGACCGTCAAGGGCGGCGCGACCGCAATATCTGCAAACAGAAAGCCGAGCACTGACGGCACCGCGATGATCACACCGTAACCGCTGGCTGTGGCCACGGCGCGGTGGATGGGCACGCCAAACAGCGTCATGGTCGGCACGCCGAACGACCCGCCCCCGATCCCCATCAGGACCGACAGAAAGCCGATGATGGGTGAGCCAATGGCGCGAAAAAGCCCGCCTGGCATCGTGTCGCCCAACCGCCACTCGGACCGCCCGAACGTCATGTAAAGTCCGATGACGATGCCCAAGCCCCCGAACAAAGCCTGCAGAACAACCGATCGAAGCGCAGTGGCGACAAGCACACCGATGATCGCGCCGATGACGATCCCCGGCCCCCATGACCGCAGGATCGGCCATTCAACGGCACCCTTCTTGTGATGCGAATTGAGAGAGCGCAGTGAGGTCACGATGATCGTGGCCAGCGACGTGCCAAGGCAGATCTGCATCAGCTGCGGGCTGTCATAGCCCAGAGCAGAGAACGCATAGAAAAAGGCCGGCACCAGAACGATTCCGCCACCGACCCCCAATAGGCCCGCCAGAACGCCCGCAAATGCGCCGATGCCCATCAGCAATGCGACGAGGGGCAACAGAACCGACATGTCAGGCATCGCACCCTCCTTGATGAGCCGTAGCGCAGATGTGCACGGATCACCCCCGGGCTGCAACGGGTTATCTTGCGCGGGGCTAGCGGCTCAGGCTGCGGCTTCGTCCATCGCGGCAAGGGCGTCTTCGATAACGGACCACCCTGCCCCGTCGCGGTGGGCGTGTTCGGACAAATGAC
>JBCBCS010000045.1:0-19456 GCA_038530475.1 Pseudomonadota bacterium
AACCGCGCCGTGCCTTGCCCTTCTATCTGACAGGGACCCCTGTCACGATCAGATCAAGAACCCGCCCGCCCCTTCATGGCGTAGCAGGGCGACTTTGGTCTCAACCCCGCCTTTGCCAGAAAATCCGGTCAAGCCCTTGGCTCCCATGACCCGATGACACGGGATGATCACAGGGATCGGGTTACCGCCACAAGCTGATCCCACCGCCTGAGCAGGTGCGCCCAGCACCTTGGCAATATTGCCATACGTGACGGTCTGTCCGAATGGGATCTTGCGCATCTCCTCGCACACCGCGCGCTGGAAATCTGAGCCGGAAACCTCAAGCGGCAGATTGAACGTCTCAAGCTCCCCCGCATCATAGGCCCGCAATTGACGCCCGGCCTCTTCCAGCAACGGGGTGCTGTCAGTTGCTCCACCCTCCCAGGACAGGCCGGTGATCACGTCCCCGTTCTGGCGCAAGGTCAGGGGGCCGAATTGAGTGTCCACAGACAAAAAAGGCATCCCCCACTCAACCGCAGGACATGCCCGATCTTCAACCCGGAAGATGCGCCTTTAGCTCAGCGCCTCTTCGCAGCGCCCGCAGACACCTGCATGGGCATGCTGGCCCACATCCGGCAGGATTTTCCAGCAGCGCTGGCACTTGTCGCCGTCCGCCTTGGCAAAGACCACGGCGACGCCGTCGACCTCTGGCAGGCGGAACGCATCTTCGGGGGCTGCGTCCGTCGACACAGTGATGTCGGAGGTGATGCACATGTCGTCAAAGGCGACCGTGCCCAGCACCTCAGCCGTCGCCGCATCCACATGGACGATCGGCGCCGCCTCAAGCGAGGCACCGATGACCTTGTCGCGGCGCTGGATTTCCAACGCTGCCGTCACGACCCGGCGCGTGCGGCGCACCGACGCCCACTTCGCCGCCAGCTCAGCATCAAGCCAATCGCCCGGCGTCTCAGGCATGTCTTGCAAATGGACAGAGCTGTCCTCGCCCGGGAACCGTTCCAGCCAGACCTCTTCCATCGTGAAGACGAGGATCGGGGCAAGCCATGTGGTCAGCCGGTGGAACAACAGGTCCAGCACCGTCCGCGCCGACCGGCGGCGCAACGTGTCGCCATCACAATAAAGCGCATCCTTGCGGATATCGAAGTAGAAGGCCGACAAATCCGTCGTCGCAAACTCAAAAACCGCGCGGAACACGCCCTGGAAATCGAACGCGGCATAGCCATCGCGCACGATCCGGTCGAGCTCTGCCAGACGGTGCAGCATCAGCCGTTCCAATTCAGGCATGTCTGCCGGATCGACCCGGTCCGCGTCCGAGAAATCAGCCAAAGACCCCAGCATATACCGCATCGTGTTGCGCAAACGGCGATAGCTGTCGGCCACGCCCTTGAGGATCTCGTCCCCGATCCGCTGGTCCAGCGTGTAGTCGGTCTGCGCCACCCAAAGCCGCAGGATATCCGCGCCATATTGATCGATGACCTTTTGTGGTGCGATGATATTGCCGAGCGACTTGGACATCTTCATGCCCTTCTCATCCAGCGTGAAGCCCGCCGTCACCACCTGCCGATACGGCGCGCGGCCATTGGTGCCGCAGCTTTGCAGGATTGAGCTGTGGAACCAGCCCCGGTGCTGGTCGGTGCCTTCCAGGTAGACATCGGCGATGCCATCATCCGTCCCGTCTTCGCGGTCGCGCAGCACAAAGCTGTGGGTGGACCCGGAATCGAACCACACATCGAGGATGTCGAACACCTGAACATACTCCGCCGGGTCCACGATGCCGCCAAGGAACCGCTCTTTCGCGCCGTCCTCATACCAGCAATCGGCGCCCTCAGCCTCAAACGCCTCAACGATCCGCGCGTTGACGTCTTCGTTGCGCAAAAGGAAATCGTCGTCCGTCGGCTTGGCGCCCACCTTGGTGAAACATGTCAGCGGCACACCCCAGGCCCGTTGCCGCGACAGCACCCAATCGGGCCGCGCTTCCATCATGGAATGCAGGCGGTTGCGCCCGGCTTTGGGCGTCCATTTGACGTTGTCGATCTCGGTCAGGGCGCGTTCACGGATCGTCGTGCCAAACTGGTCCTGCCCGTCGCCCACCGGCTTGTCGATCGCGGCAAACCATTGCGGACGGTTCAGACGGATGACCGGCGCCTTGGAACGCCACGAATGCGCGTCCGAGATCGTGATCCGTTTCCGCGCCAGCAGTTTCCCAAGCTCAACCATCTTGGCGATGACGACCTTGTTGGCATTGCCGGGCTTGCCATTGGGGCGGATGATCTGCTCGCCGCCAAAGAACGGCAGATCCTCGCGGTAAGAGCTGTCATCCAGCACGTTGAACGTCATCGGCAGGCCGTATGCGCGGCCGATCTGGTAGTCGTCATCCCCGTGACTCGGCGCCGTATGCACGAACCCGGTGCCCGCATCGTCGGTCACGTGATCACCAGGCAGAAGTGGGACATCGAAATCCCATTCGGCGTCCGCCCCGTCAGCCCCGCGCAGCGGGTGGGCGCAGGTGAGTGAGGCCAGATCGTCCGCCGACACATCGCCCACACGGGTCCACATGCCGTCTTCCAAACGCGCCGCCGCCATCACATCCGCCGCCAAAGCATCGGCCAACAGGTATTGATCCCCGACCGATGCCCAGCATTCATCCGGCGTGCCCGTGACTTCATAAACACCGTAGCTGATCGATGGTCCAAAACAGATCGCCCGGTTCTGCGGCAACGTCCAAGGCGTCGTCGTCCAGATCACGACCTTCATCTTGGCAGAAAAACTCCCCCCGGAGGGCCCGCCAGACACAATCTCAAACGGCACCCAAACCGCATCGGTGTCCCGGTCCTTATACTCAACCTCGGCCTCGGCCAGCGCGGTCTTCTCAACCGGCGACCACATCACCGGCTTGGAGCCTTGATAGAGCGTGCCATTCATCAAGAACTTCATGAAGTCCTCAGCGATCACCCGTTCGGCGTGGAAATCCATCGTCAAATAGGGCTTGTCCCACGTCCCGGTCACGCCGAGGCGCTTGAATTCCTCGCGTTGGATATCGACCCACTCGGCCGCGAACTCCCGACACTCGCCGCGGAATTCGTTGATCGGCACGGCGTCCTTGTCGCGGCCCTTCTGGCGGTATTTCTCCTCGATCTTCCATTCGATCGGCAGACCGTGGCAATCCCAACCGGGGATGTAGCGGCTGTCAAAGCCCATCATCTGGTGCGACCGGACGACGAAATCCTTCAGCGTCTTGTTCAGCGCGTGGCCGATATGCAGGTGTCCGTTGGCGTAGGGCGGGCCGTCATGCAGCGTGAAGGATTTGCGTCCCTCTTTCTTCCGCAGCTGGCCGTAGACATCCATGTCATACCAGCGTTTGAGCCAATCGGGCTCGCGCTTGGGCAGCCCGGCCCGCATCGGAAAGTCGGTCTTCGGCAGGTTCAGCGTGTCTTTGTAATTCGGTGTATCAGGTTGATCGGCGCACATTTCAGGCGTCCTTTATCTTTGATTGAGCATCGTAGAGGGAGGGCGGTGCGGATCGCTCATACACCTTGGCCCGGCGTCTGTGGTCACAGCGCCGGGGATATAATTCGAATGATCGCAAACATCGTCATCATGGGCGCGTTATAGCAGGGACGCGGCCTGCGTAAAGATGTGCCGAGTGAGCAGATCGGCGCTAGCCGTTGACGTAATCCCACACCTTTGAGATGACGACTGATCCTTCACCGACAGACGATGCAACCCGCTTGACGGATCCCGAACGCACGTCCCCCACCGCGAAGATCCCCGGGCAGGATGTTTCATAGCCATCGCCGTTCTGTCCAGTGATGACAAATCCACGATCATCCAGCTCAACCAGACCGCTCAGCCAGCTGGTGTTGGGGGCCGCGCCGACCATGACGAAGACGGACTTTGCGGCCACTTCCCAATCCTGACCGCTGGCCTTGTCCCTAATGATGACGCAGCCCAGCGTATCATCGCCCTGCAATTCTTTGATCTCGGTGCGGTAATGAATGGTGATGGCGGGATCAGCCTCTAGCCGGGACGACAGATAGTCGGACATGGACGCGGCAAGCGAATTGCCTCGCACCAAAAGATGTACATGCTTGGCCGCCCGGCTGAGATACATCGCCGCCTGGCCTGCGGAATTGCCGCCGCCGATCACAACCACCTCGGACCCGCCGCAAAACCGCGCTTCAGTTTCGGTTGCAGCGTAATAAATACCAAGGTTTTCGAACTCTTCCAGACGTGGGATCGGGAGGCGACGATATTGGACGCCTGTGGCCACGACGATGGATTTGGCGCAAACCCGGTCGCCGTCTTCCATGGTCACGCAGAACACACCATCCCCGCGATCTTCAACCGAGGCTGCACGGCGGGGCACAGCAAATCTGGTGCCGAATTTCATCGCCTGCACTTCGCCGCGCCAGACAAGGTCCGCACCCGAAATGCCCGTTGGGAAGCCCATGTAATTCTCAATCCGGCTCGACGTGCCGGCCTGACCGCCGATGGTGTGATCCTCAATCACCAGCGCGCGCATCCCTTCGGCGCCGGCGTAGACCCCTGCCGCCACACCAGCGGGTCCGCCACCCACGATCAGGACATCATAAACATCCTCTTCGCTCAGCGGGACATCGAGGCCCAGCCTGCGGGCAAGACCACGTGGCGTTGCCTCTGTCATGATCTCCGATTTGCCAAAGATCACCGCTGGCTCCGCCTCCCCGATGCTGCACTGATGGGCCAAAGCCTCTGCCTCATGCTCGCCCAATGTGAGCGAGCGAAATGGAATGCGATTGCGATTGGCAAAGGCAGCAAGCGCACGAATATCGCGGCTTTCCTCTGCCCCGATGAGCGTCAAGCTTGCCTCTCCGCTCTCCAGCAGGCGACGCCGCCGGGCGGCGAAAACGGTGATGATGATATCGCTCATCTCCGGGATTTCCGACATCAAACGCAGCATGTCGTCCCGTGGAACACAGATCAGTTCCGTCTCTTGGATGGCGCGGGCGCCGAGCAAGGCCTTCGATCCGCTTAGAAAAGAGATTTCGCCGAAGAACTGGGTGGGGCCAAGGGTCGCGTCGCCGTAACGCTCATTCGTGCGAGGGTCGATCGCTTCGACCTCCCCATGCACCACATAGTGAAATTCAGTGATCGGTTGGCCCATCTCCTGCAGGGTATCACCCGGCTGCAAAGTCACACGCTGCCCAGCCCGATCGAGCGCCCGAACATGCGCGTCCTGCAAGGGTGTCCGGATCATCGTTGCAAGATCAGCGGCAAGCGTTTCCATACCTTATTCCCCCTTGTCCGCCCGCCCGAAAAGCCCGGTCAGGCTGCGTTTCACCAGTGACGTGACGGACGGTTTGTCCTGTACCACGAAAGGCAGCGGACGGCAGACTTCCATCGCCGCGACCCCGACACGCGCGGTCAGCGCACCGTTGATCACGCCCTCACCGAAACGGCGCGACACTTTGGACAGCACTCCGCCGCCCGCAACAGACCCGATAAGATCGTCGCCAACGGCCACTGCCCCGGTCGCCACCAAATGTCCCAAAACCTGCCGCGTCAATCGCCACGACCCCAACGTGCCCGACCGACCGCCGTAAAGCTCAGCAATGCGGCGGATCATGCGCAAATTGGCGGTTAATGCGGCAATGACATCCGCAAAAGCGAGGGGGACGAGCGCTGTGACGGTAGCAACTTGTCGAGCAGCGGCCTCAACTTCCGCCCGGGCGCGATCATCCAGTGGCGCGAGGATCGTGGTCTCGGCCAGACCGAGCACCGCATCAGCGTCCAGCAGATCTCCGGACTGCGCCTCATAAGCTTCACGTCCCCAGCGGGTATCGTCACGGCCGCGATAAAGTGCCTGAAGCTGCGCGCCGACCTCCCGCGCGCGGGGAAGCGACGCGTCCGCAAGCGCCTCGGCCGCATTGGTTTGAATGCGGTCGACCCTCCGCAACCTGCCGAACGCCGCAAGTTCGCGCAGGGCAATAACCAAAAGGACCGAGGCAAAGGCCCCCAACAGGCCGATTGCGATCCAACCCAGCGTCGGGGACGAGGCCAGGAGCGCCGTCACTGTATTCCACGCAGCCAGGCCCGCAAAAAAGCCAACAAGCGAAATGAGCAGCCCCCAGAACAACCGCGCCAGTCGGTTCGGTCGGGCCTGCGCGAGATGCGCGACCCGCTGCATCGTCGCCGGAGGGCCGTCATAGGACAAATCAGGGACAGGCGGCGCCGTTGCTGGTGTCACATCTTCATCGACACCCTCGTCGTCCACCTCAAAGAGGATCGGTCCTTTGGTCATAACCGATCCCCCAACAAGAACTGCGCCGCCCGGTCGAGCCGGATATGCGGCGGCCCTTCGCCCGGCTTCAGCACCAACGGCTGGGGTGCAAAGCGCATTACCTCATAATCGGCATCAAGCCACGCCTCTGCCCCCGCTCTCGCGGGCCCTAATAGATGCGACGGATCGGCGGGCAATGCGCCGGGATAGAAGGCCGCTTGTTTGCCCGCATCCAGCAAACGACCCCGCACGACACCTAGCGCCGCGCCGTCATGCTGGCGCGTATCCTCAACCGTTGTCCTGAGCGCTGCAATCGACATGGCCTGCGTCGTCGCCCCGGCGAAATCGGCGCGGTCCTTCGCGTCGCGCAAGAGCGCTTCGGTGATCGCAGTCAGTTGCGGGTGTTGTTCATGATGCAGATGGTCCGCCTTGGTCGCGGCAAACAGGATCTTGTCAATCCTGCGCCCGCGCAAAAGGCTCGCGAGGAACGGGTTGCGTCCCGGTCGGAACGCCGTGAGGATATCCGCCATCGCCCGGCGCAAGTCTTCAACCGCTTGGGGTCCGGCATGAATGGCACCCAGCACGTCAACAAGCACGATCTGCCTGTCAATCTTGGAGAAATGATCCCGGAAAAACGGCCGCACCACATTGCGCTTGTAGCTTTCAAACCGGCGTTCAAACTCTCTCCATAGGCTTTTGCGAACCGGCTTATCGACCAGAGGCAAGGGCACGAAGGTAAGGACTGGCGACCCTTCGAGGTCGCCCGGCAACAAAAACCGGCCCGGGGTACAATCCGAGAACCCCGCCGCACGGGCGGCTTGCAAATGCGAGGTAAAGGCCGCGGCCAGTGCCTGCGCATGGGGTTCCTCTAACACGGCGCTGGGGTCGCTGCGGCCCAGAACCGACAGAAACTCATCCGCTTTCGGTCGCCCCGGCAGACGGGCTAGAACTTCCGCCGACCATGTCGCGAAGTCCTTGTCCATAAGCGACAAATCCAGCAGCCATTCGCCGGGATAATCCACAATATCCAGGTGAACGGTGCGCGGCCCGGACAGCACGCCGCCAAACCCGGTGGGTTGAACCCGCATCGACAGGCGCAACTCCGACACCCGCCGCGTGCCTTCGGGCCAGAACGGGGTTTTCGCCGTGAGTGCCGCCAGATGATCCTCATACGCAAAACGAGCGACTGTATCGTCCGGCTGCGGCTGCAGATACGCGGCTTGAATCGCCCCGGTCGCCGCAGCTTTCAGCCCTGGCATCCGCCCTCGATCCAAAAGATTGGCCACCAGGGAAGTGATGAAGACTGTCTTGCCGGCCCGGCTCAACCCGGTGACGCCAAGGCGGATCACAGGCTCAGAAAAGGGCGCCGCCAATGTGCCGGCCACTGCATCCACTCCGCGCGTGATCCCGTCTGCGATTGTCGTCAAGACCAAGACGCGGCCCCTTCCTGTCGTCGTTCTGTCCAAGATAGGAAGCCGGAAGCCCAAAGTGTAGAGAGGAAACCGACACCCGTTCTCCCCCTTGCATGATCATGGCCTGCGCCCTAAGCCCCCGCCATGCCACGCTTTGCCCTTAAAATCGAATATGACGGCGCCCCGTTTTGCGGCTGGCAGCGCCAGAAGGACCTTCCGTCCGTGCAAGGCGCAATTGAGGCCGCGCTGGCGCAGTTGGAGCCTGGTCCGCACACTATCGCGGCTGCTGGTCGCACGGATGCCGGGGTGCACGCCTTGGCGCAAGTGGCACAGTGCGATTTGAAGAAAGACTGGGATCCCTTTCGGCTGGCCAGCGCCTTGAACCACCACTTGCGGCCAAATCCCGTTGCGATCAGCGCCTGTGCGGTGGTGGAGGATGATTGGCACGCTCGGTTTTCTGCGATTGAACGCCGGTATCTCTTTCGGCTCGTCTGTCGGCGCGCGCCCTTGGTCCATGAGGCGGGCAAAGTTTGGCAAGTTCCCCACGACCTCGACAGCGCAGCGATGCAGGCAGGGGCAGATCGCCTTTTGGGCCGGCACGATTTCACCACCTTTCGCTCATCCATCTGTCAGGCGGATAGCCCGCTGCGCACCTTGGATGCGCTGACGGTGACACAAGTCGAGCGTTATGACGGCGCGGCAGAGTATCAGTTCGACGTCCGCGCCCGCAGCTTTCTGCACAATCAAGTCCGCAGCTTCGTGGGCACGTTGGAACGTGTGGGCGCGGGCGCATGGACACCCGACGATGTCACGTCAGCCCTTGAAGCCCGTGACAGGGCAGCTTGCGGACCGGTTTGTCCGCCCCATGGGCTCTATCTGGCTGGGGTTGGCTATCCACTGGACCCGTTTTCCTAGTCGTTATCCGTTAGCCCGGCCCCTGCCCCGGCCTGTCGTGAGGCGTCGGTTTCCGGCACCAGCGTATTCTTCGCCAGCTCCGTCAGATGGGCGTGAAGGGCTTCTGGCATGGACCGGCGTCCAAGCACCGAATGAGCAACCGGTCCGTCCTCGAAATGAGAGAAGATCGCGCCATCCCGCGTTTCTGACCAGATCAGCCGCTTCCGCAGCTGCACCTCGTAATAGGCGATATAGGCGCGGATGATGGCAGCATCCGCTGTGACCTCACGCGGGCCCTGCCCGGCGGCCACGGCATCCAAAGCAACAGGCACAAAGACGAGCGCCGGATCCGCACCCCGCCCTGGGCAGATCTTGATATCGTCAAGTCGCAGGTAACGGGCCACTTCTGCAAGATCTTCCGCTGCGCCCACCGGCATATCACCGCCCCGCGCCGCCTTAAGCAGGAGCATCGCAATTTCGTTGGCGCTCAGCTCTGTCACGGCGCAAAGACCGGCAACCACCAATCATCGGCGGTCTCAGGCGTCAGTTCATCCGCCAGCGGGGCACCCTGACACAGTGTGATCCGCGTCCAACGATCCGATCGGGGGTCAAATTTCGCCGCGCCGAAGAACGATAACTTGCAGCGCAGCATGTCAATCGGCAGACAGCCATCGCCAATCAGATTGTCGCGGATTTCAGCGTAGGGCGCGCGGGCGAGCGATTGGACCCTGCGGACCGCCGAGCGGTGGTCGGGCCGAGCGGCAAGGAATTCGGCAACAATTCCGTCCTTTGGCAGATCGGCGGCCAACGCACTGACACGGCGCGCGATATCGAGAGGGCTTTCGCGTTCGGCCCCTGGGTCAGACGCTCGCAGGCCGAGACGTGGCTCCGATTTGGCTTCGGAAACATACCAGAACTGGGCACAGGCCTTATCGGCGTCGTAATCGATCAGGGCCCAATCCCAATCGCGCGCTATCAGACCAGCTAATTCCGCGCAGGTCATGGTGGGATCAAGGACAGGAATATCATCGGTCGCCATCCCGGGGGAAAGGTCATCGACCATTTCACCAAACGGCTCGATCAGCAGAGCGGCAAGTGCCTCTTGGGTGTCCGGCGATGCATCCTGCGCTGTCGCCCATAGTTTGGAAAGTGCGCAGCAGGCGGTCATGTCATTGCTGTCAATCCTCGCGACGATGCCTGACCATTCGTGACGCAGCTCACGAATGCGGGACATGCCAATGTCATCGTCAACCGACCATTCCTCAAAATGACGGGCAGCGCGATGGGCGAGCAATCTCAGGCGGTTCAATGTGGTATCATCGAGCGCTTCAATGGCCAGAACCCGCGCCAAAGCCGTTTCCCGCGCCGTCATCCAGGCATTGAGCAACATCGGATGTGAGACGAGAAACGGCGCCATGCCAAGCCCGGTCGAGTTTCCGATACCCAGATGCCGCTTAAGTCCCACATCCAGTTTGGCACCGCCGAGATGTTCAACCAGGTCGTGGGTGAAACCGCGGATCAACCACACCGTCAGCATCTCAGCCATGAACGGGCCGTCGAGACCCGGGCGATCAGCAATATCAGCGCGGTCGGCAATACCGAACTTGCCGTTCCCGTAAACCGCAGTGGTCCGCATCAGATAACCGGTGTTTCGCACGAGGTCAGCGTCGGGCTGCAATCCCTCCCTCAGCCGATCCACCACATGATCAAACAATCGGACGGATTTGTTGGCGCGGCTCAGCACAAGGTCGTGGGCCGTGTAGCGGGATGCCTCTTGCCGGGGGGCCGTCGCGACGATCCGGTCAATCTCTTCTGCGGAAGGCACGCCGTCATAAAGCACGTATGCCGTGTCCCAGGCTTCTGCGATCACCCGGTCGGTGCGCATCTCCGCTGGCAAATCCGAGGACACCGCGACGAGGGAATAGACGTGACCACCCAAAGGCACCGTGTAGACCGCATGGCCAAAACCGCTTTGATCAATCTTCCAAATGGGACGTGTCACTTCCGCCCCTTCCTCTGCCAAACGCCGCATCAGCACACGGAGGAACGACAACCGTGTCGGGAACGCAGCCCCCATGCGCCGCAAACGCATCACGTCAGACGGAGCGCGCAATTCTGAATTTGGTGCGTTCGTGTTCATCAGCATGATCCGAGGCTGGCACAGCTCTACACTGCGATCCGTCTATGAAAGCCCGTAGGTTGGTTATTTTTTAGCCATGGCGTGCACTTTTTTAAGCCTCTGACGGCATCTTCATTGTGCGGCGATTTGTCTGCCGCGCTGAGCCACGGCTCCGCCTCACATCTCACCCGCGTGCGGACTATACCAGAGCCGGCATTTGCCCGACCGCTAGGCAGCCTTCAGAGGTCCGAAGTTCGCGGCGTAAAACCGGTACCAATTGTCTCCCATGATCCCGTCAATGTCGCCCGCAGACAGCCCCACTGCGCCAAGACCTTCGCGGATCGCACCAAAATCGCGGTTGTCCTTGAACCAAGAGGGCATTGGAGGAAAACCGGGCGCTGCGGCGCTGCCTTCACCATAATCGATTGTCTTCGACCATCGGCCGACCCGCATCCATTCCACGACGCTGTCGGGCTGATCCTGGCACAAATCCGTGCCGATCCCCAGATGCTCTGCCCCGTAACGCTCTGCCGCTTCTGCGATCATCTGGCAGAGACTTTGTAACGTGCAATCAGATCCGTCTTTGAGGTGGTGAGGATAGACCGAGAAGCCCAGCATCCCGCCGCGCGCCGTCAGCGCCTTGAGGACCTCATCGTTAAAATTGCGTCGCGCCGGATGCCACCAGCTTGGGTTGGCATGGGTGATCGCGATGGGCCGCGACGAGGCATCGATCGCCTCAAGCGTGGAACGGTCACCCGAATGGCTCATGTCGACGACGAGTCCGACCCTGTTCATCTCCGCGACGGCTTGCTTGCCGAAACGAGTCAGACCGGTGTCATCATCCTCATAACATCCCGTCGCAAGAAGGGACTGGTTGTTGTAGGTCAACTGCATGAACCGCACACCAAGCTGATGCACGATTTCAATCAGACCGATATCATCCTCGATTGGGCTAGGATTTTGAAAGCCAAAGAAGATCGCTGTTCGGTCCGTCTCCCGCGCGCGGTCGATATCCGCCGCCTCTGTGCCGCGCAGGATCAGATCGCCAAATTGCTCAAACCGCCGGTTCCAGGCTTCTAGTTGCAGGACCATTTCGCGAAAATTCTCGTGATAGACGATAGTGACATGCACCGCGTTCACACCGCCCTTACGCATCTGGCGAAAGATTTTCTCAGACCAGTTGGCGTATTGCAGATTGTCGATCAAATATCCCATGTTCGCACTCTGCCGTGTGCCCGCCTCCGTGGTAAAGCGCGGTTTGCGACATTAGTTGCCAAGACCGCTCTTTTTTGTGATTGGCGAGGGAACGCCGATGGGGCCTTTGGCGTTTAAAGTCGCTGGGGTCTGGGATATCCCTGCCGAGGACATAGAAAAAGCGCGGGGCCAATGCGCACAATCACTTCTCTCTGGGCTGCGGCCTTCTCCGTGTGTGCGACAGTTGCATCTGCGCAAGATGTCACTCTGACGGTGTCCCCCAGTGACGACGACCTTGTGGCAACGCTGACGGCAGCATCCGCATCCCTCACACTGGAACGGGACGGTGCGACGGCAGCGCAGGATTATGTCGCGGCGGCCCGGGCTGATTACGAACAACTGCTCACAGGCCTCTACGCCGAAGGCTATTATGGCGGCACCATTTCCATTCTTGTTGACGGGATCGAAGCAGCGCGCCTCGACCCGCTTGCGCGTCGATCCTCCGTCACGACGGTTCAGCTTCGGGTGACGCCCGGCCCCCGTTTCACGTTCGGGCGCGCCGATGTCGCCCCTTTGGCCCCGGGCACCACCCTGCCAGAAGCGTTTGCGGTAGGGGAAGTCGCCCGCGCTGGTGTGATCAGCGACGCGGCGGCCAACGCCGTCGATGAATGGCGCGCGATTGGTCGTCCACTGGCCGAACCTGTCGCCCAATCAATCTCCGCAGATCACCCCGAAGAGGCCCTGAACGTCGAAGTTATCATCGATCCCGGCCCGGAATTGTCATTCGGCGCCCTCATTATTGAGGGCAATGAAGCAGTTCGCACCGATCGCATCCGCGACATCGCCGGGTTGCCGGAAGGTGTGACCTACGATCCCGAACTCATCACACGGGCGGAGGCCAACCTGCGCC
Source organism: Pseudomonadota bacterium (assembly GCA_038530475.1). Lineage (GTDB taxonomy): Bacteria > Pseudomonadota > Alphaproteobacteria > Rhodobacterales > Rhodobacteraceae > Octadecabacter. The sequence continues at coordinate 12,786 of JBCBCS010000045.1, forward strand.
GGACCGGTGCCTTCAGCTCGGCCACGATCATCGAAGGCGATGCGCCTGAAGGCGACACGCTTCCCCTCACTCTTTCAGTCGTCGAACAAACCCCGCGGCGAGTCGGCGCGGGGATTGAGTTCTCTTCGGTCTCAGGCCTGACCTTGTCCGGCTTCTGGATGCATCGCAATCTTCTCGGCGGGGCTGAGCGGTTACGGATCGAAGGCGAAGTGACCGGCCTTTCTGGCGGCACGGGCGGCGTTGACTACAGCCTTGGCGCCACGTTCCTGCGGCCCGCAACGTTCCGTCAAGACACTGATTTCTATGCAAACTCACTGATCGAGCAACAGGATGAGCCCGCCTTTTTCCAGCGCGACTTCAATATCGAAGCGGGGATCATCCGCCGTCTGCGCAACAGCGGCAACGTGATCGAATACGGCCTTGGCTATCAGACGGGCGAAGTCCGGGACAGCGACGGAGAGCGGACCTACAGTCTGCTCTACGCCCCGGTCACCGGCACAACAGATCGCCGCAACGATCCGTTTGATGCGACCTCCGGCTACTACGCAACGCTGACCATCGCGCCCTTTGTGGGCCTGTCCGACACTGACGATGGTGTCCGTATCGTGGGCGACGCCCGCTATTACCTCAGCTTCGGCGAAGAGGACCGCGTGACCCTCGCCTTTCGCGGCCAGCTTGGCAGCGTCATCGGGGCGGATCCAACATCCGTTCCAGCGGATTACCTGTTTTTCTCGGGCGGCGGCGGGACCGTCCGCGGCCAACCCTACCAATCGCTTGCCATTGATCTGGGCGGCGGCGAAGAGCGTGGGGGCACGTCCTTTTTCGGCGCACAGCTCGAAGCGCGCGTCGGGGTCACGGATACAATCGGCGTCGTGGGCTTTTACGACGTCGGCCTGATCAGCGCCGACGAAAATCCGTTCAGCGACAATGAGATGCATGCAGGGGCAGGCCTTGGCCTTCGCTACGACACCGGCATTGGTCCTATCCGTCTAGATGTAGCAACCCCGACCATCGGCGATGACGCAGGTCAGCGTGTTGAAGTCTATATCGGTATCGGGCAGGCCTTCTGATGCGGCTCTGGGCTATCCTGATCCTGATCTTCGTGCTGAAGGTCTGGGCGATTGCGGCATCGTCGCAAACGCCCGAGGACGATCGCAGCTTCATCGAAGGCCTGATCGAGGACACGGTGTCATCAGACGACATGATCGTCCGGGTCATCAATTTCGAAGGCGCGCTAAGCTCTGAGGCGACGGTGGGGCAGATCACTATTGCCGACGCTGACGGCGTCTGGCTTGAACTCACGGACCTCACGTTACAATGGAACCGTTCCGCGCTCCTCACAGGCCGGGTGGAGATCCAAAAGCTTGCCGCTGAGCAGATTAACCTCGTCCGTCTGCCCGCAATGCAAGAGGACGAGGCCGTCGAATTGCCGAGCGCTGAGGCGACACCCTTCGCGCTGCCTGACCTGCCCGTCTCCATCGAAATCGAAGAGGTCACAGCGACCGAGATCATCCTCACCGAAGCCCTGCTGGGGGAGCCTGTCACCGCCCAGTTCAACGGCGCGCTGACGCTATCTGGCGGCGCAGGTGACGCGGATATTGAGCTTGTGAGGACGGACGCAAAGACCGGTCGATTCGATATCGACGCGGCCTATGACAATGAAACCCGTCAACTGACCCTCTTCCTTCTCGCGGAAGAAGGCGAAAACGGCATCGCCGCGCGGATGATCGACCTGCCCGGCCGCCCTGCGATCCGGCTTGAAATCAACGGCGACGCGCCCCTGGACGATTTCGCCGCCCAGATCGCGCTGGCCACGGACGGTGTGGACCGGATCACCGGCGATGTGCGGCTCTCAACCCCGACCGGCACGGCAGATCAGGCGTTCGCGGCAGATTTGAGCGGCGATCTGCAACCGCTTCTGCCAGATGAATATGATGAATTCTTTGGGACCAACACGGTCCTCCAAGTGGACGGCACGGCCTTTGCGGCGGGCGGTGTGCGCCTGTCCAACCTCGTGATCGGTACGGACCAATTGGTGCTGCGCGGCGCGACCCGGCTCGATGCGCAGGGCTGGCCCGAAGCGATTAATGTGCAGGGGCGGCTCGCCTCAACCGACGGCAGCCCAGTCATTCTACCAGTGTCAGGTGCTGCGACGGAAGTGACCAGCATGACGCTCAACGTTCAATATGATGCGACAGAGAGCGAAGACTGGACCGCCGCCTTCGACATCACATCGTTCCGGCAAGGCGACATCGCGATTGATAGCCTCGCCTTGTCTGGTGGCGGCACAATCACGCCCGGTGCGGGTGAGGCCCGGCGCGGCCGCTTCACCGCTGAGCTCGACTATGCCGCCCGTGGCCTCGACCTCGGCGATGAGGCGATCAACACGGCACTTGGCGCGGACATAACGGGTGCGTTGTCCATGGCGCGGCTGGAAGGTGAGCCTTTTGTTATCCGGGCGCTCACGATCAATGGCGCCGGAATTGAGGCATTCGTGACTGCGTTGATGAAAGGGCCAGAAGACCGGTTCTGGACCCGCGCCGAGATTGCCTTGGACGCTCAGGATTTTACGCGGTTTTCCCAATTGTCAGGCCTTGATCTGAGCGGCGGCGGAACCGTGACCCTGTCGGGAGACGTGCAACCCTTCGACGGCATTTTCGATCTGGCGCTCGACGCTGAGACGAACGGGCTGGGCGTAGGTATCGATGCTGTCGATCCGCTCATCGCTGGGGAAACAACGCTGGACCTGCAAATCGAACGGGACACAACCGGTACGCGGCTCAATACCTTGCGGCTTCAAAATGCGGCGCTCTCGGCGAAGGGGGATGCGACACTTTCAAGACAAACGGCGGACGCGCAGATCAATGCCCGCTTAAATGATCTTGGCCTGATCACGACGACCCTCAGCGGTCCTGCCGTGCTGGACCTCTATGTGTCAACCGGGGTTGATGGGGTGATTGACCTCATCACATCACTGGCTGCCCCGGCTGCGTCTCTACATGCCGAGGGCAGCGCCGTGCCCATCGCCGACGGCTATCAGCTTGAGGGCGTCGCTGAGGTGGCAGCCTCCGATCTCGCCGCCTATGCCGATCTTGTCGGGCTGCCACTGAACGGGACTGCGGACCTGACATTGCGCGGCGAATTTGACACAGCGACAGGCGCTGCGTTGGCCATCGTAGAGGGGCAAACCAGCGATCTGGATCCCGGCATTGAGCCTCTGGGTGATCTGTTGAGAGGCGACGGCAGCCTCTTTGCAAATGTCAGTCGCGATGCAGCAGGCCTCCTTCGGTTGAGCGAACTCGACATCGCGTTCCCGAACCTGTCGGCAAGCGGCTCCGCTGAGATTGATGGAGCGGAAGTCAGGGCGCAACTCAGCGCCGTTCTGGCTGACCTTGGCCTTGTCGTCCCCGAGCTGAGCGGTCCGGCCACACTGGACACGAATATCGGAACAGATGCTGAGGGCGTCATTACCCTCGACGCGCAACTCGATGCCAACGACATCACAGCCTCCGCCGATGGTACCGCGCAGCCGATTACCGGTGGTTATATCCTGCGCGGCGATGCGGAGGCGAACGTGGCTGATCTGTCGCGACTGCGTGCGCTTGTGGGTCAACCGCTGAGCGGTGCGGTCGATCTGGCGGTCTCGGGCACCTTTGATACGGCCAGTGGCGCTTTGCAGAGCACCGTTTCGGCGCAGACGACCAATCTTGATCCGGGCATTGATCCTCTGGGGGCCATCTTGGCGGGACGCGGAGAGGTCTCGGCCAATGTCAGCCTTTCGGATGCCGGGCGGCTCCGGCTTGACGCCCTCAGCCTCGACTTTCCGAACCTCACGGTGAACGGCACAGTCGCGAGTTCAGGCACCGACACCCAGGCGACCCTGTCTGCACGGCTGGCAAACATCGGCCTGATCGTCCCGGATTTCTCAGGCCCATTGACTGCTGATGTCAGTGCAACGCAGGACAGCGCCGGTTGGCAGGTCACAGGGTCCGCAGATGGCCCCGCAGAGGTCAACGCACGGACGTCAGGGCGAATTGGCAACGATGGGCAACTAAGCCTTGATGTTCAGGGCGCGGTGCCGCTGGCGCTTGCCAATCTTTATATCGCGCCGCGTCAGGTCGAAGGACGCGCAAGTTTCGATCTGCGCGTGGATGGGCCGCCCGCGCTGTCCTCTATCCGTGGGCCCATCACGATTTCAGACGGCCGCCTGTCGGCCCCGACCCTTGCGCAAGCCATTGAAAATATTGGCGGTACGATCCAGTTGGCGGGCGGAACGGCGCGGCTTGACCTGCGCGGTCTGGCCAGCGCTGGCGGTGATCTGACAGTCGGCGGACCGGTCGATCTGTCCGCCCCATTTCAGGCCGGTTTGACAGTACGATTTGAAAACTTGATCCTCCGCGATCCGACCCTTTACCAAACAACGGTCAACGGAGAGATCACGATAAGCGGACCACTGACAGGTGGTGCATCGATTTCCGGGGCGTTGAACCTGGGCGAAACCGAAGTTCAGGTTCCAACGACGGGCGTGAGCGCCCTCGGTGCTTTGCCAGATGTGACCCATCTCGGCGCCCGATCAGAAGTCATCGACACGTTGAATCGCGCCGGTCTAACACCTTCCGGCCAACCGGCTCAGGCGACCGGCGGGGGGGGTGCCAGCGTCGCCTTTCCGCTCGATCTGGTGATCAATGCGCCAAGCCGCATTTTCATCCGGGGTCGCGGTCTGGACGCAGAACTTGGCGGTCAGCTCAGGCTGACCGGAACCACGGACAATGTGATCCCGATCGGGCGCTTTGACCTCGCGCGGGGGCGGCTCGATATTTTGGGGCAACGCTTTGAATTAGATGAAGGATTTGCCCAGCTGCAGGGTGATTTCACACCGTTCATCCGACTGGTCGCCACGACAGAAGCAAGCACCGGCACCAATGTGTCGATCATCGTTGAAGGACCAGCTGACGACATTGAGGTCCGGTTTGAAAGCAGCCCGGAATTGCCACAAGACGAAGTCCTGGCGCAGCTTCTGTTTGGCCGCGACCTGAGCTCAATCAGCCCGCTTCAGGCGGTGCAATTGGCCTCGGCGGTGGCGACCTTGTCGGGCCGGGGCGGTGGGACGATCAACAATATCCGCGAAGGGCTCGATCTTGATGATCTCGACATCACCACCGACGAGGACGGCAATGCCGCAGTGCGGGCGGGCAAATACATCTCGGACAACGTCTATACCGATGTGACCGTGGGCGTGACCGGTGAGACTGAGATCAACCTCAACATCGATATCGACCGCAATTTCACTGCCCGTGGGACGGTCGCGAGCGACGGAGAAACGTCGATCGGGATCTTCTTTGAGCGGGATTACTGAGCGCGAAACTTACCAAATTGGTCAGTTTCAAAACCCCGGTTTTACCAAATTGACCCGTTTTTTGAGTGAAGAAACGGTTAATACCTGAGGCCGCCAAGCCCGGTCGACCGGGCTTGATCCGCGATGTCGACATCGCGTGTCGCCTGTCAGGCGACCAACCCCGGCGACCCCAACGCGGGGTCGTGTTCGGCCACGAAATGCCCCGGTGCAATCTCAATCATCGCCGGTCGGTATTGCTCCGCATCCGGGTCGTCGACGACCCGGCTCGCCATGAAGCGAAGTTGGGCGCGGCTGTCGAGCGGGCTGGGCAGATCGCCAACCAGTTTCACCCGCTCCTTGGACCGCTCAACCTCTGGATTGGGCGTCGGCACGGCGGAAATCAGCGCCTTGGTGTAAGGGTGGGTCGCGTTGTCGTAAATCTGATCGCGCCCCGCATATTCGACCACACGGCCAAGATAGAGCACCATGATCCGGTGGCTGACCTCTCGCACGACGCTCAGGTCGTGAGAGATGAACATCATCGTCAGGTCCATCTTCTTTTGCAGCTCAATCAGCAGATCGATCACCTGCGCCTGCACGGACACATCCAGCGCCGACACAGCCTCATCACAGATCACCAATTTGGGCTCCGTGATGATGGCGCGGGCGATGCCGACGCGTTGGTTCTGGCCGCCTGACAGTTCATGCGGGTAGCGGTTGATCATGTTGGGGTCGAGGTCGACGTTTGACAGCATCTCGCGCACCTTGGCGGTGCGGTCAGATTTGGACATGTCGGGCCGGTGCAGTTGCAGCGGTTCCGCGATCGACGCACCGATGGTCATCCGCGGGTTGAGCGACGCCAGAGGGTCCTGAAAAACGATCTGCAGATCCTTGCGCAGGCCGCGCATCTGACCCCGCTCCCATCCGGCGATGTTCTGGCCGAGCCACGCCACGCTGCCTTGCGTCGGCGGGATCAGGTTTAGCACACCGCGCGCGAGCGTCGACTTGCCACAGCCGCTTTCGCCGACCACGCCCAGCGTCTCACCGGGGCGCAGATCAAAGGACACGCCGTCAACGGCACGCAGCATCTTGGTGCGCCCAAAAAGCCCGCCCTTCATGCGGATCGGGAAATGCACCTTCATGTCCTCGACCTTGAGGATCGGTTCCCGCGCCGCAATCGGCTCAATTGCAGGGCGGCCCTTGCGGTCGACGTCATCGATGCGCGGGACGGAGTTCAGCAGCATTTTGGTGTAGTCGTGCTGCGGGTTGTAGAAGATGTCGTCGGTCGTGCCGGCCTCAACGATCTCACCCTTGCGCATGACGATGATGCGTTGGC
>JBCBCS010000046.1:0-18926 GCA_038530475.1 Pseudomonadota bacterium
TCGGCAGCGAGCCGCTGCTCTTCAGGACGGCCAATCGCCGCAAGTTCTGCGATGACGCCATCAAGAACCCGTTTGACCGCCTTGAAATCCTTCGTAGGCTTGATCGTCTTTTCGTTCATGTAAAGAGCGCGGTCGATCTCAATCTGGACAGCATGACAACGCCGAGACGGGCGACCGTAATTCTGACATATATAGGCGCCCGCGAATGGCATGTTCCGTGCGACCTTGAAACCGGCAGCACTAAACGCTGCCTCGACCTGTTCGACAACCGATGACGCTGCTGCCGCGCCGAACCGATCCCCCAACACTACGTCAGGGCGAGACGCCCCCGGTGGCCCCACGTTTTCGAGCGCTTCATGGGGCATCGAGTGACAATCGAGCAAGATCGCCTCTCCGAAGGTGGCGTACGCATCATCCAAAAGCGACTGGAGCTGATCGTGATAGGGCCGCCAGACATGATTGATCCGGTCATGGGCCTCATGCAGGGACAGCTTGCCGCGATAGATGGCCCGACCGTTGGACACAACGCGCGGGATCACACCAAGCCCACTGGCGATGCGCGGGTTGTGTGCTGCGCGCCTGACCCCTTCGATCAACGCCGGATCAAGTTCATCTGGCCCCCGGTTCAGGTCCAGATAGGCCCGCGGCGCCTGTGCCAGCAGTAACGGCGCTCCGTGATCCGGGGCGGCGGCAAACAGATCATCGACAAACGCATCTTCGGACGATCGGATTTCCTTTTCGTTCAGAACAGCGCGGCGCAGAAAGGCACCGGGATAGTTCCGTCCGGAATGGGGCGACGCAAAGACCACGCTGGTCGAGCGTGCCTCAGGCGCCCTGAGGAGGAAGGAAGCATTTGGGGTCTGCTCAGTCATCGAACCTCTCTGATGCCCCTAACCTAGCGCAGTTTTTTCATCTGCCAAAAGCCCTTGATCCCTATTCCGACTCTTTATATAGACCCGCTACCTGACGCGCGCTTGCGCGTCCTGTTTGTTTATGGGACGTGGGAACGCAAGACAGACCGGGCGATTAGCTCAGTGGTAGAGCACTTCGTTGACATCGAAGGGGTCACTAGTTCGAACCTAGTATCGCCCACCACGGAATTCACCGCGCCGCTCTGGCGCAGAAACGCAACCCCAGGCGCATCGCCGCGCCGCGAGAGACTAAGGATCGTTGAGATGAAAGTTCGCAACTCCCTCCGCTCGCTCAAGCAGCGTCACCGCGATTGCCGCGTCGTGCGCCGTAAGGGCCGGGTCTATGTCATCAACAAGACCCAGCGTCGGTTCAAAGCCCGCCAGGGCTGAACACTACACGATACAGAGCAAAAGCCGCGCCCACCTGGGACGCGGCTTTTTCTTTTGGGCCGTGCTGGAACGTAAGCGGCGGATATCCTCACTGGTCAGGACAGGGTGCGGTGCCTAGGATGCGGTGAAACCCACATCTGAAGGAGCCGTTTTGATGACCCATGGCATGTCCAAGATTGCATTGGCCGGGGCGTTTGTCCTGCTTGCCGCACCTGTTGCAGCTCAAGACGCCAACCTATGCGGAGGCGCCGGCGCAAATGGCCAGTGGTTGGGCGAGACGGAAGCGGGATCGGACATTGCAACTTCGGCCGATTATCTTGAGCAAATGGCCCTCGTTCTGGCGCGGAATGAATATGTCGGTTTGTTCTCCGTTTCTGAGGCCGGAGACTACCGGATCGAGGCGGATGGCGGCGACACAGTCATCGATGTGCGCGATGCGAGCGGCGTCATCGTCGCCTCGGATGACGACAGCGGCGGCAACGCCCATAGCCGCACGGAAACGTTCCTTGATGTAGGCAACTATTGCGTCTCGATGCGCAGTTTTGACGGATCGCCCCTCACCGGAATGGTGCGTGTCAGCCGTCTCGATCAGGACGATCTGACCGAAGGATTTGAGAGTTTCGGGGGCGGTGGATTTGGCACCGGCGAATGCGATCTTGATGCGGCACAGCCGCTTCTGCTCGGCCAGTCAGCCACGAATTCCTACTCCGCACAATCAATGTACGCACTGACATTGTCGGCCCCGACCTCGATTACGCTGACGGCGGAAAACGAAGAGGCAGACCCGATTCTGATCCTCTTCGACCAGTCGGGAAACTGGCTGGCTGAGAATGACGATTTCGACGGTCTCAACAGCCGCATCGATATGGAAAACCCGCTGAATCCGGGCACCTATTGCATTATGCTCGATCTATACGGAGACGAGAGCCTGCCGATTACTGTCAGCGCACGGGAATATGATCCGCAAGAGGTTCTGCTGAACCTCTATGCCCGTGGTCAGGCCAGCCCGCCGCTGGATGGCTCCTATCCGGTGACGATGCTGGGCGACATTCCAACCGGCCTCGACAAGCGGCTGTCTGTCGGTGGCGACGCGATCTGGTTTGCCTTCGACGTGACGGAGCCGGGTCTGATGCTGGTCGAAGCCATTGCACAAGGTCAGGGCGACCCGGTCTTGGTTATGTATGACGGGGTCGGCAATCAGGTTGGCTACAATGATGATGCGGAAGGCACACTCAATTCGCTGCTGACCGTGCGCGTGCGACCTGGCACTTATCTAACGGCTGTCAGCCAGCTCGACCGGAATACGACCGGCTCCATCAGGATCATCTTTGAACGGTACGTGCCGGCCACAGAATAGGCCGGCACTCCACGATTACCGAAACTGCAGATTGATCGATCCAGTCATCAGCCCCACGGCGGTCTGCCGGTCGACGTAGCCTGTCGTGGGGATTCCCTGGTCGCGCTGGTAGCTTGCAATGGCGTTGCGTGTATTGCCATCAATCACCCCGTCGATGCGGCCGGGGTTGTGCCCCAGATCCGCAAGGCGAAGTTCCAGCAATTGTGCGCGGACGCCTGACAGCCGCAATGACGCTTCTTCCTGCTCAGCACGCGCTGCGCGGGCATTATCTTCTGCCGTATCAAATGCCTGCAAACGCTCCCGCGCCTGATCTGCGAAAATACCTTCGGGGAAGGCCGCCAGATACTCGCGCAACGCTCCTTCGCTCAAATCATCTGCCTGAGCATCGATCCAGGCCAGCCGGTCCTCGTCTTCCGTTTGAGCGCGCCGCTGATCTTCGATGTCTGCAAGGCGCGCCTCGGCGATGGGAGCAAAGCGGCCGTCAGGGTATTGTGCAAGATAGGCCCGGTAGCCTGCCTCATCCCCCTGAGCACCCGTTTCGGCCCAGAATTCACGTTCCCGCTGCTCAGCCGCAGCCTGCTGGCGGGCTTCTTCAGCGTCAATTTCAGCCTGCCTCCGTGCTGCTTGCGCGTTGAGCAAGCTGATCTGATCCCGGGTCAGGTAAGACGTCTGCGGAAATCCGTTCTCCTGCTGCCAGTTCACGATCGCGCCCCGGGTGCCGGGGCCAAAGATTCCATCGACCCCACGCGTGTTGTACCCCAGTAGTGTCAAATCTGCCTGAATGTCGCGACGAGCGGTACGATTCAGCTGAAGCGCCTCTTCTGCAAGACGCGCGCCCCGGTTGGGCTCCGACAGAATGGCGGCAATCTGTTGCTCGGCTTCAGCGACAAAGCGGCCCTGTGGGAAGGCAGCAATGTAGGTGCGATAGGCCGCGACTGTATCGGCGGCAGTCGTCTCATCCCAAAGCTCGGCTTCGGCGTTCAGATCAGCGTCGCTCGGTCCATCGATCTGATCCGTATCATCCACGATGATCTCTGGTGGCATCAGCCTCCAATCCCGTGGCAGATAGCCAGCCTCAGCCATGGTGGGGTGGTCGCGCAGGCGTTGACCGATTACCGCATCCGGCTCGGTCAGGATCCCTGACATGAGCGCCGCCGCGTTGCGCGGCGGTCCCTGCATGACCGTGACGCCTTGCGGAATGTCCAAAGTTCCAACTCCCGCCCTGAGAAACGAACCGTCGAGATCGAGATCATCCGGGTCCGCCACCCCAAGCACAAGAACGGCTTGCCCCGGTCGTTCTGCAAGGATCTGCATCAAAGCATCAACACTGACAGAGGCGGATTGAACCGTGAAGAGATCAACCGTATCGGCCTCGGGTGTCAGCAGCCAAGTTCGATCCCCATCAGTCACGAAGTGACCCAATAGAGCGACAACCAGCCGGTCCGCCTCGCCCGCTTTGGTCTGAAAGGACGCAGCCAGGTCATTGGCCGCACCCACGCGGGCATTTGCCCGGGCAGTCACGTCAAAGCCCAGCACCTCCAACCGATCACGTGCCTGCAGCACATCGTCGGCGCGGTTAACCCGGTCGAGCTGCTCATAACGCTCCATCCCCAAAAGCAGGGCCGCATCCTGCGCCGCCACCGAAACCGGGGTCAGCAATGCTGTCAGCAAGAGCCATGTTCGCATCGGTTCGTCCTTTCGTCATCGTTCGCCGTTCTGATCAATCTGGCGCAGGGCACATCGCTATCCAATAACGCAAAGCCGATATGCGAAGGTCCGTCGCGGCTTGCCTTACAGCTAGTTTGGAACCACCTAAGCCCTAACCGCAAGTCGAAGGGATGACAGATGCCCGACACAAACAGTTTTTCGCCTGATGCGCTCGAGGCGCGCGTGACAGTCCATGAGGCCGCACAAGTCGTTGAGATTGATTTCGAAGGCCTGCGCTTCGACACCTCCTCTGAGGTGAACGCATTCTACGATTATGTTGAGCGGCGTATCCAGGAAACAGGGGAGCCTCAGTGGTTCTTCATGGTGAACACCCGGGACTACCGGGTTGATCAGAGCGCATGGTTTGCTTTCACGCGAAGGGGACGCGACCTCAATGAAGGGCACGGAATGAAGACGGTGCGCTATGACAGCGATCCCGACACCCTGCGTCAGATTGAGCGAAACAAGGGAACCGAACGTGAGAACCCGAACCTCTTTCCCGATCGTAATGCCGCGCTGGCTCACCTGAAATCTCTGCCGTCTGAACGACGCGTGAAGCTGGCGCACACGCCCAACTTCGATAAGGCGTCTTTCTTGCGCCGTCTCCACTTTGACCATGACACGGGCGTGCTTGAGGTCGACTTGTCGGGGATGAGCCTTGAGCATTCCCGCGACGTCAACGACGTCCATAACTGGACCGAAGAAGCGATCCGCGCGACCCGGCACAAGTGGTGGATGGTCTACAACTACGAGGGAACGCGGATTCAGCCCAAGGCTTGGGTGCAGTTCTCCTTAAGGTCAGAAGCGTTTGCAGAACGGTACGCCATGGGGTCCGTCCGCTATGCGGTGGGGTCTGAGACCGAGGCCGACAAGCGCTTGCGTTATGAAACACGAGCCGACCGTCCCAACATCCGCAACACCCGCGCTGAGGCGTATGCCCGGATCGATGAACTAAAAGCCGAATACGCGGCACGCGCCGCTTAAGCGCTTGTTTTTGGACCTCGAATGGACAGTGCAAAGGCAACGGTGAGCCACGCCGACAAGACCGCCGGTCCTCCCATCAACCCTGCGGGCACGGCCAATTCATACCACCCGTAGGAAAAGGATGTGCGGATTTCTGACGCAAAGAGCCATCCCCAAAACAGGGCAGGGCAAATCATCACCAGCATCATGATGACCGAAAGCCGCGGCCTTGCGCCTTCGCGGACTTTCGGCAATGCGACCAGCGCGGCGAAAGGGGTCGCCGCAAGTGCCAACAACAATGCTACAAAGACCCAAGTGTCCGCGCCAAGCTGACCTGCAGAGACGGCGAGCAGCAAGATCGCATAGACGAGCGCGTAGAGCGCCAGAAGAACCGCCGCTATCATCGCGAGAATATAAAGACCCGGTCGCGCTTGCATTGGACACCTTTGCTGCATCGTTTGTCTGTTCCTACCGTGACACGCCCGCTGCCGCGTGCAAGTGTTGTGCAGGACTGGAAGAGAACGAACGATGTTGATCTGGATGCGTGGTGAACCGCGCGACAACGAGGCCCGCGCGCCAATGACACCCGAGGGTGCCGCCGCGCTGATTGCCCAAGGGGCCCGGATTATCGTTGAAGACAGCTTGACCCGCATCATTCCGCCGGAAGCTTATCGCGATGTCGGGTGTGAGATTGCACCGGATCAAAGCTGGATCAATGCCCCACGTGAGGCGCTGATCCTTGGCCTCAAGGAATTGCCTGACGACGAAACGCCTCTCAGCCATCGCCATATAATGTTTGGTCACGCTTACAAAGGTCAGAGCTCAGGTCGACGATTGCTGGATCGGTTCAAGGCGGGGGGCGGCACACTTCTGGATCTGGAATATCTTGTCGACACGGACGGTCGTCGGGTCGCGGCTTTTGGCTATTGGGCTGGATTTGCCGGCGCAGCTGTGACTGTGATGGCTTGGGCCTCACAAAGGGCCGACGCGAGCTTGGGACCCGTGGCCGCCGTACCGTCTGAGCTAAACCTGCGCGACGCGGTTTCCTCGCATTTGGACGGCCGCATGCCAAGAGTGATCATCATCGGGGCAAAAGGACGGGTCGGCACCGGCGCGGCTGACCTCTGTCGACGGGTCGGACTGTCGCCCACGCTTTGGGATATGAAAGAAACGTCCCACGGTGGACCGTTCCCTGAAATTCTGGCGCATGACATCTTTCTGAACTGTATTCTGGCGCAACCGGGCGTGCCGGTGTTTGTTCCAAAAGACAGCGTGTCTCGCCCCCGGACCCTCAGCGCCATCGGGGATATCGCCTGTGATCCAGACAGCGATTACAATCCGGTCCCGGTCTATTCGAAAGCGACCACGTGGGCGGACCCGGTCGTAAGGGTCGCAGACGAACCGATCCTTGATGTTATGGCGATCGACAATCTGCCATCCCTGATGCCCCGCGAAAGCACCGAGGATTTTGCAGCCCAACTGCTGCCCCACCTTCTCGAACTTGATACGGACCAGACGGGTGTCTGGGAACGGGCCGAGGCCACATTCCGCGAACACGTCTGAACAAGGGCTAATACAGCGCGTCTTCTTCGTCCGATGCCGAAAACCCCATCGCTTCGAGGCCTGCCTCAAGATGGTCGGCCAGATGCGGCGTGCCCTTTAGGTACAATTCGGTCGGGGTTGTCGCCTCCTCTTCGGCGGTGGCAACTGCATCTTCCCAGTCCAACGCGTCAAAACTGTCTCGCCCGATCCACATAAGCGCCACGAGGTTGGTTTTCTCACTGTCGGTCAAGCCAGCAATGAAGCTGTCAAACTGCGCTTCGTTGCGATCCATATCCCGGGCGAGGATGATCACCTCAGCCACTTTATCTGCCGTGATTTTCATCGTGATCCTCCTGAGGTTAACCCCAGTGTCACAAGATTAGCAGATATGCGCCTTGATCTGGAACAAATGCCCGTGAAGCAGGTCTATTTGCCAAAAATGCGATAATAGGCCCAGTCTGGTAAGAACTGCGAAAGACGGAACACCCAGGAAAAGACCATAGGGAAGCTTTTCTTGAAATGATCGGTGTTCATGTGATCGAACATCGCTGCCGCAGCCTCATCCGGTTGCATCAGGAACGGCATGTTGAAATCGTTCTTGTCTGTGAGCCGGGTCTTGATGAAGCCGGGATTGGCGACCTGCACGTCAACGCCGGTCTTGCGAAGATCCGCATACATGCACTCCGCCAATGACATGGTGCCCGCTTTGGAGGCGGTGTAGCCGATGGACCCAGGCAGACCACGAAACCCCGTCAGGGACGAGGTAATGACAATGTGACCCTGATCCTTGGCCACCATCGACGGGACAACCTGCCCTAACACCCGGACGAAGCCGGTGAAATTGATATCGACCATCGCGGTGGCCTTGTCCGCATCCCACTCGTCCGCGCCAAACGGCCAATAAACGCCCGCCAGAAGAACGAGACCATCAACCTCACCAATCGCATCAGCAGCGGCTTTTACGCTCTCATCATCGGCGATGTCGATGGTCTGATACGACGCCTTGCCCGGCATTTCGGCGACCGCCTCTTTCAGACTGTCCTCGGAACGGGCGGACAAGATCACTTCGGCCCCGGACCGGCTGAGCTTGGCGGCCAAGGCCTTGCCCAACCCTTCACTGGCACCGACCAGCCAATACCGTTTTCCGTTCCAATCACGCATGTTTACTCTCCGGGTTGCAGATTTGCAGCCCGCTTGGGCCGCATGGTTGCCACAAGTTCGGCCACCTTGATCCCAAACTTCCGAAACTGCGATCGGTTCATCACGTTTCCATTGGGAGTCATGTACATCCAGTCTGTCGTGGACAGAACATGCCCGCCTGCCTCATCTGTCAGCTTGATGTTGTAGTTGAGCTGCACAGCAGAACCCTTCTGCATACCCGTGCCGACGCCGACAACGTCCGGTGCTTCAGCTTGGATGGACCCATCATTGCCCAAAGTGAACCGCCATTCGCGGTGCTGTACGTTACCGCTGTCGTAGCGAAACTCTTCCTTCACGATACCGACATTGCCGTCCCAATGAGCTACAAAATCCGCATCGAACCGCGATGTGACACGCCCAGTCGGGCCGTAGATCACGCCTTCGCATTCAATCGGCCCATTGAAGACCTCGCGCATGTTGAAAATTGGGCCATCGATGTAGTCGTCAGGCGTTTGCGCCATAAAGTCCGCAAAGCGGCCTTTCAGCAGCATCAGCGCGATCACGATGGCCGCGCCAAGGATGAAAAGTGCAGTGGACGTCATCAATCAGTCCTCCAGGTTTGTCGCGGCGAGCAATCCGATCGCCACAAGTTTCAAGACCGACGGCACGAGTGCATACAGCACCGTCAGCATTCTCAGCGCCTCTTCGGGGTTGGTCTCGGCTGTTGCGTCAAAGCCGGACTGCTCCAGAAGGGGCAGAAGTGTTACCGCCGCGAAGGCGAGCGTGAATTTGGACACCAACGACCACAGACCGAACCCTTGGCCACCGTTGGGGGCTATGTGAGACATACGTTTGGCGAAGAGAGCCGGGAGCAAAGTTAGATCCGCACCAATTGTCGCACCTGATAATACGCAGATGATCGCAAACGGGATCACATCGCCGGCGGCCAAAGTGAGCGCCCAGACATAAACAATGATCGCCAGCACCATGGCCGACAAAAGGACCGGCTTTTCGCCATAACGCTGCGCAAGCTTCGACCAGAATGGCGACGAAACAGCAGCGGCAAAGAAGAACAGCACCAACAGCGGTCCTTCCCATCCCGGAGCGTCAAGCCGCGCATCGACAAAGAACAGGAACAGGGTCGAAGAGACCGCAACAGGCGTCGCGTTGACCAACGCCAACAGCAGAAGCCGCCGGGCTTGGGTATCAGCGAGGATGTCACGGATCGGAGTGGGGTCCTGCTCAATCGGAGCAGGGGTCCACTCGCGCCACATCCAAAGCCCCGCCAAGAGCGCCAGCGCCGCAAAACCCCAAGCGAAAAGGTCAAAGCCGTCATCGCTGACCGACAGAAGCAAGGTCGGCGCCACCGCAGCGACACACACCCCGAGCAACGCCCCGGATTCGCGCCACGCGGCCAACCGCACATGTCCATCGTGGATGTGGGACACTTTCGCGATCCCTTGGGCGTAGAAGTTGATGGTCAAAAAGCTGAATGCGGAAAAAAGGCCCGTGATTGTAATGGCAAACCACCAAACCGGGTCTATCGGTGGCGCAACGGCAAAGAGCCCGACCATCGACAAGGCCAGCAACCCAACGCCGCCAGAGACCGTGACAGCCTTCGCCTTCCGCAGCCTCTCGCTCACCCAACCCAAAAGCGGATCCTGAATGAAATCGAAGAACCGGAGGCCACCCAGCACAAAGCCCAGCGTCGTCAGGCTGACACCATAGGTGGTGGCGTAATATTCCGGCGCGTAAATATAGATCGGCAAGCCTGCACCCGACAGGACAGCAGCGAATAGGCTGTAATTCGGATAGCGCTCAGGTGCGGTCGCGGTCATCGTCGTCATCGCGACACCTCTTCCGCCGGGGGATCGGGGCGCGGCCGGTAGGCCACACCTTTCCACCAAAGCTTCAGCGCCTGCCAGTGGATCAGCGCCAGCACGCGGCGCGATCCGCCAGGGCGACGGAAGAGCGACCGCAGAATGCCGCTATTCGTCAACGGCTTGCGTGGCCCATGGAGCGTTGCCATGAGCCCGGCCCCGTCCTCGGAAAAATCAATCCAGATCCCGATGCTGTCAGGCTGGATGTCAAAGCGAAAGATGTAGCCGCCCGCGATGTCCTGAAACGGCGAGACATGAAAAATCTTCTGCGCTCTGATCGTCGCAGCCTTGGTGATCTCGCGCAGGTCGTCGTGATGACATAGGTAAGAGTGACGGTCACCAAAGGTGTTCGTCACCTCCGCGATCACCACACGCAACACGCCACCATCATCGTGACATAGCCAAAACGACACCGGGTTGAACACATGCCCCATGACGCGTGGCTGAGCGAGGAGTTCGATCCGCCCGGTCACGTCTAGCCCATGCGCCGCCAAGACATCACGCACCCAAACAGCCCCGCGCCCCTGCCCCGGCGGGCCGCCGTGGTCGCTGTCATGTAGCGACATCACACCCCGACAGTTCCGCGCGAACAGCGCGGGGTGGTCGGGGTCGGCCTCAGCGTCGAGACACACATAGTCAATCGAATAGCGGAAGGCGTTCTTCGTTGCCCCTCGCCGACCGTGATAGGTCTCGCCCGCGATATGTTGGACGGTTTGCGTCACTCAGCAGCCACCCGCATGGCCTCACGCGACCGGATCGCAGCGACGACATCCATCGCGGACGCAATGCCATCTTCGTGGAAGCCGTTCTTCATCCAGGCTCCACAGAACCACGTCTGATTGGTGCCGTTCATGTCCGCCGCCGCCTGCTGAGCGGCGAGTGCCTTGAGGTCATAAACCGGGTGGCGCAGTGTGACCTCATCCCAGATCAGGTTCTCATCAATCGTACGCGTCGTGTTGAGCGTTACGAAAAGACTGTCTTCTTTGAGCCACGGCTGCAGCTTGTTCATCCAGTAGGTCAGATCAATCCGTTCGGATTGCTTATCGCGATCCTCGGTATAGACCCAGGACGACCAGACCGATTTGCGTTTTGGCATAATCGTTTCATCAGAATGCAGCACGATCTTGTTGGGCTGGTATTTGAAATCGCCCAACACCTGCGCTTCACGGTCGGACGGGTCCGAAATCAACGACAGGGTATCGTCGGAATGGGTCGCGAAAACGATGTCGTCGAACTCTTCCCATCCGGCGCCGAAGGTCTTCACCTGCACGCCACCCGCATCGCGCTTCACCGCATCGACCGGCGTTCCCAGCCGCATCACCACGCCGCGTTCAGCCATCGCCAAACCAAGGCGCGACACGTATTCCTGCGACCCGCCCTGCACCGTGTACCATTGGTGCTGGCCGGTGATCCCCAACAGCGCGTGGTTTTTGAAGAACGTCATCATCGCATGGGCCGGAAAATCCATGATCTTCTCGGTCGGGGTCGACCAGATCGCACCGCTGAGCGGCAGGAGATAGTACTTCTTGAAATACTCCCCCGCGCCCAGTTTCTCGATCAATCCGCCCACCGTGAGGCCGGGGTCCTCAGCCAGTCGCAACCCGTTTTTATTGAAGTTCAAAACGTCCTTGCACATACGCAAGAACTTGGGGCTCACGGCATGTTTCGGCTGTGCAAAAAGGGCCCCAAGCGAAGCGAGGCCGTATTCAAACCGCCCGCCATCAATCGACGCGCCGAAGGACATGTTACTCGGCGTGACCGGCACGTCCAGCTCTTCGAACAAAGCCGTCAGATGTGGGTAATTGGCATAGTTGAATACGATGAACCCGGTATCCACCGGCTGATCTCCGTTGCGTCCGGCCATCCGCGTTCGGGCATGGCCGCCCAGCCGCGCCTCGGCCTCGAACAACACAACCCTATGGTCGCGCGCCAATTCATATGCCGCCGACATGCCCGAAATTCCGGCCCCAATGACCGCGACACGCTTCATCGCGCCCGTTGGCTGTTGTCTTGTCATTACACCCTGCCCCTTCGTAGTGTCACTTTTAGTTTACACATGAGCCGTGTAAACTGTCTTATGTTCTTTACGGATTGAGGCCGTATTTGGTTTCATTCGCGCTGAATAAGAACGAAAAAAGTTTTTGATCCGGTGGGGACAGCACACCGTAGTATCCATATGTTGACGGATGCTTCCCCCTCGGCGGAAACGGCTGCGAAACGAGCGAGTGCGGCACAGAATGCTGCACGCTCGGTTGGCTTGCCGGAGCCGAAACTCGTGAAGGCTGAGGGTGTCGTGACGTCGACGAGCAAACCAGATCGACTGGCGTGGGTTAACCATCTGATCGCCATTCGGGACAACAAGGACCAATCGGCGTTTGCCGACGTCTTTGGGCACTTTGCCCCTCGGGTGAAGGCCTTCCTGATGAAAAGTGGTGCGTCGGCGGATCTGGCAGAAGAAGTAACACAAGAGGTCATGGCGACCCTTTGGCGCAAAGCGCACATGTTTGATCCAACCAAGGCCAGCGTGTCGACGTGGATCTTTACAATCGCGCGGAACCGCAAGATCGACATCTTGCGCAAACAGCGTCGACCGGAGCCCGAAGACCTCGGATGGGGACCAGAAGCGGACCCCGCGCAAGAAGACGTGCTGGCGCTCCAGCAAGAAAGTGAACAATTGGGGGAGGCTTTGGCCGCCCTGCCCGAAAAACAGAGGGACCTGATTGTCCGCGCTTACTACGGGGATCTATCGCACAGCGAGATCGCCGAGCAGACCGGACTTCCATTGGGGACCATCAAATCGAGAATACGTTTGGCGCTGGACCGTTTGCGCCATCAGATGAAGTGAAGAGACCAATGAACGAGATCACACATCACCCCACGGACGCCCTGTTGATGGCGTATTCCGCAGGCACCCTCCCGGAAGGATTTAGCCTCGTGATGGCAACGCACATTTCGATGTGCGACGAAAGCCGCGCCCGACTGGCCGAATTTGACGCTGTTGGCGGCGCGGTTGTGGACCAACAAGCTCCGGTCAACCTGTCAGAAAATAGCCTCGCTGCCACTTTGGAGCTGATTGCCAAGGATGACACCGACGCGGCCGAACCCATTTCTGCACCCAAAACGTTCAAGGGTGTGTTCCCCGGTCCTTTGCAGGATTACGTGGGCGGCGACCTGGAGGCCGTGAAATGGCGCAAGGTCGGTGGCGGCGTCCGTCAGGCAATTCTGAAAATGGACAAGGATGCCACGGTGCGGCTGCTGCATATCCCCGCGGGCAAGGCAGTGCCGGACCACGGCCATCACGGCACGGAGCTGACGCTGGTGCTTAAGGGCGCGTTCCGTGACGAAGCTGATCGATTTGGTCCGGGCGACCTTGAAGTCGCGACCGAGGACCTCGATCACCAGCCGGTCGCGGAAGAAGGGGAGGACTGCATCTGCCTCGCCGCCACCGACGCGCCGCTGCGGTTCAATGGCTGGATTCCGCGGATCGCTCAGCAATTTATGCGCATCTGAACAAGTCGCGCGACAAAAACAAAGAACGCCGCATCCCTTGGGTGCGGCGCTTTTCATTTGTACCTTGGCATTAAAGCTATTGAGTGGCGACCGCCACTTCAGCCGTGCCGTCGCTGTCGGGATCCATCGCAGGCACACCGCCGCGGGCCGGAAGCGACACCCAGCGCATCCCGCGCGTCTCACCCGTCTCAATGTTGTTGAACTGACCCACTCCAGACGGCAGCCCACCCTCATCCTGCATGAGCACGAATTGCAAGGTGTCATTGCCGTACATAACGCCGCCCGTCTCTGTGGGTGTCAGTGGAAAGGTCGCGTTGTTGGACAGACGGATGCAGGACCGCCGGACAAGCTGGTTGGAATTGTCGCATTCCACGATCATCGCCTGTTCCGGCGGGTCGGTCAGCACGTTCTGATAGTAGAAGGTGATCTCATTTCCTGGGGCGAACGGCCCCGTCTCTCCGCCCGGAAGCTCAGCCAAGCAAGCTGAAAGCCCGAAGCCAACCAAAGCCACAAGCGCTGTGCGCCTAGTTCCACGCAAGATCACGATATTCCCCTCGCCATAACAGATACCCGTCTCCTCCCGGCGACAGGTAGAAGGTTCGGTCCGGATATGCACCTGTCACGATGTAATAATCCGGCGTCTGCTGCACATGTCCCACACCACCGGACGCGCCGCAGACATGGGTTCCGTTCCGACAGGGCGTTAAGGCATATGTGTGCAACTCACCGTGCTCTTCCGCCACCATGTAGACGCGTCCCTCCGCAAACGGCTGGTCTGAGAAACGATCCGCAAACATGCGGCGCACCTCTGTCACGGCGTTGTCGTAGCGAAGGACTTCCACGGATTGTTCAAATTCGGCGCGATCTGCGTCTGAGCAGGCCGTGAGAGACACAGTCAAAATAACTGCTACGGACAAATTTCGAAACATGAGGCCCCCAAGGCAAACGCGGTTCTCCGGCTACAGGATACGCTACTCGGCCATCGTGGGACGCTCAACCCCTCAGCTTCGGCCGAAGAGCCGTTCAATATCGCTCAGTTTCAGTTCCACATAGGTCGGGCGACCGTGATTGCATTGCCCCGATCGAGCCGTCGCCTCCATCTCACGCAGGAGGGCGTTCATCTCATCCCCGCGCATCCGACGACCGGTGCGGACCGAGCCGTGACAGGCGACCCGGCTCAGGATCGCCTCCAGCTTCTCCTGAACCAGCGTGCTGGATCCCTGGTCGCTCAACTCATCTAGAATGTCGCGCAGCATGGCCTCGGCGTTGACCTCCCCCAGCAACGCGGGGGTTTCGCGGACGGCGATAGCCCCCTGACCGAAGGCCTCGATACCAAGCCCAAAGCGCGCAAGGTCGTCGACCACCGAGAGCAGCATTGCCGCATCGCCCTCCGACATCTCAACGATCTCAGGGATCAGCAAAGCTTGTGCGGCGACGCCATTGTCCGCCATCTGGGCTTTGAGCTTTTCATACACCAGCCGCTCATGCGCAGCGTGACCGTCAACGATCACCAACCCGGTCTCGGTCTGAGCGATGATGTAGTTCTCGTGGACCTGCGCACGGGCCGCGCCCAAAGGATGGTGCTCTGTGGGAATGGTGTCATCAACCGCAGGCTGTTCCACCCGGCCACTGTAATCCCCGGCAAGGTCCGCAAAGCCGGGTGCCTGATAGGCCGGGCCACGGGTTGGGGTCGTTCGATCCATCTGGTAAATGCGAGCGTCGCCTTCGGGCGAGACCGGTTCGGGCCGAAACGCGTCCAATGTCGCATTAGAAACGGTTGAGGATCCACGATGCCCAGCATCCGCCAAAGCGTGTCGGATCGCCGTCACAATCAATCCGCGCACGGTTCCGGGATCACGAAACCGAACTTCGGACTTGGCAGGGTGGACATTTACATCGACCCGCTTTGGGTCAAGATCCACGAAGAGGCAGGCCGCCGGATGACGGTCCCGACTGAGTGTGTCCATGTAGGCGCCGCGCAACGCGCCGAGCAGAACCTTGTCCCGAACAGGGCGACCGTTGACGAAGAGGAATTGTTGCACCGCGGAGCCGCGCGAATAGGTCGGCAAGGCGGCGTAACCGGTCAAATGCACGCCTTCGCGCTCCGCATCGATCGGCAAAGCATTATCTGCAAATGCGTGCCCCAGCACCTGAGCCAGCCGCCCCCGCAGCGCATCAAACATGTCCCCCGTTTCCGCATCCGCGCGAAAGGTCACGCGGTCGCCACCGCCGGACACATCCCGCAGGATGAAGGTCACAAACGGCTCTGCCATGGCAAGGCGCTTGATTACATCGGTAATCGCCTGCATCTCGGCCCGGTCAGTGCGCAGGAACTTCAGCCGGGCGGGTGTTGCGTAAAACAAATCCTTCAACTCAACGACCGTGCCGTTCGACAAAGCCGCCGGGCGCACTTTATCCTGCACGCCGCCTGACACAGCGATCTCCGCGCCGTCTGAACCCTGCGGACGGCTCCGAATGGTGAGACGACCAACCGCGCCTAGGGACGGCAATGCCTCACCCCGAAAACCAAAGGAATGGATGTTCAGAAGATCGGACCCGTCGATCTTGGACGTCGCATGGCGCGACAGGGCAAGCGGCAGATCCTCTGCCGACATGCCGACGCCATCGTCAACGACCCGGATGAGCGTCTTGCCACCATCAGCAATCGCGACCTCAACCCGGCGCGCCTGCGCGTCGAGCGCATTCTCCACCAGCTCTTTCACCGCTGAGGCCGGACGCTCCACAACTTCGCCCGCCGCGATGCGGTTGATCGCGGCGTCGTCCAGTTGCCGGATGACCGGACGATCAACGTCCAAATCGGAGCTTATGTTGGGGTCGATAGAGGCCATGCCACAAGGGATAGCATGGTCCCGACCGATTCTGACAGGGTTATTGCGTCGGCTCCAAGCCTTCAGGCTGGCCCACAACAACGAAGTGCAGCCCGTCAGGATTGAGCAGTTCTGCAGCAACTCGGTTCACATCCTCCAAAGTCACCGCGTTGACGAAATCATTGCGGTTCTCGATGTAATCCGGCGTCAGATCAACGCTTTGCATGCCCACCAGAATTCCCGCGATTGAGGCATTGCCATCGAACCGTAGCGGGTAGGCCCCGGTCAGATAGGTCTTTGCCGCATCAAGCTCAGCTTCGCTCACGCCCTCTTCCGCCATGAGCGCCCACTCGTCGGCAATGACCTCAATCGCCTGCGCGATCCGGTCATTGGCTGATGCAACCTGACCCAGGTAAATCTCGGTATGATCTTTAGGAACAAGGAAGGTCGACACGCCGTAGGTCAACCCGCGTTCCTCCCGCACTTCACGGGTCAGCCGGCTTTCGACACCGCGCCCGCCCAAGATTTCATTGAGGATGAAAGCGGCAAAGAAATCTTCATCGTCGCGCTCAATCCCCGAATGGCCGAACAGCGCCACCGATTGCGGCGTGGCGAAGGGCACGACGGTGATCCCGCCCTCAAGGCCAAACTCCACACGCGACGGCAAGTCTGGTCCGTCCATCGGCAAATCCCCCAGTAGGTCGTCCAGAAGCAAGCCCAGCTCATCCGCCGAAATGTCGCCCGCAACGCCCACATGCACGCGGCCTTTCACCAAAGCGTTGCGATGGGCAGCGATCAGATCGTCCCGCGTGATCGCAGCGACGGTTTCAAGCGTGCCATTGACCGTGGCACCATAGGGGTGATCGCCGAACGCGGCGGCATCAAACGCCTGCGACGCAAGATCATTTGGGTTTTGTGCATCGCTGCGAATACCAGCAATCACCTGTGCCCGCACCCGTTCAATCGCATCTTCGTCAAAGCGCGGGTTCACCAGGGCCTCGCGCAGAAGTGCGACAGCCTGATCCCGGTTCTCGGTCAGAAACTGCGCGGTGACAGAGACAGAATCGTCGAACGTATCAAACCCATAAGACGCAGCCAGCGCTTCGCGGGCCTCTTGGAATTGTCGTGCATCCAAATCGCCAGACCCCTCTTCAAGAAGCCCCATCATCAGATTGGTCGCCCCGCGTTTCGCGGGTTCATCTAGGGACGCGCCACCATCGAAGATAAACTCGATCGCGACGAACGGAATTTCGTCCTCTTGCACGAGCCACGCCTCAATCCCACCGGGCGACGTAACTTCTTGAATTTCTATAGCTTTTGCGCTCATCGCGGTGAGCGACAGAACAGCGGCGAAAAGTACGCGGATCATTGCAACATCTCCCGGTCCGGGATGACCCACATGGTCACCGATTGATCTCGATTGAGGACGGAGCGCGCGGCGGCGAGGATATCCTCCTCAGTTACCGCCTGAAGAACGTCGGGCCACGCCTGCACATCTTCGACTGTCAGGCCAGATGTGAGCGCAGCCCCATAGCGGCGCGCCAACCCGCCTACGTCATCGCGGGCGTAGACCTCACCCGCACGGAGTTGGGTACGCAGCGCCTCAAGCCGGTCGGGGTCAACGCCGTTTTCAAGGAAGCCAGCGACTGCTGCATCCATCGCATCCTCCGCTTCTTGCAGGCTGACACCCTCTGACGGAGCGACGGTGAGGTTGAAGGTGCCATCGTCGAGGTTCAGGCCATCATAGAAAGCGCCAGTATAGACCGCCGTGTTGGTGTCAAATTGCAGTGCGACGCCCAATGTCGATGTGAATGGCGATCCGCCCAGCAGCTCTGCCAAATAGACAAGCGCTGCAGCTTCTTCCTGCGCCCCGGCATCCCGTTCAGGCGCGATGTAGGCGCGGGTGAGATACGGCTGGGCGACACGCGGGTCGTCATAAATGAGCCTGCGTTCCGCCAGCTGCGGCGGCTCTTGCGGGCGGGCACGTTCGGGCAGGTCAGGCTCTGCCGGGATCGGTCCGTAATATTGCTCCGCCAGCGCCAGAACCTCCTCCGGCTCCACATCACCGGCGACGATCAAGATCGTGTTGTTGGGCGAATAATAGAGGTCGTAGAAATCCAACGCGTCCTGCATCGACAGCTCTTCCATCTCATGCCGCCACCCGATGATCGGGACGCCGTAGCGATGGTTCTGATAAAGCGCCGCGCGCAACTGCTCCCTTGCCAGCGCCCCAGCGGAGTTTTCGGTTCGCTGATTACGCTCTTCCAGGATCACCCCGCGCTCAGTCTCGATGTCTTGCTCTGTGAGCGCGAGATTATTCATCCGATCGGCTTCGTACTGCATCATCAGCGGCAAACGATCGGCGGCGACACGCTGGAAATAGCCGGTGTAATCATAGCTGGTGAACGCGTTGTCGGACCCGCCGTTGGCCGCAACAACGCGCTGGAATTCTCCGCTTTCGACGGTGTCCGTCGCCTTGAACATCAGGTGTTCCAGAAAGTGCGCAATGCCGGAAACACCTGGCGGTTCATCGGCAGAGCCTGCCCGATACCACAGCATGTGCACGACGACAGGTGCGCGGTTGTCCTCTATCACAACGACATCCATGCCATTGTCGAGTTGATAGGTCGTCACCTCTTCCGCCGCGACCGCCCCGGTCACCAGTGCAAATGCCGCTGCAAGAAAGCGCATAGATTGG
>JBCBCS010000047.1:0-18975 GCA_038530475.1 Pseudomonadota bacterium
GACCGTGCCGCCGAACTGATGGAAGAGGCCGGTCTTTCAGACCTGTAGTCAACAGGGGGAAAGGCCTCTCGTCCTTGGTTCACAAATACTCAAGAAAGGGCCGCGCAGCGGGCCCCGGTCGGATTTGCGCAGCAAATTCGAACCAAATTAAGAAGCTGTCGGATTTGCGCAGCAAATTCGATCCGGGCCTCTGGACAAAGCCGGTCTCAAGCGCAAAGAACAGACCATGAACGCCTATTCCTTTGTTTTTGCCAATGCTTCGCTCGAAGCCCGCGCCGACGGCACGCTTTATTGGCCGTCAGAGCAGCTGCTGTGCGTGTCCGACCTTCACCTTGGCAAATCCGAACGCATGGCCCGTCGGGGCGGCGCGTTGCTGCCACCCTATGAAACGGAAGACACCCTCTGGCGGCTGGACGCTGCGATCTCGGACACCGACCCGGACACCGTCATTTGCCTTGGCGACAGCTTCGATGATCTAGGCGCGGCGCAGGCTGTCGATGAAAGAACAAAGGACACCCTGTCGAGATTGCAGGCGGGGCGTGACTGGATCTGGATCGAAGGCAATCATGATCCTGGTCCGGTTGATCTGGGCGGCACCCACCGATTTGAAGTTGCACGTGCAGGACTGACCTTTCGCCACATCGCGACGCCCGATGGTTCAGGCGAAATCTCGGGCCATTATCACCCCAAGGTTGGCGTTCCGGGCACCGCCCGCCGCCCCTGCTTCTTGATGGATCAAACGCGGCTGATCCTGCCAGCCTTTGGGACATATACGGGCGGTCTTTCGGCAGGCGATACAGCTTTGCGTCAACTGATGTCGGACGATGCTCTTGCGATTCTCACAGGTCAGCGGGCAACGCCCGTGCCTCTTGCGGCCTGCCTCAAGCGCTGAGCAGACCGCTTTCCACAAGGTTCGCGCGGTATTTCGGACCAATCGGAACCTGGCGGCCAGAGAACAAGGTCACAACTTCCTTGCTTCCCTCCTGCTGAACCGCATTGATCTGCGCCAGAGCCACCCAATGGGACCGATGTACACAGATCCCAGGCTCGACGTCGATCTGAGCCACCGCATCACGCAACCGCATGAGTATGCGGTATTCCAATCCATCAACTGTGGTGATGCGGATATGATGGTTGTCTGAACTGACCTTGGCGAGGCGGGCGCCACTGGGTGCATTGATCCGATCGAGCAAACGGTCCCGCGCCTGCTCTGGTTGCACCGTCGTCTCCAGCCAGCGACGCAAGGCAACCGTTGTTACGGCGATGCCCAATGTCACAAGGATCGTCATGCTGAGATCGAGAACCTGCTCAGCCTGATCTGCCGCAAGACGCATGTTCAAGGCGTAGACCCCCGTCCCAAAGATGAGTGCAAGCGATGACGACATCGCCGCATCTTCGACAAACGCGGATTTGCCCAACAGAATGGATCGCAAGACGACACGCAACGCCACCGCAAGCACAATGGCCGAAGCGATCAGAGAGCCCCAATAAGCAAGCCGCCACAAATACGGCTGCGTGCTGTAGGTTCCAAATGGTCCAGCGAAAGAGACTATGACGGTCGTCACAAACCACGAAAACAAAACAATGCGCGTCAAAACCTCGGACGCCACCGTCCGAACAGTCTCAATCGTCGCAGTCACCCAATCGCCCATTCATCTCCCCCACAAAAAGAATGTGCATGCATACGTACCCAGACGGATAACGTACAACATACAACTCTGATTTAAAGGGAAAAGTCCTAGGCTGTTAGGCCCTCGGGTTCCGTAACGTCATGTGCGCGACAACATGCCGTCACCGTATTCGCCAATAGGCAGGCAATTGTCATTGGCCCGACGCCGCCGGGAACCGGCGTAATCGCACCGGCGACTGCGGCGCAACTGTCATAATCCACATCGCCAACCAGGCGGGTTCCGCCCTCCGGCTTTTCGATCCGGTTGATGCCCACATCAATCACCGTGGCCCCCGGCTTTATCCAGTCGCCCGGCACCATCTGAGGCCGCCCAACAGCAGCCACCACGATATCAGCCTGCCGCACCACGCCCGGCAGATCCGCCGTTCGACTGTGCGCGATCGTCACGGTGCAACTGTCGCCCAAGAGCAGGTTCGCCATCGGCTTGCCCACAATATTGGACCGGCCAATGACCACGGCATTCATCCCGGACAGCGACCCGTGATGATCGCGCAACATCATCAAACACCCAAGCGGCGTGCACGGGACCATCGCTTTCTGTCCGGTGCCCAAAAGCCCCACATTTGAGATGTGAAATCCGTCCACATCCTTGGCCGGATCGATGGCATTGATGATCGTGTCGCCGTCGATGTGGTCCGGGACCGGCAACTGACACAGAATGCCGTGCACCGATGGATCGGCATTGAGCTTGCCGATCAGCTCAAGCAGCTCCTCTTGCGTGGTCGATGCGTCGAGCTTGTGCTCGATCGAGTTCATGCCAACCTCGACCGTCTGCTTGCCCTTGTTGCGCACGTAAACCTGGGACGCCGGATCTTCCCCAACCAGCACAACGGCCAGTCCGGGCGTGATCCCATGCTCTTCCTTCAGGCGCGCCACATGTTCCGCGACCTTGGCCCGCACATTGGCGGCAAACGCCTTCCCGTCAATCACTGTGGCTGCCATCAGCGCGTTCCCTTCGCTTCCTTGGTTCTAAGATATGCCCGCCGGAGGCGGAGATGGGTCGGTGGGCGGGGCGCTTTTGCTGCAGGCAAACAGCGCCGCACCCGTCCAGGATCAGAACAGACCTTCGATCTGCCCGTCATCGTTGAGGTGGATGTTCTCTGCGGACGGCACCCGGGGCAGACCCGGCATCGTCATGATTTCACCGCAGACCGCCACGATGAACCCGGCCCCCGCCGACAGCCGCACCTCGCGTACGGGCACCGAGTGGCCCGTGGGCGCGCCGCGCCGGGTTGGGTCGGTTGTGAAGCTGTATTGCGTCTTCGCCATGCAGACCGGCAGATTGCCATAGCCCTGCTCCTCCCACAGCTTCAACTGATCGCGGATCTTCTGATCCATCAATGCCTCATCGGCGCGGTAGATTCGCTTGCAGATCGTCTGGATTTTTTCGGCCAATGGCATGTCGTCCGGATAGATCGGAGCGAATTCGGCGCTGTCCTTATCGGCCAGTTCCGCCACCTTGGTGGCCAGATCAGCCGACCCTTCCGAGCCGAGCTCCCAATGGCGCGACAGCACCGCTTCGGCGCCGTGAGTCTTCACATAATCCTTGATCGCTTGCACTTCCGCGTCCGTGTCCGTCACGAAGTGGTTGATCGCCACCACCACTGGCACGCCAAAACTCTTTAGGTTTTCGATGTGCCGACCCAGGTTCGGACACCCGGATTTCACGGCCTCGACATTCTCAGCCCCCAAATCGGCCTTCGCCACGCCACCGTTCATCTTCATGGCCCGGACGGTCGCCACACAGACCACGACGGACGGGGCGAGGCCCGCCTTGCGACACTTGATGTTCATGAACTTCTCAGCGCCCAGATCGGCTCCGAATCCGGCCTCAGTGACCACGTAGTCCGCGATTTTGAGCGCCGTCGTCGTCGCGATGACGGAGTTGCAGCCATGGGCGATGTTTGCAAACGGCCCACCATGCACGAAGGCCGGGTTGTTCTCCAGCGTCTGCACGAGGTTCGGCTGCATCGCATCTTTCAGCAGCACCGTCATCGCCCCATCGGCCTTAATGTCCCGGCAGAATACCGGCGAACGGTCACGGCGGTAGGCCACGATCATATCGCCCAGACGCTTCTGCAGGTCCTTGAGGTCCTTGGCCAGACACAGGATCGCCATGACCTCGGACGCGACGGTGATATCAAAGCCGGCTTCGCGCGGGAACCCGTTGGCGACGCCCCCAAGTGACGCCGTGATCTGGCGCAGGGCGCGGTCGTTCATGTCGACGACCCGGCGCCATACGACGCGGCGGATGTCGATCTCACACTCATTACCCCAATAGATGTGGTTGTCGATCATCGCAGACAGCAGCGAATGGGCCGAGGTAATTGCGTGGAAATCGCCGGTGAAATGGAGGTTCATATCCTCCATCGGCACGACCTGCGCATAGCCACCGCCAGCCGCGCCCCCCTTCATCCCGAAGTTCGGGCCCAGCGACGCTTCGCGGATACAAACGGCGGCCTTCTTTCCGATCCGGTTCAGACCATCGCCCAGACCGACCGTCGTGGTCGTCTTGCCCTCACCCGCAGGCGTCGGATTGATCGCGGTCACAAGGATCAGCTTGCCGTTGCCATTGCCCTGCACCGAATTGATGAACGACTGGCTGACCTTCGCCTTGTCATGGCCGTAGGGCAGCAAATCGTCGCTGCCAATGCCCAGCTTCGCACCGATCTCCTGGATCGGCTTTTTGTCGGCCTCGCGCGCGATTTCGATGTCGGTCTTGTAGCCCATGGAACGTTTCCCCCTGTTGGACGGCCCGCCGGCCTGACGTGTATGCTTTTGCACACACTAATCACGGGCCGCAAACGGCGATGAAAATGATTGCGACATTTTCAAAGGCGGAAACGTCAGTCAGAGCGACAATCGTTTCGCATGGGAAACCTGCGTGATGTTACGGCGCCCATGCGCGCTGGTCAGGGACGTGCAGGGTCAGAACATCGCCGACAGCGATTGCGCCCTCGGCGGCGACCCAGCCGGTGATCCCGCGCAGGTTCTTGGCCGCGTCCTTGAAAGTGATATCAGTTTTGCCGTGCTCAGCCTCAAGTGACCGGGTCACAAGGTGGCAGGGCCGGTTCTCCATATCCACAGTGATCGTCGCTCCGCTCGGCGCTTGCAGGCGTGACGAGGGCGGAACGAAGGTGAAGTCGGGCAGACCGCGGATCATGATCGTAGCTCCGAGCCGCGCGGGATCAATCTGATCCAACCCCATTCTAGTGGCAATCTGAGCCAGCTCTTCTTCGCTGATCACGCAGATCTGGCGCTCATTCTTGATCGTCGTGCCCTTGGGATACTGGCTTGTCACTCGGCTGCAAGACGGCCGCGTCAGCCCAGCATGACACTCCCCGGCGACGCCCTCAAAGGTCAGTTCAAGCTCTTCGCGCAAGACGGATTTCAATGCCGTGCGGTCTTCGGTTTCCAGAGCTCCGATCCATACGACCTCTGCTGTGTAATCTGTCTTTTTCAACGCGGGCATCACACTCTCCTTTGCACCTTCGTGCCGCGCAGGGCGGGCAAGCTCAACCCACTTGTTGTGAGATGACACATCACCAGATGTGAAAAGCCCCCGACCTTTCGGTCAGGGGCTTGAGGATCAGGTGGCTTCCGGTTCCAAATCCGGATCGGGATCCGCTTTCGGCTTGCTGGGCCGCGTCTTCGGGATCGCAGTGACCGAGTTGCCGGAGGATGGCGGCGTGTCGAGCCCATCGTCGTCATCCTTACCCAGTGGCTCGCCCGCCATGACCTTTTTGATCTCGGCGCCGGTGAGCGTCTCATACTCAAGAAGACCTTGGGCCAGACGCTCCCACTCCTCTTCCTTGTCCTTGAGGATCTGAAGCGCGGTTTCATAGCCTTTGTCGATGAAGTCCTTCACTTCTTCTTCGATCAATTGCTTGGTCTCAGCAGAGACGGAGAACCCGGCGGTGTTGCCCTGGTAGCCCTCATGGGCCTCCGCGTAGTCGATGTTGCCGACCTTGTCGGACATGCCCCAGCGCATGATCATTGCGCGGGCCAATTGGCTGGCCTGCTGGATGTCGCCAGACGGGCCGTTCGACACAGCATCTTCGCCATATTTCAAAACCTCAGCCGCTTTACCCGCCATCGTCATCGCCAGACGCTGGTGGCATTCATCCCGGAACATATTGAGACGGTCCATTTCAGGCAGCGACATCACCATCCCTAGCGCACCACCGCGCGGAATAATTGTGGCCTTATAGACCGGGTCGCATTTGGGCAGCGTGATGCCGACCACCGCGTGACCCGCTTCGTGATAGGCCGTCATTTCCTTTTGCGCGTCTGTCATCACCATGGAGCGTCGTTCCGCCCCCATCATGACCTTGTCCTTGGCCTGTTCGAAATCGAGCATCGCCACGAACCGCCGGCCCACACGGGCGGCCATCAACGCAGCCTCATTCACGAGGTTGGCGAGGTCAGCACCGGAGAAGCCAGGCGTACCACGTGCGATGATGCGCAAATCCACGTCAGGGCCAAGCGGCACCTTGCGGGCATGCACGCCAAGGATCTTCTCACGGCCCTTAATGTCAGGATTCGGCACCGTGACCTGACGGTCAAATCGACCCGGACGCAGCAGCGCAGGGTCCAGCACATCACGACGGTTGGTGGCCGCGACGATGATGATGCCTTCGTTGGCCTCAAAGCCGTCCATCTCAACCAGCAGCTGGTTCAACGTCTGTTCACGCTCATCATTGCCACCGCCGTAACCGGCCCCACGGGCACGGCCCACGGCGTCAATTTCGTCGATGAACAGGATACAAGGCGCGTTCTTCTTGGCCTGCTCGAACATGTCGCGGACACGGGACGCACCTACGCCAACGAACATTTCTACAAAGTCAGAGCCAGAGATGGTGAAGAACGGCACACCCGCCTCCCCCGCAATGGCGCGGGCCAGAAGCGTTTTACCGGTGCCCGGAGGCCCGACCAGCAGCGCGCCTTTGGGGATCTTGCCGCCGAGACGGCTGAATTTCTGCGGGTTGCGCAGGAACTCGACAATCTCTTCGAGCTCTTCCTTGGCCTCATCAATGCCAGCGACGTCATCAAACGTCACCCGACCCTGCTTCTCTGTCAGTAGCTTTGCACGGGATTTGCCAAAGCCCATCGCACCGCCACGGCCACCGCCCTGCATCCGGTTCATGAAGTAGATCCAAACACCGATCAGCAGCAAGAACGGCAAGAGGCCCACAAGGAATGTCGCAACACCCGATTGCTCTTGCGCTTCAGCGCTGACTGTAACGCCTTCTGAGACGAGCAGATCCGCGACTTCCGCGCCTTCCGGCACGATCACCGAATAGGTCCGGTTGTCCGAACCGCGATAGAGCACCCGTTCACCGTCAATCCGCGCTTCGGCGACAGCGCCAGCCTCAACGGCTTGGACGAATTCGGAATAACTGCGTTCGTTGGTGGCCCCGCTTTGACTGTTCCCAAACAGGTTGAACAGCGAAATGACGAGGACGAACAAGACGACCCAGAAGGCCAGATTGCGTGCGTTGCCCAAAGCGAGGCTCCTTTGAAAACTGGGTAGGCCGGAAAGATTAAGGCTTTCTGACCACTCATCTAAGATAGAGGCTGAGGGTCCGAGTTCAACGGGAAAGCAGGAAAGCCACAAAATCCGCGACAATGCGCGCCTCAAAGGCGGGATTGAACCCTGCAATTGGTGCCGAAACCAGCGCGTCACCGTCAAACACCCCCGGACTGGCCATCAAAGACGCTCGGGGCAGACCGACCTCACGCCAGTTTGGAACCTGGGACAGAGCGTCGCCCAGAGCCGCGACGGTCAAACCAGCGCTCTCATCAGGGGGCCCGGTCACACGCCAGCGTCCGTCCCATACAACGCCCTCTCCCGGATCCCGCATGGCGATTGGTCCAGCACAGGCGTTCAACTCGCGTGTAAAACGAACCTCTTTCTCGGACTTCATTACCAAGCAGCCGCCAATGGTATGTTGATCCTGTTCCATCAAAGCCACGTCGAGGTTGATCATTGCCATCGCGCGCGGCGGATAGGCGGCGCCACCGATCATCTGGACCGCGGCACGGTGCAAACGCCGCTCGACCTCAACATGAACAGGCGGGCGCGGACGCAGTGGCAAGATGATGTCGCCGCGATCCTCCGTTACCAGCCGCCGGGCTTCTTCCACCGTGTAGCTTGCCACCGCAGATCGGGCCATTGCCAACGCGTGAGCCGAAGATTTGAGGGTGTCGACACTGATCCCGAGAGGTTCCAACGCAGCCAGCACCTTACGCGCCTTCACCCTCTCCCGCGTTGGATCGTCATTGCTGGGGTCGTCGATCCACGCCACATCATTGCGTTGGAGATACTCCCGAAGCTGTGCGCGGCTATGTTGCCAAAACGGACGGGCCCATTGGATGCCGTGCCGTTCAAACTTGGCGTCCATTGCTGCGAGCCCATCAACACCAGAAGCCCGCGCGAGCCGCATCAGAAACGTCTCAGCCACGTCATCCATCGTATGACCCAGAATCACGTGACCGATCCCGCGCCCCTTGGCCCAATCGGCGATGAGCGCATAGCGTGCGTCCCGGCCCGCCGCGGCAAGGTTGCCCTCTGCCGCCCGCCCGTCCCAGTGCAGGATGTCATGGGGAATACCCCGTGCCTTGCAGAACCGTGCAACGAATGCCGCTTCATTGGCCGCCTCAGGCCGAAGCCCGTGATTGACCGTTACAGCCTCGACCCGTGTTCCAGCAAGCTCCGCCTTCCGGTGCGCCGTGAACAGCAGCGCCATCGAATCCCCGCCCCCCGACACGGCAACCCCAACGACATCCGGGCTTTCGAGAAAGGCTGTATCAACGAAATGAAGAAGGGCACCGTCCTCTCCGAACGGTGTCAGCTGCTCTACGCTCAGCCGCATCCCAGATTGGCCATGGCGGTCTGCGCTTGACTGACCTCCGGTGCACCGGGGAACCGAACGGCAACTTCGCCCAGCGTGACGCAGGCATCAGTGACTTGCCCCAAAGCGCCGAGGGTCTCGCCAAGCTTTGTTAGGGCGAAGGCTGCTTTTGGCCCCTCAGGCGCGCCTGAGAACGCTGCAAGGTAGGACCGCGCCGCATTGGTCACCTCACCCAGACCTTCAAAGGCTTGGGCCCGCAGCAAATGCGCATCCGCCGCGACCGGCGATCCCGGATAGGTCTCGTTGAAGGTTTCCAAAAGATCAGCCGCGCGACGAAAATCTTCTGCCGCCAACGCCTCTTGTGCGGCTTCGAAATCAGCCTGTTCTCCAATCGCCAGCGATGGTCCGGTGGTGACTGGAGTCGTGACAGCCGGACGGGCCGGCTCTGCATCCACACCGCCCAAGGATGGCGTTTCCCCCAAGGCGGCGATATCGCAGCCCTCTTCCAGATCACAAAGCCGGAACTCCAGATCACCGATGCGATTGGTCCCGTCTCGTGTGATCCGGCTGATCCTGTTTTCCAGCTCTTCGGTGAGGCTGGTGAGCCGCGTCAGCTCAGCCTCGATGGTGTTAAGGCGATCCAGCGGTGTCGCGCCCGC
Organism: Pseudomonadota bacterium; assembly: GCA_038530475.1. Lineage (GTDB taxonomy): Bacteria > Pseudomonadota > Alphaproteobacteria > Rhodobacterales > Rhodobacteraceae > Octadecabacter. The sequence continues at coordinate 9,204 of JBCBCS010000047.1, forward strand.
TGCACCTTGCCCCGCCTGTCCGGTCTGGATCAGCTCATCCCGCAGCGCATTCACGTCGGCATAGAGCTGCGTCAACTCGGCCCGAATATCGGCGAGCGTTTGATCTTGCGCAAAGGCCCCGCCGGTCGGCACGGCCAAAGCAAGACACAAAACTAGGCTGCGAAACATCACCTGACCGACCAATCAGCTGGACTGCCCGATCGAAATGATCGTCACCGCGCGGCGGTTCTGGGCGTAACAGCTTTCTTCGGAACACACCGCGATCGGGCGCTCCTTACCATAAGAAACGGTCCGAATGCGGCTTGCCGGCACGCCTTGGCTGATGAGGAACTCGCGCACCGCGTTCGCGCGTCGGGCGCCCAGAGCGAGGTTGTATTCACGCGTGCCTTGTTCGTCCGCATGCCCCTCGATCACGGCCAGATAATCGGTGTTGGTCATCAACCAGCCAGCCTGACCGCGCAGTGTTGCCTCACCGGCAGGCGTCAGGGTCGATTGGTCCACTGCGAACAGGACGCGGTCACCGATGGTCTGGCTGAAATATTGCGGGCTCGACGGGTTGTTGGCCGGATCGAGAGCAGTCTGATCGATGCCGTTGTTGGCGGCCTGATTGTTCAGATCGACGGCATTGGCATTGTCGAAACGATCGGCGTTCGTACAGGCGCCGAGGGCCATCAGGGCGCAGGCGGCGACGACTTTGAAAAGCGTAGTCATGGGTTTGTCCCGTTTGTGTTCTGTTTGCTCGTTACCACTTATCTAGCACGCCTTTGCGAACTTGAGAATCGCATTTCGGTGATCAACACCGTCCTAGGGCTGCAACGGCCCCCAAGACGGGTCGGACCCCCCTTCCGGTGTGATCACCCGGCGCAAGTTGCGGCCTGTGATATCAACGGAGTAGAGCGCTGAAGCCCCATCGGCACCCTGCGTCTCGCGGCTGAACATGATGACGCGGCCATTGGGCGCCCAGGTCGGCCCTTCATCAAGGAACGACGACGTCAGCAGCCGTTCTTCCGATCCATCGGTGCGCATGACACCGATGTGGAACCGGCCCTGATCCTGCTTGGTGAAGGCAATCAGATCGCCGCGCGGCGACCAGACCGGTGTGCCATATCGCCCGGAACCAAAGGAAATCCGCACAGGTTCGCCGCCACCGGAGGGCATGATGTAAAGCTGCTGGGTGCCGGAGCGGTCGCTTTCAAAAACGATCTGAGAGCCGTTGGGGCTGAAACTCGGTGCGGTTTCGATCGCCGGTGTGTTGGTCAGGCGCTGATGCTGACCTGTCGTCAGATCCGTGCGCCAGATGTCGGTGTTGCCGCCAGTGATCAGCGAATAGATCACCTGACGTCCGTCGCGGCTGAACCGCGGGCTGAACGCCATGTCCCCCGGCTGCGTCGTCAATTGCTGTCGCCCGACCGTCGCCACGTCGATCACATTAATGCGCGGAAATCCGCTTTCAAAGCTCGTATAGAGCACCCGGTCCCCGGTTGGGGAAAAGCGCGGGGCCAGAACGATCGTGCTGCTGTCGGTTAGGTATTGGACGTTGGAGCCGTCATAATCCATGATCGCCAACCGTTTGGCGCGGTCGTCCTTCGGCCCGGTTTCAGCGACAAAGACAATGCGGCTGTCGAAATATCCTGCCTCCCCCGTCAGCCGGGAATAAACCGCGTCGGCGACCTTATGCGCCATCCGCCGCCAGCCATCGGTGGTGCCTGCGAATTGCAGCCCCTCGCCCAGTTCTGCACCACTCGTCACATCATAGAGCCGGAACTTCACGGTCACCTGATTGCCATTGACCGCGACAGCGCCCGTCACCAGCGCCTGCGCGTTGATCGCTCGCCAATCGGCGAATGCGATAGGTGCCCCGAAAGTCGCAGGAGTTGAGATGAAGGCCGATGACGGGATTTGCCGGAAGAGGCCCGTGCCCGTCAAATCGTCAGAAATTACTTGGCTGATCTGCGCCGCCATTTGCTCTGACCCCGCCACTTCGGCCTGAAAGGTCGGCAGCGCAAACGGCAACGGCTCAATCACGCCGTCACGGAGCGTTCCGAGATCAATGATCGGGGTCTGAGCGCGGGCATAGGTCGCTGGAAGGGCCAGCACGAGACACGCCAGAAGCAGGGTCAGAAATCGCATAATCATGGTCGTCATGCTCACTCTCTTCCCCCGATTTACAACGGGGAGAATTTTTATCGGCACGTCTTTGCGAAGAAAAGTTGGGGTCATCGCAGGGCCATCTCACTGGGATCAAAGGTCAATTGCAGGATCCGGCGGGTCTGGAACTGCTCTTGCGGCAGATCGTAGCCCTGCCGACCGTTTGCGTTCTGACAGCGGACAAGTGCAGAGCGGGCCTGCCGATACGCCACAGCCGCATCCGCAGAAGAACCGCCCTCAAAACCCGTCATCTCGATCGAGTTCACGTCCAGAATGCCACCCGCATCCATCGCCCATTGCACTGTCACACGCGTGTTGAGCGCGGCTGTAGACAAGCTGCCTACCGACCAGCAGCCGCCGATCTGGCGCAGCAGGCTGGCGCGGTCGCCGGCAGACAGATCACCGCCATTTGCACCAACTGTCGGGGTTGGGTCTAAGGCTGGCTCGCTCGTCGTCTCCGCCGCAAGAGCATCGGCTAGGGCCGCCTCAACAGCATCGTCTGTCGCATCTTCTACAACGGCGGGACGGTCGGGCCGCACGACCGGACGGGCCGACGAGGTGGGCGCGAGCGAAATCTGTTCGCCAGCCTCCGGCTCTTCCGCCTCGGTCACGATCTGATCCACGGCCTCTTCGGGCGCGGTCGTCTCGTCTGCCGGATCGACCTCTTCTTCGAGAGGCGCATCCGGGCTCTCGACAGCGGCTTCGGCCACCTGCGGGTCCACGGTGGCGTCTGGTGGCGGCGGAGCAACGATTTCCGGTGCGACGCGTGGGACAGGCCGCGGCACGGGGCGTGGGCTGCTCCCCAACTCGATATTCGTCGGAGGAGCCACAAGCGTTGGCGTGGACGGCGCCTCAGGCGCCACATCTGTGACGACAGTTTCCGGGGTCGACAAGTCCGGCGCCTCCGGCGGGACCTCGAGCGTCGGGGGCTCAATCGGTGTGGGCGGCGTGACCTCGGCCGGAGGTGTCTCGTCTGCCACCGGCGCAGGCGGCGCTGGCTGCTCAGGCTCGACCACAGGCGGCGTCAGCTCTGGCACCGCACCCACAGGCTGATCAGGCTGCACGCCTTGGGTCAGCGCCGCGAATTCTTCTCCGGAGATCACGCTCACTTCCGTCACTTCAAACGGCAAGGGTTCAACCTGCATGCCCCAACCCGCGACCATCCACACGACCAAGGCCGTATGTCCCACGCCGGAGATGTAGGTGCCCACGCTCATCGCGTCTTACCCGTCTGATCCGTCCAAGGTCGGCCCACCGATATCCGTCACCAGCCCGATATTGTTGAACCCAGCCGCATTCAAAGCGCCCATGATCTGGGCCACTTGCTCCCACTGGTTCACGCCGTCGGCGCGCAGGAAAATCTGATCACCGTCGCGCTCGGCCGAGATGCCGCGCAACCGGTTGACGAGGTCCGCCAGCGGCACCTCGGTCTCTTGAATATAGACCGTGCCGGCGGCATCCAGCGTCACCGTCAACGGCTCTTCATTGTCAGATGGCAGCGCGTTGGCCGCCGTCTCAGGCGTGTTCACTGGAACGCCCACGACGGACAAGGGGGCCGCCACCATGAAGATGATGAGAAGCACCAGCATCACGTCCACGAACGGAGTGACGTTGATCTCGGACATGGGGCGTGAGCGCCGCTTGCGCCGTCGCGCGCGCCGCCCGCCTCCGTCGTCCTTTTGCATGACCGACGCGCCCATATCAGCTGTCCAACTGGCGGCTCAGGATCGTCGCAAACTCATCCGCAAACGCTTCCCACCCGCTGGTGATCCGGTCTGCATCGGCGCTGAGCTTGTTGTAGTAGATCACGGCCGGGATAGCGGCCAAGAGCCCCAAACCCGTTGCCAGCAACGCCTCAGCAATACCGGGGGCGACAACAGCAAGGTTGGTATTTTCCTGCTCCGCGATCTCGATAAATGCGTTCATGATGCCGATGACGGTCCCGAAGAGCCCGATAAATGGCGCCGCAGACCCCACCGTCGCCAGCACCGTCAGCCCCTTTTGCAGCCGCTCACTTTCTTTTGCGATGGCCACGTCCATGTTGCGGTCGATCCGCGCCGTAGCTCCGGCAATCAGACCGCCATCCTGTCGGTGTGACCGTCGCCATTCCAGCATCCCCGCCGCAAAGATCTTCTCGGACGAACCCTTGGGCTGCGCTCCGATCCGATCAAATAACTCGTCCAGCGGATTGCCTGACCAGAATTGTTCATCAAACACCCGCGCCTCAGCCCGGGCCTTTCGGTATTGAATGTACTTGTCCACGATCACCGCCCAACACCAAACCGATGCCAGAACGAGCATGATCATCACGATCTTCACCGTGATCGTCGCGCGGGCGAACAACGCCCACATGGTAAATTCCTGTGCTACTTCCATAACGCCTGCTCTGCTCTCTTGGGCCGTATCCGACCTCTGGTTGCTGACAGGTCTAACCGACAGGCGCACGCATTTCCAACAAAATAGCCAGAACTGCGCGAGAGGGCGGGCGAGGTCAGCTCAGTTTTGAGCGAAATGCCGCCGGAAGCCGCGCCGGTGTTCCGTTGGAACCAATCGCAACGATCGTCACAAGCGCTGAGAACAAAGCTTCCCCCGAGCGTTCGACTGTCTGTCGCACGACAAGACGCGCGCCAGTAACAGCCTCAAGCTCAGTCACCACCACAAGCTCATCATCATAGCGCGCCGGGGCCGCGTAATCGGCCTCCACCCTGCGCACGGCAAAGACCACCCCGTCATCGCGCTTCATCGCCGCCTGGTCGACACCCAGCTCCCGCACCCATTCAGACCGGCCCCGCTCGATGAACTTGAGGTAATTGGCGTAGTAGACGATGCCTGCGAGGTCGGTGTCCTCGTAGTAGACCCGGAGCGGAAAGCGATGCGGCGTCATTGCTGCACCGTCTGGCTTACCCGCGCCGCCAGACGCAACGCATGGGACCCGTCCTGCGCCACAGGCGGCATCACCGGATCATAGACCGCACGGATTACATCAGCGATGTCCGGCCTCAGGACCGCATTGCCATCGACCAACGCCAGCGGTGAGGCGTCCCGGAACGCCTTGTCCGACCACAGCACAATCGACTGGACGGCCTGGCTCAGCGCCAGCGTGTCAGCGGGCACCTTGCTCATCTCCGCATCCATTCGGATGAATATGAAACAGGCCCGGATCGCGCCGTCCTCATCAAAGCGGAAGATGCGGTACTGGTTGGCATCCGCGGCCACCAACCGCTCCACCAATCCGGCAAGCTCCGGCACAAGACGGTCCAGATCTGGCACCGCCACAAGCTCTGCCCAGTCGCGGCAGAAAAAGACCATGACGTTGACGCCCAGTTCCGGATCAACCTCAGCCATCTGGTGGCCCGCCAAAGCGCAAACCGCCTCAAATGCGCCTTTCAACACGCCGATGGTCTCTTCCTCGACCCCAAAGACCACAGGCGCAATCGGTCGACCCCACCGGGCACATAAGTAAGTGTCGTCACTGCGCGTGAACAGCGCTTCGATCTGGCTTGCATCCATCATAGGGGCCTTGTCGCGGAAATCGGGGCGAAGGGAAAGGGTCAGCCGTTGCCGTGAATCACGTCGCGGATGACGCCCGGCACTGCCCCGGACATATCGCCGTAAACCTGCACCGGTCCGTCCCCTGACCGAAACGCGATCACGATGCGGCCATCGTCATGCAGCGCAACGGCCCCGTAAGCCTCACCACACATCCGGGGCCGACAGCCGCGCCCTACAACCCAAGGCCCGTCCCGTTCCATCGGTGAAGAAACCTGAATGACGTTGCCCGCATCGCGGTAGCTGTCTTCGCCCATCAATGCGACCAACCGAACCCGCCAGTCAGCATCCGAAAACAGATCGAACGGATAGTGCCCAACCCAGTCCTCTGCCCGCTTGCCGATTCCAGTCGATTGTTGCCCAGCGACCCGTTCCTCGATCACCTGCCCATCATAGACAAAATCGATATACCCATCCGCCGCCTGTGGTGCGGGCATCGTCACCGTCACCGTCTCGCTTGTGATTGAGACATCGGTGAACTCCGCACAGGTGCCGAAGAACGCGCTCAGGCGGGGCGACCCGCCATCGGTCCGCAACCAGACGTATTCCGCAGCACAGGCCGACCCGCCCGTACCTAAGGCAATGAGGTAAAGCGCGCCGAATTTCCGCTCGACCGACACGAAGCGATAAATGCCGTCGGCAAAGAACACCGTCTCACCAACATGCATTTCTCGGCTCCAACCATCAGCGCTGTCGACGATCTCAATCCGTCCTGCTGACGTCTGCGGGTCAATTCCCTCAGCAATCCACTGCGCCTCTACACATCCTGCCCATATCATCAGAACACTCGCTAAAAGCCGCACAATGTCCCCCTTTCACCTTGGCAAATACAACTCAAGAGCAACGGATCACCCGAAAAGGTCGGTCTGCCCTTTGGGCGCTTCCAGCCCCAAATGGGTCCATGCCCCTTGCGTGAGCATCCGTCCCCTCGGCGTCCGCTGGATCAGGCCCTGCTGCAACAGGTAAGGCTCGATCACCTCTTCGAGCGCATCCCGGCTCTCGCTCAGAGCCGCCGACAACGTCTCAATCCCAACCGGACCGCCCTGATAATGCTCGGCGATCAGCCGCAAATACCGGCGATCCGCCCCGTCGAGCCCCCGATGATCAACGCCGAGCCGGGTCAGCGCGGTATCCGCGATCTCTTGCGTGACAGTCCCATCGCCCTCAACCACTGCAAAATCCACAACCCGGCGCAGCAGCCGGCCAGCGATACGTGGTGTGCCCCGCGCGCGGCGTGCGATCTCCTGTGCGCCGCCCTCGGTCGCAGGGGCGCCCATCAGTCGCGCACCGCGGGTCACGATCTGATGCAATTCCTGCGTGGAATAGAACTGCAGCCGCGTGGGAATCCCGAAGCGATCCCGCAAGGGTGTCGTAAGAAGCCCCATCCGCGTCGTGGCCCCGATGAGTGTGAAAGGCTGCAGTTCGATCCGCACTGTCCGCGCCGCCGGTCCCTCACCGATCACCAGATCGAGCTCGAAATCCTCCAGCGCGGGATACAACACCTCTTCGACCGCGGGGTTCAGCCGATGAATTTCATCAATGAACAGCACATCCCGCGCCTCAAGGTTGGTGAGGATCGCCGCCAGATCGCCCGCCTTGGCCAGCACTGGGCCAGACGTCATCCGAAAGCCCACACCGAGCTCCCGCGCCATGATCTGCGCCAACGTTGTTTTGCCCAGGCCTGGTGGCCCGTGAAAGAGCGTGTGATCCATCGCCTCACCGCGCCTGCGCGCGCTTTCGATGAAGACCCGCAGATTGGCCCGCGCCTCGGCCTGCCCAATGAACTCATCAAGTCCCTGGGGTCGCAACGCACGGTCCTGATCTTCAGGCTGATGGGCAGGGTCGAGGGGGATGTCGGTCATCGCGTTCTCCGTAGGGCGGGACTGGTCCCGCCTATCCCTTCGGCGCCAGCAGCTTCAAGGCCGCGCGGATGAGGGCGGCGGTGTCTGCGTCCGGCGCGTCGCCTGCCGCTTGCGCCACAGCAGAGGCGGCCTCGGACGGACCGTAGCCGAGATTACCCAGAGCTGACAGCGCCTCCGATTGCGCCGCACCGGCGGCAGGCACTGGCGCTTCAACAGGCTCCAGAACGGCATCGGTTTCGGCGTCAGCCGAGGTCGGTGCCGTCCCCGCTGTCGCGGCAGGAACCGCACCAGCCATCGCCATGACGCCATGGGCCTTGTCCTTAAGCTCAAGAATAGCCTTCTTGGCGGTCTTGGGCCCCACGCCTTTGGCCGTCGCCACTGCCGCCCAATCGCCCAATGCAATCGCCCGGCTCACGCCATCTGCGCCCAGCGCGCCAAGGATCGCCATCGACGCCTTGGCACCGATCCCCTGAACGCTCATCAGCAGGCGGTGCCATTCCTTTTCCGCCAGCGTCGTGAACCCAAAGAGCTGCAACAGGTCCTCACGCACCAGCAGATCGGTATAGAGTGCGATAGCCTCGCCTTCGCCGGGCAGCGCTGCCATGACCCGGTCACTGACATACACCACATAACCCACGCCTTTGACATCAATCAGGACATGATCTGCGGCCTTGTATTCCAAACGCCCGGCGACGCGCCCGATCATGCGACGACCCGGCGGCGCGCGGTGCCAAGATGGTGGGCGTGGCAAATCGCGATGGCAAGCGCGTCCGCCTCATCCGGACCTGAGAGCCGCACGCCCGGCAATTGCAGCTTCACCATGTGGGCGATCTGCGCCTTGTCCGCATGACCGACGCCGACCACGGCCTTCTTGATGGCGTTGGGCGCATATTCCCCAACCTCCAGCCCGGCACGACCGGGTACCAGCATCGCGATCCCCCGTGCCTGCCCGAGCTTCAGGGTCGCCGCTCCGTTGGAATTGACGAAGGTCTGTTCGACAGCGGCGGCATCGGGCCGGTGGGCTGACACAACGTCTTCAAGCTGATCATGGAGGGACACAAGACGTCCACTCAAGGTCTCACCGGTTGAGACGCACACGCCGCTCGCTACGTGACTGAGTCGCGATCCATCGATCGAAATGACGCCCCAGCCCATATTTCGCAGCCCCGGATCAATGCCCAAAACCCGCATGCCTGCCCCTTTTTCTTAATCGTTAAAGAAGGGTTAGCACAAAAGGCGAACACCCGCCAATCCCCTTGCGGGTCACCTCTTCTCGTTTTGGTGAGGGACAAGGTTCGTTTTCGCCGTCACAGACTTCAAAAACGACACTTTTGAGTTCAATTTTATCCAAATTATTTCAGAGGCTTAGAGCGACATTAGGACATGCAAAAAACGCATAAGACACATGCGAAAAATGATCTGGTGCGACGGGACCTGACACCCTACCTGCGTCGCATCGAACGAAGACAACGCCAGCAAGATCCATAGGAGGACCCGACATGGCAGCTATTGATTACCGTCCCGCCGCCAAAGGCGGCTTTTCCCTTCCCGCTCTGCTCGGCTCTGTTGCCGCGTGGTATGACCGCCGTGCGACCCGCAAAGCATTGTCCGCGCTGACCGCGCGCGAGCTGGACGATATCGGCTTGAACCGTGGCGACATCGAAACACTCGTATCCCGCGATCTCATCCGCTAATCCGACCCTCCCCGGATAGCAAAAGGCCGCGCCCATCACGGGACGCGGCCTTTTTCATTTTGGGGTTTGGCTACGTCTTAGAAGAAGTGCCGGGTAAGGTAGCCGCCGAGTGTTTGGGTCACGGCCTCTTCCTGCAACAACCACGCACCCGCTTGCTGCACCTCGTTGCCGCCGCGCAGTTCTTCGATCATCAGCGCGTAATTGCCTGACCCCATCTGGGCGAAGAGCACGGCCTTGAACGCCATAAAAAGCATCAGGATCACAGCAATACCGCGCAGTGGCACGTTCGGCCGGACCAGCCTCGGGCGAGACCGGATCAGCCCATCCCGTCCCACGCGATGCACCACACCGTTGCGCCGCATCTTCTGATGCTTGCGCACAAGCCGGTCGATCCGTTTGTTAAGAGTTGCATCAATCGTCATTTGGCAGCCTATAAGTCGCAATCGGCCCCCACCGATTGGTTATCAAAGTGCTGCCAAATTGCGGCAAGAATGGGGCAAATGCCTCTTGAGGCATTTG
>JBCBCS010000048.1:0-18808 GCA_038530475.1 Pseudomonadota bacterium
ACGCGTTTTACTCACCCTTCCTGAGCGATTGGCGCAACTTCGAAGCCTGGGAGGTCGCGGGCGGCATCTGGACAGCCGAACGCGCGCACCGGATGTTCAAAGAGATCATCGCGAACTTCGAAGCCCCGCCGATGGACGCGGCAATCCGGTCTGAGTTGGAAGACTTTGTCGCCCGGCGAAAGGCCGAAGGCGGAGCACCGACCGACTTCTGACCGCCAATTGCCCTCGCTGGCTGGGCTGATGGATCGAATTTGCTGCGCAAATCCGACTGGCGCGCCTTCGGCGCGTTTCTTGAGTATTTTTGAACCAAAGACGGGCAGACGGTAACGCTGCATTAACGTTAATGCGCAACGCTAGGCGCGCGGAACAGGCTGGAGAGCCGATGACCGTAGCCGAAGACGGCGGCCCCTGCGCACTGGCGCCAAGCGACCCCCTGCGCGGGGGCATGCCCTTCTTTGGTTCTCAAATACTCAATCCAGGCGGCCCCTGAAGGCTCCAGCATCGGCGTTCGTCCAAAATTTTCCCGAAATTTTGCCCCAGTCGGATTTGCGCAGCAAATTCGAAACCATGGAAACGCTGACGGATTTGCGCAGCGAATTCGAACCAGTCTTTCGGACGGTCTTCCTAACGTCGGCGTTGCTTGCGCGTGCCAAACGGCCGATCGGGTGGCGACCGATATCGAGGATGGTCGTCAAACAGGTCCAGGGTCGCTGCATCGCCGTTTGGCCGATCCCACGACATCATCCATGGGACCAGCGGCGCAAATTCGTGTGACCTCTGCCATTCAAAATAGCCCAAAGCGCCGGCCGCAGGGATTGGATCGCATGGGACCGGATCCTCCAGAACCAGCCCCATCTGCCCGCCGAACCATTCGCTGTCGCTCTCAGAGATGATGTCAACCACATCGACCGCTCCGATGATCGCTCCGCGCACCAGCGCGTCGGGCCTTGGGCAGCGGACGCCATGCCGCTCCAGCCGCCACGCGCCCCAGCGGTATTCCTTTTCTTTCATAGCAGATGCCGCATGGATCGCGATGCGTCTGCAATCCATGCCTCCCGCCCGGATTGATCCTGCGCTGCGGTTCTCGATCACTTTGCCGCCATGGATGATCGCCCAGGCCCAGGGTTGGCGGACGGAGAGCGCGAGTGGCGGCAGATCGGTCATCGCAAGAAGGTAGCGCTGTGTGCCCCCGGCGGCTAGTCTCAGCCAAAACGAGGCCAGAATGGTTGAAATCCAGGAGCAGAACTTCGACGCTTTTTTCGAAGCGCCGTTTGAGGTTTACAGGCGTGGGACGGCGTATGTCTCGCCGCTCAAGGGCGATCTGGAGCGGTTCTTGTCCGCGTCCAATCCCCTCGTTTCGGGGGCGGGACAGGGTGCGCTGACGTTTTTCACAGCCCATCGTGGCAATCGGGTCCTCGGGCGGATTACGGCCCATGAACACGGGGCGTCTAACGCGCTGCATGGGCTGAAGATGGGGTATTTCGGATATTTCGATTGTGCCGATGATGCCCTTGTGGCGAAGGCGTTGCTCGCACGGGCCGAAGACTGGTGCCGGGCGCGCGGGCTGGACACGATCGCGGGCAACTTCAACCTCACGGCGATGCAGCAGATTGGCGTGGTCACGGACGGGTTCGACCACGCGCCCTACCTCGATCAGGTCTGGTCGCCGCCGTGGCTCCCGGCATTGCTTGAAGGTGCAGGCTATGCCCGGACTTTCCCGATGGCCACGATGGAGGTGGCGGATATTCAATCCGCACCTGCCATCCCGCTGGGACCCAAACAGTTGAAAGTGATTGAGGACCCGGACTTCACCTTTGCCCCGATTACGCGCGCGACCTTGTCCCAGCGGCTGGAAGAGGCGCGGACGATCCTGAACGCGTCCTTTGCCGACAATCCGATGTTCGTGCCAGTCTCGGCGGAAGAGTTTCACTTTCAGGCCAAGGACATGAAATGGGTCATGGACAAGCGGATCTCAGCAGTGCTGCACCACCGCGGCAAACCGGCGGGCGCGATCATCTGCGTGCCCGACATGAACCCGTTTCTGCGTCGCATCCGGTCGCGCATCGGCCTGTCGACGCCATGGCATTTTCTGCGTCACCGCATGACCAACACCCGCGCGGTCCTTATCTTTGCCGGGATCATGCCGCATCTGCAGGGGCAAGGGATCAACCCCGTGATCCTGGCCCATGTGATGGAAAACGCGAAGTCGGCGGGCTACACCTCTGTCGGCAATACATGGATCGCTGACGTGAACCCTATGAGCCTTGCGCAGGCTGAAAAGGCAGGTTCAACCCGGATGCACCGGCTGCACCTGTTCTCAAAAAAGCTCTGAGGGGGCGGAATGCTGCCCGCACCATCGACACAATCTGCCGGAGCTTGCCGATTTTCGCCCCACTTGCGCCCGCAAATTGCCGATGGCGTCTGTCATGGTATCGGCTCCCGACCGCAATTGAGGAGACACGCATGTTCCGCCTGACGTTCTTTCGCATCGCAGCGCTCGCCGCCTTCATCGTCCTTGGCACCAATGCGGCGCAGGCCAGTTGTTCGCTGCCCGACGGTGCGCAAAGCTTTGCCAATCAGATGGCGGCCAGCATGAATGCGGCCCGCCAAAGCAATGGGTTACCGCCGTTGCAATATGACCGGCGATTGGGGCAGGCGGCGATGGTGCATGCGTGCGACATGCAGGTGAACGGGTTCTTCGACCACAAGGGCAGCGATGGCTCGAACAGCCATATCCGGGCGGAGCGGGCCGGGTTCCGCTCGTGTCAGACGTCAGAAAACATCGCCTTTGGCTATCCGACCGCGCAGATCGTCGTTGATGGCTGGATGAACTCCGCAGGGCATCGCCGCAATATGCTGTCGACCGGGGTCAATACGTTTGGCATTGGTCTGGCCTATGCACCTGGCGGGCCTTACGCCGTGCTCGTTCTGGGGCGGACCTGCTGACTGCGTTTAGTCCGTTAGGTCCATCCAGATCGTAACCGGCCCGTCATTGACGAGGCTGACGGCCATATCGGCCCCGAATTGGCCCGTTTGGGTCGGAATGCCAAGGGCCGCCATCTCGGCTGCGAAGGCCTCGTAAAGTCGCTCGCCATCGGCAGGGGCCGCAGCCGTTGAGAAACCGGGACGATTGCCACGAGAGGTGTCGGCGGCCAATGTGAATTGGCTCACGACCAGCACCTCACCTCCCACATCCAGCAGAGAGCGGTTCATGCGCCCGTCCTCGTCCTTGAAGATCCGAAGCTTCGAAATTTTGGAGGCAAGCTTGCCGGGCAGGTGATCGCCATCTCCATCCATCGCGCAGACCAGCACGAGCGCACCAGCGCCACATTCACCGATCAAACCGCCGTCCACATGGACCTGCGCGTGTTTCACCCGTTGGATAAGCGCCCTCATTCTGGCAGCTCATGGGCCCAGGGCGGATTGGCCCCGGCGCGGCTGACGGTGATGGCAGCGGTGCGGACGCCGAGGGTGAGGGCGGCGCGGATCTCAGCTGCGCTGAGGGTCGCGACGCGGTCCTTCGTCAAACACCCGGCGCGATCGAGCCCAGCCAGAAGTCCGGCATTGAACGTGTCCCCGGCACCGACCGTATCAACAACTTCTGCCTTTTCAGCAGCCACAAAGACGGTCTCTGAGGCAGTATATCCTTTCACGCCCTTGGCCCCTTCGGTGATGCAGACCAGCTTTGCGCCCTTAGCAACAAGACCCCTGGCCAGATCGGTCAGATCGCCGTCGCCTTGGAGCCAGTGCAGGTCTTCATCGCTGAGCTTGATGATGTCGGCAGCGGCCATCATCGCTTCGATCCGCGCGCGGTAGGCCGCCTCATCTGCGATGAAGCTGGGGCGAATGTTGGGGTCGATCATAGTGACGCGGGTCGGTGCCTCGCGCAGCATCAAGGCCTCATAGGCGGCCCCGCAGCCATCCCCCACAAGGGAGATGCCGCCAAAGAACAGCGCCTCCGCGCTAACCTGCGGCACATCCGTCATGACCCGCATCGCTGAGTTTTCATCATAGAACGCGTAGGTCGCCTGACCGTCGACAAGCTTCACAAATGCCACCGTGCAAGGCGCGTCGATCTTGGGGGAGGGCGTGTGATCTACGTTTGAGGCTGTCAAAGCCTCACGCAGCACATCGCCCAGAAAATCCGATGACATGCCACACAGGAACCCCGTCTCAACGCCCAGCCGGCCCAAGCCGATCGCGGTGTTGAAGACCGCGCCACCGGGGTAGGGCGCGAAGGCATCTTCCCCGTCTGTGCTTTGCCGGGGCAGCATGTCGATCAGGGCTTCTCCGCAGGCAAGAATCATCGCGTCCTCCAAACTTTACGCGCGACAAGTATCACTGGGATTGCGCCATCACAAACCCTACCGCACCGGCAACGATCAGAGCGATCAGAACGGCGATTGCGATCTTGATCTTGGAATAGGGCCGCTCGCCCTGGACCCGTCCCGTGCGGCCATTGACGACAAACCGGTAGGTTCTGCCGCGATACTTATAGGCTGCGAGCCAGACGGGCAGCAGGACGTGTTTGAATGTCAGCGTTCCGATCTTGGTGTCGACGGAGCCCACCCGCTGCGCGTCGCCGCCGATATCGAATTTCACATCCCGATGGATCACCCGGTCCATTTTGGCGCGGGCTTCTTTGAAGGCGACTTCAAGTTCAACCTGATAGCCTTCGGCCCGGAATCCTGCGAGGAATTCGGGCTGATAGGGTTCCATTTCTGACAGGTCCCACGGCTCAAGTGCGTCAGTGTAGCGTTTCGGGAGCGACGTGGAGCCGAGCACCAGCACATCGTCAAAGAACCGCGCGACCCGCCCCGCGACGTTCTTCCAACGGGTTTTGCGTTGGCGCACCTTTTGGCGCTTGCCATTCCGCACCACCGTCTTTTCGACGTAATAATGCGTGCCGCGCGCGCCGGTATAGGCGCTCTTGGTATCAGCATCGAATGTCCAGTAAGGCACATAGATCCCTGCGAGCGGGCGCCCCTTTCTGGCGTAGTCCTGAAGCCCTGAGGGCGCAAACCAGAGCGAGCCGAGCCATTTTGTCATTGCCCCCCGTGCAGCCCCTTCGTCAAAGGCGAAAGGCAGCAGACCTTTGGGTTTGATATGACGGTGGGTGCCTGTGTCGGTGACAACTGGAGTGGCACAGAACGGGCATTCGGCGGCGTGAAGGGTTTCGTCAAACTCGGTCTGCGCACCGCAATTCGGACAGGCGATGACCTTGGTTTCCTCGATCTCTGCCTCGGGCATGTCGCCGGCGACCGCGCTGCGGAAATCCAGCTCAGCGAGGCTGCCGCCTTGCCATGGGCCTTGCGTGATCTCTTGCGTATTGCCGCAATGATCGCAGGTCAGCCGATCTGCTGCAGGATCAAACCGAAAATCGGCCCCGCAATTGTCGCAGGGAAAACGGTGTTCGGTTTCGGGCGGGGCACCTTGTGGCAAGGCAGTGTCTTCGAGCGTCATACCTTAGAGATAACGGTGAAAGACCCGGGGCGCCATAATGCGCAGTGCATTGTCCCTGAGTTTTATGTGCCGCCAGATGTGAAACCCTGCATGAAACAGCACGATGCCTGCCAGCACGTAGAACTGGAGCGTATGAAGCTCTCCGATGATGTGATGCGCACGCGGCATGTTGAGCGGAACCCCAATAGGCACGATCCCGCCTGCCATCATCTGAAACGACGCGGTCAGACCCAGAAGCAAGCCTCCGAAGGCCACCAGAAACAGCCCCCATACCAGCGTCAGGTGCAATGGACGATGCACCCAGCGCGCCCAGCCGGTGAGCTTGGGGCCAGGGCGGCTCAGGAGGCCGCGGCGTAGGGTCAGGCCGGTCCAGATCAGTGCAATTGAGACGAAGATCAGACCCATCATGGAATGGAACTGAAACACGCGCGGTCCCATCCGGCGCAGCGCATCCGGATCGGCGAAAATGAACCAGATGAAAAACGGGATGATTCCCCAATGCAGCCATTTCATCGCCGTTCGGCGATGGGGCAGGTGTTTTGTGAGGCGCGTTTTCATCTCCATGAAGTTAACACGGAATAAGTCCACGAAAAGTTTCACGAAATAGTCCGGTTGAGGCCAAAGCTTCGAATTTGCTTCGCAAATCCGATCCCCAAGGAGCAACGAGCTGCGCGCTGTCTTAAACGGTGGCAACAGGATGCGCCGTCGGAGGTAAGTATTTTTCAAACCAAAGACGGGGGCGGTGCGCGCAGGAAAGATGTTGCGCAGAAAAAAAGCTCCGGCCAATGGGACGGGGCTTTTGATGTTCGGTTATGCAGGTGGCGGTGGGGGCGGGGGCATGACTGTGAAAAGCTGTGCCAATTCGGCGACCTCATCCGCTGTCTTCCAGCCGTCCTGACCTTGGGTCCAGACGAGGGTTTCGCGGGTCAGCTCGCCTGCGGCAGCCATTTGGCCCATACGGGCTTTTGAGAACGGGCCTTTGGTCTCACCATTTTCGGCAATGTGCCAAACGTGTTCGACGGGGGGTGGTGGAGGCGCGACCGGGGCTGCGGCGGATTGGGCTGCCCCTGCGTTCATCCATGGATTGGCGAACTGACCCGCCATCGCCATGCCCATGCCAGCGCCAAGGCCTGCGCCCATGGCACCGGACGCCTCACCGCCTTTGCGGAGCGCCTCCGCGGCGGCAAATTTCATGTGCTCATCGAGATCGCCGGTCAGCCCGCGTGAGGTGCGGGTGTCGAGTGCCTTCTCAACTGCTGGGGGCAAGCTGATGTTCTCAATGTAAAATTCTGGGATGGTGATGCCGTATTGCGCGACAGTGTCGGCAATCGCCCCGGCAATGAGCTTGCCCAGATCACCGGTATTCGCCGCCATATCCAGCACCGGGATGCCGGAGGCGGCGATCACGCGTGAGAACTCCTGCACGATGATATTGCGCACCTGAAAGCTGATCTCATCCATGGTGAATTCGCCATCGGTGCCGACGATCTCGGTGAGGAACCGGGCCGGGTTGGTGACCTTCACCGAATAGGTGCCGAAGGCGCGGATGCGGGTCGGTCCGAATTCCGGGTCGCGCAGCATGATTGGGTTCTTGGTGCCCCATTTGAGGTCCGTAAAGCGGGTCGTGTTGACGTAGTAGATCTCGGACTTGAAGGGCGACATGAAGCCGTGATCCCAATGCTGAAGCGTTGTCATGATCGGCATGTTGTTCGTCTCAAGCATGTAAAGCCCGGGCGTGAAGACGTCCGCCAGCTGACCTTCGTGGACAAACACCGCCGCCTGACCTTCGCGGACGGTCAGCTTGGCGCCATACTTGATCTCATGGCCTTCACGCTCAAAGCGCCAAACCATTGTATCGCGGGTGTTGTCGGTCCAGTGAATGACATCAATGAACTGGCCTGACAGAAAATCCAATATACCCATCTGGGTCCTCCTTTTAAGTCTCGTGCGCGGTCACGATGGACCGCCATTCATAATCTCGTCCGCGATGATCCGGGCGATGGGGGCGGCCTCTGCGGCGGCCATGCCGGTCTGCAGGCGGTCGTCGTAAAGCATTTGCAACAGCAGCTCATCATGGGTGGTGAGCAGGCCGAATTCTTCGTCATCGTTGAAGATTGATGGCCGCGCGCGCGGGCTGTCATTGGCAAGGCCAAGGCCCTGCGCCAATTCTTCGTGGATGCAGGCGAGGCGCATCAGGTCGGGATGCTCGCCGCGGATCAGGGCCACGGCCTGCGAATACTCGGACGCCCCACCGACGCTGAAGGCGAGCACCAGGCACAGCGTGTCGCGCGGCACATCCATGAAGGCCCGGACGCTGGCATCGTCGATGCCGGGGACGAGGGCGCGAAGGCGGGCCTCGTATCCAAGCCTGTCGTCTTCATTGAGGATGAGGACGCGGAAATTGGGGTTCCCGGCGTTCATCGACATTGGGTGTCCCGTGATGCGGGCGAGGCGGCCCACATAGTTTTCCACGTCCATCTGATCTTCGCGCCGTTGGTCTTCTGGAACGGAAGCGCCGAACTCAACTGTAAAGCGCACTGGCTGTTCCCAGCGGCGCAGACGGCTGATCGTCGGACGCGCCTGAAGGCCCGCGCCGGTGTTCACAAACTCATCAAAAAGCGCGATGCGGACGAAATTCCGGGCGAGGATCGTGTCGGTGAACGTCGTGTCAGGCCCGCCGCCGTCGGTACGTAAAAGGCCTCGCGCGACGAGATCATTCTGCACCCGTTGGTAATGCACTGACAGTTGGCGGCTGGCGTCAGACCGCTCCGCCACCTGTTGCGGCGGCGGGGCAGGTGGCGTGAAATCGGCGGGCCGGTTTTGCGGCGGTGGGGAGGATTGCAAGCCACTGGGTTGCAACAGATCGCACGCCCCGATCGTCATCAGGGCAACGCCGCCCAGGGCGGCCGACAAAAGGCGTGCGCCCCGGCCCAAGCGTTATCCGTTGCCCGTGGCGGTGCCGATGCTGTCGCCCATGCCGGTTTCTTTGGCTTTGGCGGCGGCGAGTGTCTTTTTCAGCTCGGCTTCCATCGTCTGGAGGTCCTTTTCCGCCTCGGCCCGCTTCCGCTTTCCTTCGTCTGCGATCTGGAGGCTTTCTTCGATGGTGCCAATCAAGTCGGCATTGGCCTTCTTGATGGCTTCGATGTCGAACACACCCCGTTCCATCTCGGTGCGGATCATCTTGTTGGCGGAGCGGAGGTTTTCCGCATTGGCCATCAGGAGCTCATTCGTCAGGTCATTGGCATCGCGCACGGCTTGTGCGGCCTCAGCGGAGCGCTGGATCGTCACCGCCTGCGCCAGCTGGGTTTCCCACAGCGGCACTGTGTTGATGAGCGTGGAGTTGATCTTGGTCACCAGCGATTTGTCGTTTTCCTGAACCAATCGGATGGAGGGCAGGGACTGCATCGTCACCTGGCGTGTCAGCTTCAGGTCATGGACCCGGCGTTCCAGATCATCCCGCGCCGCCCGCAGATCGCGCAACTCCTGCGCTTTCATCACGCCTTGCTCTTCTGGTGCAGCCTCGACCTCCGCCACTTTGGCGGGGATCGTGGTCTCATCCAGTTCTTTCAGCTTCTCTTCTCCTGCGGCGATGTAGAGCGCCAGCTCATCATAAAAGGCGAGCGTCTTATCATAGAGCACATCGAGGCTCTCGATGTCCTTCAAGAGCACGGTCTCATGCCGCAACAAATCGTCCGTCACCTTGTCAATCTGGCCCTGCACGGTCTCGAACCGGGCGGCGAATTTCGCGGCAGGGGCGGCACGGCCCAAAAGACGCTCCCACCAGGAGCGTTTGCGGCGGACATCGAGCTCGCTCACGTTGAACCCGCGGATCGTCGTTACGATCTCACGCAGGCTGTCGCCCGCTGGCCCCACATCTTTGTTGCGCACGCCCTGCAGCATCGATTGGCTGATTTCCTGCAGCTCAGCTTGTGCGGAGGAGCCGAAGTTGATGATCGAATTGGTGTCGCCCATGTCGAGCTCACCCATCCGCTTGGTGATCTCGGCGCTGGTCGGTGCGTCGGCGGCGGCCATCGGCACCACGTCGCCCTTGGGTTCGGCGAGGATCACGGCCGTCACCTTTTCCACCTCGGCAAGCTGGGCCTGCGCCGCTTGCATGTTCTTTGCCACTGTATCAGACATTCTGTCCCCCTATGTTGGCCCGGCTACAGGCCTTCGCGTTGCAGCCTGTCGCGCAACACCTTGATTTCAATATCCATGTCGGTTCGCTCATCGAGCAACATCTTTTCTGTCCGCGCGGCGAAGTTCTGCTCAAGATCGGTCAGCAGGCTTTCGAACTCGCCCCGGGCATCGTCATCGCGCTTGCGGGTGTATAGATCCGCAAACTTCGCCGCCGCATCCCGTGCGCCCATGAGATAAACACCGAGGAACTTGCGCGCGCCGGTCAGGTCGCGCGGGTCTTCCTCAACAGTGCGGATCATGCGACGGGCCTGCGCCTGAAACGCTTCGACCCGGTTATTGAGCGGTCGGTCGTTCAGCCGTGCGACGTGATCCCTCATGGCTGCCAGATGCGCCTCGGCCTGATCGACGACTTTGGCGACCCGGTCCTGCTGGAAGGTGTCGATCCCCTCCATGCGCTTGTCGCGCAGCGGGTCGAACCCGAAGGCGGCGGTATGCAGGACGGTGGCCACGATGCCGAACAAAACCGCGGCAATGACAGATGGGTCGTTCATGATTGAGGCCAGAGCGATCCCCAGACCGGTCAGCGCCGAGCCCAGCATCTTGCGTGGCACGGCCGGCCGCCGTGCCACCTTGCGCGCATCATAGGCCGCCTGCGCCCGCATGCCGTCCCGAGTGAGCCACGCCGCTAGGATGAGAACCGCCGCGCCCACAAGTCCTGTGACCAGGCCCACCGCCCCCTCGTTGATCGACAGGGCCGCAAGGAGAACACCGGGGACGAACAGCACATTGGCCCTCGCCCCCCCGCCCTTGAGCTTCAAATCGCTCGGTGGCGGTGTGGTTTGCGGACCAGTCGCCCCGCCGGGGCTATATTTCCCACCGAATTTCTTGGCCAAGACCTAGAGCCCCCCGAGCCAGCCGGTGATCACGCCGAACATCAGCACGATCAGAAGAACATAGGACAGGGTTTTCACGGTGCTGGGCATGTCAGCCTCCTCTGCGGCTTGGGTGGCCGCCGCCGTGACCCGCGCAAACGCCACCACGATGGTGATGACGGCGACGATCGCCAGAAAAACAAGGATCAGACGTCCCATGGCACAGGGTTCCCGATGTTGTGGCTGCAGTCGAAGATATGCCGTGCGCCAACAAAATACGACCCCAAGCAGGGATCGGTGCCGATTCAGCTGCGCCTGTGTCCATCACCATGCGGATCCCCAAAACCCCACCATTCGCGCGTACCATGCAAGGCTCAGGCGCAGGGGGCAAGCCTCAACTGAGGGTCATTTGAGGCGGGTTTTCCCCCTTTTCGGGCGCGGGTCGGCTGATTTCGCGGGGCGCGTTCTATGTCCGGAAGCGGTCGGTTTGCCCTTTGGCGGGCCTTTGCGGCGGCGCTCCGGTTTGGGCCGCTCACGCAGGCCGAGCTGATCCCGGACCACACGCTGTTTGACCTCTTCCACCTCACCGGGCTTGAGGTTGCCGAGCTGAAATGGGCCATAAGACAGCCGAAGCAGGCGGTTCACTGTGACGCCCTGCGCCTCCATCGTGCGGCGGATTTCGCGATTCTTACCTTCGCGCAAGCCGACCGTTAGCCACGCATTGGCCCCTTGTTGGCGATCAAACGTCACCTCCATCGGGGCATACTCCACCCCATCAACAGTCACGCCACGCCGCAGTTCATCGAGTTTGGCCTCGCTCAGAGAGCCCTTCACCCGAACCCTGTAGCGCCTCAGCCACCCTGTGGATGGCAATTCCATCCGGCGCTTCATTTCACCGTCATTGGTCAGGATCAGCAGCCCCTCAGAATTGAGGTCAAGCCGCCCCACCGACATCACCCGGGGCATATCATCCGGCAGCGCATCGAACACGGTCTCGCGGCCTTGATCGTCGCGTTGCGTGGTCACGAGCCCTTTGGGTTTGTGATAGAGCCACAAACGTGCCGGCTCAGGATCGCCAACCTCTTTGCCGTCCACGACGATACGATCCTTGGGGATCACGTTGAGCGCGGGCGACGTGATGACCTTGCCATTGACGCTCACGCGGCCCGCTTCCACCATCCGCTCCGCCTCACGTCGCGACGCGACACCGGCACGGGCCAGAACCTTTGCGATGCGGTCGCCGGGTGGGGGTGTCTTGGGGCTTTCGGTCATGAGAAAGCCCTTACCGCGCTCCCTGAATAAGGACAACGCCCCCCGTCTTTGGTTTTCAAATACTCAACCGCCCCGCTTGCCAAATGCGCCGTCACCCGCAATGAACGTGCCATGTCGTTCAAAAGCCATATGGATCAGGCCCTTGCCGAAGCCCGCGCCGCCGCGATGCGAGGGGAGGTTCCGGTCGGCGCGGTGGTTGTTTCGCCGACGGGCGAGGTGATCGCTGCGGCTGGCAACCGCACGCGGGAGCTCAATGATCCCACGGCCCATGCGGAGGTCCTTGCCATCCGCGCGGCCTGTCAGGTGCTCCGTCAGGAGCGTTTGTCAGGCCACGACCTCTATGTGACGCTTGAACCGTGCCCGATGTGTGCGGCGGCCATTTCCAATGCGCGCATCGCACGGCTCTATTATGGCGCGGCGGATCCGAAATCAGGCGGCGTGGCGCAGGGGGCGCGGGTTTTTGCGCACCCGCAATGCCACCACAAGCCAGAGGTTTATGACGACGTGGGCGAGGCGGAGGCCGAAGCGCTCCTCAAGGAGTTCTTCGCCGCCCGGCGCGATTGACACTTAAAAATCAAGCGCCTCCATCACCGCGAGCACCTTCACATCCACGTCTGGCAACGCGTCGACCAGCGGCTGGGCCGACTGGGCCAGCACTGGGAACGTGCCGTAGTGGCACGGGATCACCGTCTTGAAATCGAAATAGCGCTTCGCCGCATAGGCCGCGCGGTCCATGTCCATCGTGAAATGCCCGCCGCAGGCCAGAATGCCGATATCGGGTTTGTGGTAATCGCCCATCCAGTCCATGTCGGCCATGATATCGGTGTCACCCGAGACGTAAATGACGTGGCCTTCGCCCGCGATCATGAACCCAGCCTCACCGCCCGCGTATTTGCCGGACCCATCGTAATCAATCGATGACGAGTGGGTCGCATTCACCATCGTCACTTTGGCGCCGTTCAGGGTCACAGTGCCGCCTTTGCCAAAGCCAATCGCCTCGGCCTCGTCGCCGATGATATTCGCCATCTCGTGGATGCAGGCAATTGGGATGCCCTTGTCTTTGGCAATTGCCAGTGCGTTGGACGCGTGGTCGCCATGCCCGTGGGTGAGGCAGATGTGAGTGGCCCCGGCGGTGGCCTCATCGCTGCGCTCTTCGGGAAAGGATGGGTTGCCGCTGAGCCACGGGTCGATCAGCAGCACCGCGTCCTCAACCTCAATCCGGAAACTTGCGTGACCGAGCCATGTGATTTTCATATCAACCTCCCTTAGACAATCAGGTCAGCGTAACACGGGGCCCGCAGAAGTGAACTGGACAGAGCAATTCGACGGTTATTGTGAGAGGACGGACTTCACCTATTGGTCCGAACCGCTCAACGCCATCACCAATGCGGCGTTCATCATCGCCGCCATCCTAATGTGGAACCGGACGGCTGGGGTGCTTTGGGCGCGGGTGCTGTGTATCGTGCTCTTTGCCATCGGCGTGGGCTCCTACCTCTTTCACACCTATGCGACGGCCTGGGCGGCGCTGGCGGATGTGGCGCCGATTGGCATTTTCATCCTTGTCTATCTGTTCTTGGTGAACTGGCACGTGATGCGTTGGCCGGTGGCGGTGGCGTTGGTCGGCACGCTCGGCTTTCTGCCCTATGCGGCAGGGCTGACGACGATCCTGCGGGATGTGCCGTTCTTTCAGATCTCAAACTTCTACTGGTCGGTGCCGCTTCTCCTTGTTTTATATGGGTTCTACTTGTTGGGGCGCGAATATCAGGTCTCAAAGGGGTTCTTCATCGGGGCGGCGATCCTGTCGCTATCAATTACGCTGCGCTCGGTGGATGAGACGCTCTGCGATGTCTTCCCCATCGGCACCCATATCTTCTGGCATATCCTGAATGCGGTCATGCTGGGCTGGATGATCGAAGTTTACCGCCGCCACATGGTTGAAGGTGCCAATAGCCAAGGGTAAAGCCTGTCAAAACGCACCCTCTTGGAGGTCCTATGTCCATTGACACCGAAACCGCCCGCCGGGTGGCCAAGCTGGCCCGGATCAAGGTCGAAGATGATGAACTGCCCGCGCTGGCGGGGGAATTCAGCGCGATCCTTGGCTTCATCGAGCAACTCAATGAGGTTGATGTGGAGGGCGTGGAGCCGATGACATCCGTAACCCCGCAGCGTCTGAAGCGGCGCGACGACGTGGTCACCGATGGGGACCAGCCGGACAAGGTGTTGGCCAACGCGCCGGATGCCCGCGAAGGGTTCTTTGCTGTGCCGAAGGTGGTGGAATGACCGAACTGAGCAAAATGAAGATCGCCGAGGCCCGCGATGCGATCCGCAAGGGTGAACTGACCTCTGTTGAGCTGACCGAGGCGTGTCTGAAAGAGGTTGACGCGGCAGGTGCGCTGAACGCGTTTGTCCACAATACGCCCGAGATAGCGATGGAGCAGGCGAAGGCGGCGGATGCGCGCAAGGATGGCGGTGACCTCAACGGTATTCCGTTGGGGATCAAGGACTTGTTCTGCACCAAGGGTGTGGTGTCGCAGGCGGCCTCTGGCATTCTGGACGGGTTCAAGCCGGAATATGAAAGCACGGTCACAACGCAGCTCTTCGATCAGGGCGCTGTGATGCTGGGCAAGCTTAATATGGACGAATTCGCCATGGGATCGTCCAATGAGACCTCTGTTTACGGCGACGCGGTGAACCCTTGGAAAGTGGGCGAGGGCAAGCTGACGCCGGGTGGTTCGTCCGGTGGCTCGGCTTCTGCTGTGGCCGCTGATCTGTGTCTTGGGGCCACGGGGACCGACACCGGCGGGTCGATCCGCCAGCCAGCGGCCTTTGTCGGCATCACCGGCATAAAGCCGACCTATGGGCGCGTTTCGCGCTGGGGGATCGTCGCGTTTGCCTCGTCCCTCGATCAGGCGGGGCCGATGACCAAGGACGTGCGCGATGCGGCGATCATGCTGGGCGCGATGTGCGGGCATGACCCCAAGGACAGCACCTCAGCCGATTTGCCGGTGCCGGATTTTGAGGCCGCACTGACCGGCGACATCAAGGGCAAGACCATCGGTATCCCCAAGGAATACCGCATGGAGGGGATGCCCGAAGAGATCGAAAAGCTCTGGTCCGATGGCACCGCGATGCTGAAGGATGCGGGCGCGAAGATCGTCGATATCTCACTGCCGCACACGAAATACGCGCTGCCCGCCTATTACGTGATTGCACCGGCCGAGGCGTCGTCGAACCTCGCGCGCTATGACGGGGTGCGCTTTGGTCATCGCGCCAAGCTGGCGCAGGGTGATGGCATCACCGAGATGTACGAAAAGACCCGGGCCGAGGGTTTTGGTAACGAAGTGAAACGCCGCGTGATGATCGGAACCTATGTGCTGAGCGCAGGGTTCTACGACGCCTATTACAACCGCGCACGGAAGGTGCGGGCTCTGATCAAGAAGGATTTTGAGGATGTGTTCGCGCAAGGGGTCGACGCGATCCTGACGCCTGCAACGCCGTCTTCGGCCTTTGAATTGGGGTCGATGGCGGATGCGGACCCTGTTCAGATGTACCTCAACGATGTGTTCACGGTGACGGTCAACCTTGCCGGGCTGCCGGGGATTGCGGTGCCTGCGGGTCTGGATAAGGCGGGTCTGCCGCTGGGGCTGCAGCTCATCGGGCGGCCGTGGGAAGAGGGTGATCTGCTGAATACGGCCTACGCATTGGAGCAAGCGGCCGGATTTGTGGCCAAGCCCGCGCGTTGGTGGTAAACCGCTGGCAAAAGAACAAACGGGCCGTGATCGGTATTGGGTAGACAGATGAAACGACTGACAATTGCAGGTGCAACGGCGCTGGTCCTTACGGGCTGTGCGCCAGAGGTTCCTGACAGCGGGCAAGGCGTCGGCTTTAGCGATTATGCGGAATATGAGCTTGAGCGCGCCCAGCGGGAGGCCGCGATGCGCGGCGAGACGTTTGCCGCCCCGCCGACGGGACCGATCCTGCCGCCCACGACGGCTTCGACCGGGGTGAACAGTTCCGATTTGGCCGCCGCTGGTATCGGACAGGCGCCGGGCACACCGCCCACGACAACCGCAGCAATACCGCCTGTCACACCCCCCGCGTCCACGGCAGCGCCGCTCGGTCAGAACCCAGACATCTCGGACGAACAGAGCTTTGACGCCGTCTCGGACCGCGAAACCATCGAAAGCGACGCCGAACGGCGGGCGCGTCAGGCGGCGGCCTACCAGCTGATCGAAGTGACCGACCTGCCGGATCGCAATGGCAATGTCGGCCCCAACATCGTGCAATACGCGCTGCAAGCGCCCAATGACCGCGGCGAGCCGGTGTTCGATCGCAATGGGCTTTTTGCCGAGAGCCGGTTTCAGCGCAACTGCGCCAAGTACCGGACACCGGATGAGGCACAGCGCGACTTTCTGAGCCGGGGTGGCCCGCAAAGCGACCGGCTGGGGCTTGACCCGGATGGCGACGGCTTCGCCTGTGGTTGGGACCCGCAAGCCTTCCGTTCGCTTGCCGCAAGCAACTAAGTCCCAGTCTCCGAATTTCGGACCGCGCCGCGACGGCGCGGTGCCTGATATCTTGGTGCTGCACTACACCGCGATGGCCGATTGGCAGGCCGCGCGGGATTGGTTGTGCAATCCGGAGGCCGAGGTTTCGGCCCATTACCTTATCTCGCCTTTGGGTGACGTTGTTCAACTCGTAGAGGAGGATCAGCGGGCCTGGCATGCTGGCGCTGGGTCGTGGGGGGATGTTCAGGACGTCAATTCCCGGTCCATCGGGATTGAATTGTCGAATGACGGCGCGTCGCCCTTCGCCGCCCCGTTGATGAATGCGCTGGACGGTCTGATACGCGCCATCATGGACCGTTGGTCAATCCCACCAGAGCGCGTGATCGCACATTCAGACCTCGCGCCGGGCCGCAAGATCGATCCCGGCCCGCGGTTCGACTGGGCTCGGCTGGCACGGGCCGGACTGGCGGTGCAGGGAGCGTCCTCACCTGGCGCGGATGCGCCAAACGAGGACGCCTTTCGTCGCGACATGGTCGCGGTCGGCTACAACGGCGAGGTCAGCACGGAGGTGCTGCTGTCAGCGCTCAGATTGCGACACCGGCAAGGACATGATGGCCCCTTGGATGGGGTCGATTGTGCCATCGCTGCCGATTTGGCGGCGCGTTTTCCAGTTGATCGGAGTTCTGCGACAGCTTAGGCGGAACAGGCGCGGAGGGTCGGATGGCCGAGGCGGGCGCAAGCCTGTCTAGGAAAGTCCGGACTCCATCAGGGCACGGTGCCAGGTAACGCCTGGGCGGAGCAATCCGACGGACAGCGCCACAGAGAACAGACACCCGTGCGCGCACGGGAATGGTGAAACGGTGGGGTAAGGCCCACCGCGGGGGCGGCAACGTCCCCGGCATGGCAAGCCCCACCGGGAGCAATGCCAAATAGGGACCGCGTGGGGGCAACCCCGGGATCGCCTTGATCCAAGCAGGTCCGGGTTGGCAGCTAAAGGCGTTTGGTGACAATCGCCGTAGATGAATGGTCATCGAACCGCTGCGAGGCGGGGAACAGAATCCGGCTTATAGACCCTCCGCGCGCGCTCAAACCGGCGCAGGCCGGCCTTGCGCGTGCGTACAGTCATATTGGCGCCAACATTGTGACAGCGGCACCCGGTCCAGAATAATGTGCGACTGGGTTTACCCGCTACGGATGGGTTTCACCCGCTTTAAGGCTGCGCTACCACATTCCCCAAAGGAGCCCCCATGACTTACATTTCCGCTTCCGACCGCTACACCAAGATGCCCTATCGTCGGTGCGGGCGCACCGGACTGAAGCTGCCTGCGATCTCCTTTGGGCTGTGGCACAATTTCGGCCATGATACGTCGCATCAGCTCAAGCGGGACATGTGCCAGACGGCCTTCGATCACGGCATCACCCATTTCGATCTGGCCAACAATTACGGCCCTCCGCCGGGCAGTGCGGAGGAGGCTTTCGGGGAGATTTTGCGCACCGATTTCAGAGGCTACCGTGACGAGCTCATCATCTCGTCTAAAGCGGGATACGAGATGTGGGACGGCCCCTACGGCGAGTGGGGCAGCCGCAAATATCTGATCGCCAGCTGTGACCAGTCGCTCAAACGGATGGGGCTCGATTACGTCGACATCTTCTATTCGCACCGCTTTGACCCCGACACGCCGCTTGAGGAAACGATGGGCGCGCTGGATCATATCGTCCGCTCGGGTAGGGCGCTGTATATCGGGATCAGTTCCTACAATTCCGCCCGCACGCGGGAGGCTGTGTCGATCCTGCGGGACCTCGGAACGCCGCTGGTGATCCATCAGCCCGCCTACAACATGATCACCCGCTGGGTCGAACGCGATGGGCTACTCGACGCGCTGGATGAGCTTGGGGTCGGCTCGATCGCATATGTGCCCTTGGCGCAAGGTTTGCTGACCAACAAATATCTGAACGGTGTGCCGGAGGGGTCGCGGGCATCGCAGGACAAATCCCTCGACGCCGGGGTCATCACCGATGAGATGGTCGCGGCGATCCGAGGCCTGAATGACATCGCTGCCGCACGGGGCCAGTCGCTGGCGCAAATGGCGCTCGCCTGGGTGCTGCGAGGCGGGCGGGTGACGACGGCGCTGATCGGCGCGTCCAAGCCCGGCCAGATCGTCGATTGCGCCGGCGCTGTGGGCAATCTCGAGTTCACGGCGGCTGAATTGACCGAGATTGATGCATTGTCAGGCGAAAAGGGGCTGAGCCTTTGGGATAGCTCGTCCGAAGGTGTCTGATTGCGGTTGACTCAGGAGCCAAACCTCTTAGAAGGCGGGCTTCAGATGATTTCCGCGCACGGCCCCGGGCCCGCGCATCGCAAGGATGAGAGACCATGGCGAAGCCAACCACGATCAAAATCCGCCTGAACTCCACCGCAGGCACGGGCCACTTCTACGTGACCAAGAAGAACGCTCGCACCATGACCGAGAAGATGGTCGTACGGAAGTACGACCCGGTGGCGCGCAAGCATGTCGAATACAAGGAACGCAAGATCAAGTAAGATCGCTTTTCAGG
>JBCBCS010000049.1:0-18802 GCA_038530475.1 Pseudomonadota bacterium
ATTTTGAGACGGCGTTCCGCGCGGTTCTTGAGGCGAAGCGCGAAGACAGCCCCGACGTGGATGCCGTCGTCGCGGACATCATCGCTGATGTTCGGGCGCGGGGCGATGCGGCGTTGGTAGAGCTGACGCAGAAATTTGACCGCTTTGATCCCAGCGAGGCAGGGCTCGCCTTCTCTGCCGATGAGATTGATCGGTACTGCGCCGAGGTGCCTCAGGCGGATCGCGACGCCCTTACCCTCGCTGCAGAGCGTATTCGGGCCTATCACGAACGGCAACTGCCGGAGGATGCCTCTTGGACAGACCCGGCAGGAGCCCAGTTGGGCTGGCGCTGGACGCCGGTGTCGGCGGCCGGGCTTTACGTGCCCGGTGGTATTGCGAATTATCCGTCCTCTGTTCTGATGAACGCGATCCCGGCCAAAGTTGCAGGGGTGGGGCGGTTGGCGATGGTGGTGCCGACGCCCGATGGCGTTGTGAATCCACTGGTGATGATGGCCGCGCGAATTGCGGGCGTGGATGAGATTTACCGTGTGGGTGGCGCGCAGGCGGTGGCTGCATTGGCCTACGGCACCGAGACGATCGCGCCCGTGGACAAGATCACCGGGCCGGGCAATGCCTTTGTGGCCGCCGCCAAGCGCCGCGTCTTCGGCAAGGTCGGAATCGACATGATCGCCGGACCCTCTGAAATTCAGGTGATTGCAGACAAGGACAACGACCCCGATTGGGTCGCGCTCGACCTGCTGAGCCAGGCGGAGCATGACGAGAGCGCGCAAAGCATCCTGGTGACCGACGATGCCGCCTTCGGGCAGGCCGTCGCTCAGGCCGTCGAAGCGCGGCTGGAGACACTGGAGCGCCGCGCCATCGCGGGCCCCTCCTGGCGGGATTTCGGGGCGATCGTCACCGTGCGGGATATGGATGAAGCTGTTGAATTGACGGACAGAATTGCACCGGAGCACCTTGAGATATGCACCGCAGACGCTGACGCTCTGGCGGCTCGGGTCACGCATGCGGGTGCTATCTTTATTGGCGCGTGGACGCCGGAGGCCATTGGCGATTATGTCGGCGGGCCGAACCATGTGCTGCCCACCGCCCGGTCGGCGCGGTTCTCGTCGGGTTTGTCGGTGATGGATTTCCTCAAGCGGACAACCTTGGCGCGGATGTCGCCCGATGCGCTGGCGGCGATTGGACCGTCAGCGGAACGGCTGGCGCAGTCCGAAAGCCTTGAGGCGCATGGGCTGAGCGTTCGCGCCCGCCTTGACCGGCTCAACCAAGGGGAGGGTTGAATGGCAAAGATCGTTCATATTCAGCTGGATGACAGCGCGCTGCCGCCGCCAACGCCAGAGATCGAGCAAGAGCGCAAGGTTGCGATGTTTGATCTGCTGGAGGAAAACTCGTTTGCGCTGCCCGCACGAGAGGATCGCGATGTGCCGCAAGGCCCCTATCGTTTAGGCCTGTCCATCCGTCAGAAACGTTTGGTTTTTGAAATCACGACGGAAAAACATGAACCCGCAGGGGAATTTCATCTGTCCCTCGGACCCTTTCGGCAGGTCGTGAAAGACTATTTCCAGATCTGCGAAAGCTACTTTGACGCGGTCAAGACCGCAGCCCCCGCCCAGATCGAGACCATTGATATGGCCCGCCGCGGTATCCATAATGAGGGCGCTCGCGTATTGCAGGAACGGCTTGAGGGGAAGGCAGACGTCGACAATGACACCGCACGACGGCTCTTTACCCTCATCTGCGTCCTCCATTTCGGAGCCTGACGTGGACAGCCTCCCGCAATCGATCCTGTTCTGCTGCGACCACAATTCCGTGCGCTCGCCGATGGCGGAGGGAATCACTAAAAAGCTATATGGAACAGAGGCTTATATCCAATCTGCGGGCGTGAAATCGGATCTCGATATTGATGGCTTCGCGATCGCTGTTTGCGAAGAAATCGGCGTTGAGCTGAGCCGCCACAGAACCCGATCCTTCGATGAGATGGAGCAATGGGGCGACGATTTTTCGTCCTTCGACCTCATCATCGCATTGTCGCCGGCCAGCCAGCGTCGCGCCCAGGAGCTGGCCCGGTACTCTGCGATTGAGGTTGAATACTGGCCGATCCTCGACCCGACG
This sequence comes from Pseudomonadota bacterium, assembly GCA_038530475.1. GTDB lineage: Bacteria > Pseudomonadota > Alphaproteobacteria > Rhodobacterales > Rhodobacteraceae > Octadecabacter. Next base: position 2,113 of record JBCBCS010000049.1, read on the forward strand.
GGCCTTGGCGAAAGCCGCGACGCACGGCTGGTGTCCTACCGTCAGGCCCGGGACCAGATCAGGGATCGCCTGATCGCGCGTTGGGGTGGCGGGTCGGACGGAAAGTGAACCAGCGCGGCTGCGGCTGCGTTTACCCTGCATTAGCACTTGAAAATCAGCGCCACCCGGCGCATCTAGGCGCGGTCCACACCCCCGTGGACGCAAATATGGAGATGACATGGCCAAGGAAGAACTGCTCGAATTTCCCGGTGTCGTGAAGGAACTCCTGCCGAATGCGACATTCCTGGTCGAGCTGGAAAACGGCCATACGATCATCGCGCACACGGCAGGCAAGATGCGCAAGAACCGCATCCGTGTTCTGGCTGGCGACAAGGTGCAGGTCGAGATGACCCCCTACGATCTGACCAAGGGTCGGATTAACTACCGTTTCAAATAAGTGGCGCTGGTCATTTGACTGGGCCGCGATTGATCCTCGGCTCTGGCTCGCCCCGGCGGCTGGAGCTTTTGGCGCATCTGGGGCTGACACCGCATGCCGTGCGCCCGCCCGATATCAACGAAGACCCCGCAAAGGCTGAGCCTCCCCGCGATTACGTGCGCCGCATGGCGCGCGAAAAGGCGGAGGCATCTGACTGCGCCGAGGGCGAGGTGGTTCTGTGCGCGGATACGACCGTGGCGATCGGGCGCCGGATCCTTGGCAAGCCAGGCGACGCGTCAGAGGCGGAGGCGTTTCTGCAGCTCCTGTCCGGGCGACGGCATAAGGTGATCACGGCCCTGTCGGTCAAAACGCCGGACTGGGTCCGGGTGAAAGATGTTGTGACGACCGTCCGCATGAAGGCGCTGAGCGATCAGGAGATCGCAGGCTACCTTGCCACCGACGATTGGCGTGGCAAGGCCGGTGGCTATGCCATTCAAGGCCCCGCTGGGGCGTTCGTGCCGTGGATAAGCGGCTCTTATCAGGCGGTCATGGGGCTGCCCTTGGTTGAGACGGCCAATCTGTTGCAGGCGGCGGGCGTGAGGGTGTGGCGATGAAGGGCAGAATGATTGTGCTGGACCACCTCGGCGACCGCGAAACGGCGGCGCTGCTGGTGGATGGCAAGCTTGATGATCTGCTGGTGGATGGCGGCGACGCGCCGCGCCCCGGCGCGATCTTTCGCGCGATCTGTGACCGCCCGCTGAAAGGGCAGGGCGGCATGATGATGCGCCTGCCCGACGGTGAAACGGCGTTCCTTCGTGCGGCCAAGGGGTTGCGTCCAGGCCAACCCGTGTTGGTGCAGGTGACGGGCTATGCCGATGAAGGCAAGGCCGTGCCCGTGACAGACCGGATCCTGTTCAAGAGCCGCTACGCCATCGTCACGCCCGGCAAACCCGGCATCAATGTCAGCCGTCAGATCAAGGAGGACGACGAGCGTGAACGTCTGAAGGCCTGCGCCCATGAGGCTGGGGTGACGGACGGGTTCGGGTTGATCCTGCGGTCCTCTTGCGAGGGTGCGTCAGACGCGGACATTATCGACGATGTCGTCGCCATGGACGCGCTGGCGGTGGCTGTGACGGCGGACAGTGACGGCCCAGCCGAAGCCCTGACCGAAGGCGATGGCCCCCATGCGCTGGCCTGGCGGGAATGGACGGCCCCCGCAAGCGTGATGACACAGGCCGGCGGGTTTGAAGCACAGGGCGTGCTGGATCAGATGGAGGCGCTGCGCTCGCCCCGTGTGGCGCTGTCGGGTGGGGCCTTCATGTATGTCGAACCAACCCGCGCGCTGGTGGCGGTTGATGTGAATACGGGCGGCGATACGTCGCCCGCCGCGTCGCTAAAGGCGAACCTTGCCGCTGTCGGGGCCTTGCCCCGGGCGTTGCGGTTGCGCGGTCTTGGTGGGCAGGTGGTGGTCGATCTGGCGCCCATGTCCAAAGCCCACCGCCGTCAGATCGAGGCCGCGTTGCGCAGCGCGTTTCGCGTCGACCCGATTGAGACGGCGCTGGTTGGCTGGACGCCGCTTGGCCATTACGAACTGCAGCGCAAACGTGAGCGGATCGTCCTTGATCAGGGGGCGTTCTGATGCAGCCCGAGGTGTTTGAGTGATGGCCTGTCCTGTCTGCGAAAAAGAGGTCGATCCAAAGTATCGCCCGTTCTGTTCCAAGCGCTGCGCGGATGTCGATCTGGCGAAGTGGCTGGGCGGCGGCTATGCCATTCCGTCCCAGAACCCGGATGATTTTGATGAGCTTGAAGAAGCACTCGAAGCGGCGGAACGGGACCAACAGGACCCACGCCCGAACTAGACCGGAGAAGAATGCAGCGGGCGGGCGCTGAAATGTCACATTCGGGTCTGGACAGTGCCGCACGCCGCCCCTAAAACGCGCTCACCCAAGGGGTTCGCCCCATCCCGTGCCCGGGTAGCTCAGGGGTAGAGCAGTGGATTGAAAATCCTCGTGTCGGTGGTTCGATTCCGCCCCCGGGCACCATAAACCCAAGAAGACGAATTAACGAGTGTCGAGATTTGTTCGTGTCGCGAGATTGATCTTACATGACTGTTGCACGTGGATTTGTCGTTTGGTCGGCGGGTTTACGGAGATGCAGGAGACCTGCAAGATCCAGGGGGGTTAGGGGAACTTCTGACGTCATTGGGACAGTCAGATTTTGCGGTGTTTCACAGGTCTGGGAGGTCAGAGGCTTCGTCGTCTGTCTGTCCCTTTCTTGCCATAGCGGCGCGTCCCTTGCGATAATTTGATGCGCATCGGCTTCGGGATGTGCTCATTGCCACAGGCGCGCGGTCCTTGATCTTTGTCACGCTACGGATTCGAGAGTGGGTGACGGGACGTCTTAGCAACGGGGGAGGTTGAACTGCGGCAGACCAGAGTGGGGGCGCAGTGCAGGCTGGTGTGTGGGGCTGCGCCCGCGTCGATGATCGCCTTTGCGAGGGCCCTGCCGGCCTCCGATCCAATTTGTTTGGCGGGCAGGCGGACGGTCGTCAGCGGCGGTTCAATCTCGGACGATCCTTTGAAATCCCCAATCCCGGCGATGGAGATATCTTCCGGCACGCGCAAACCGGCGGCTTTTGCTCCGTACAACGCCCCTGTGGCGAGGATGTCGTTGCCGCAAATCAGGGCGGTGGGTCGATCGGGCCGGCGCAGCAGGTGCTCAGTGTCCTTTTTGGAGGCCGAGATGCTGTAAACCGTGGTCAGCAGCCAGGGTCCGGGCACCTCAATGTTGGCATCACGCAGACAGTGCAAGACTTCCTCTTGACGGGCGGCTGCGCGATCATTGCCATCGGTGGGCGGAAACATGCATGCGATCCTCCGGTGCCCCAGTGACAGGATGTGTTCGGCAATCAAACGCCCCGCCATCTTGTTGTCTGACCCGATGGAGGGCAAAGCAGAGCCTGGTGCGTAGTTCCACATCAGCACGCTGGGAATGTCCTGCCGAGACAGCAGCTGGAACACCGCATCGTCATGCTCAAGCCCGGTCAGCACAACGCCGTCGACCCTATGTTCGAGGAACTTGCGCAAGATCGCGTATTCGCGTTGCAGGTCATAACCATGAGACGCAAGCAGGATCGTGAAGCCGCTTTCCGCGACGCTGTCCGAGAAGGCTTGCACAACTTCGGCAAAAATTGCGTGGTCGAGTGTCGGGATCAAAACCCCGATCGTGCCGGAGCGGATTCCATGGATCGTCTGGGCTGCGCGGTTGCGGATGTAGCCGGTCTTGCGCACCGCCGCTTCGATGCGCTTGCGGGTCGTCGGCTTGAGCAATTCGGGATGGTTGAAATGGCGCGACACGGTCGAAGGGGAGACACGTGCCGCCTTTGCGACGGCGATAATATCGGCTTTTTTCGATTTTGTTTCAGTCATTTGAGGATCAATCTGGATTGATTTATGAAAACATTTGCAAAACTATTTTCATGCCTTAGCGTCGTGGGTCAAGCCGGCTTTGGGAGGAGTGAGACGCTTGGACTTTTTGTTCTACATGGGCGACGTGTTCACGCCGATCAATTTCGGGTTGCTCTTGCTGGGTACGGTTGGCGGGCTGATCCTCGGTGCGACGCCGGGGCTGTCTCCGACCATGGCGGTGGCCTTGTTGATCCCGTTCACGTTCCAGCTTGAGCCGCAACAGGGTCTGATCCTACTCGGTGCGGCCTATACGTCCACGGTGGCCGGTGGGGCGGTGAGTGCGATCCTGCTGAAAATCCCCGGCGCGCCGGCCAATATCGCCACGACGCTGGATGGTCATTCGATGGCGACGAAGGGTGAGGGGGCCAAGGCGTTGCAGCTGTCCTTCCTTGCCTCTGCGGTGGGCGGGTTGTTCGGGGTGTTTCTGCTGATTTTCCTGACGCCCGTGCTGGCGCAATGGGCGCTGGCCTTTGGTCCGTCGCATCTGTTCTGGCTCGCGATCCTTGGGGTCACGGTGATCGGGACGCTGGATTCGAGCTCGGTTGTGAAAGGGCTGTTGTCAGGTTGTATCGGGCTGTGGCTCGCGACGATCGGCTTTGACGACATCATGGGCGCGCAGCGGTTCATCTTCCATCCGGCGGTCAGCGGCGGCATCAACGTGATCCCCGCGCTTATCGGTCTGTTCGCTATCCCCCAAGTCATCACGATGTTCACCAAGGGACGCTCCAGCGATGATGCGGAGGTGATCAGCGTGAAACGGCATCCAATCCGGCTGGCGTTTCTTGAGGTCATCAAGCGCAAGACGGCGCTGGCGATTGGAACGCTCACCGGGTCGATCATCGGGCTGATCCCCGGTGTGGGCGGGCAGATTGCCGGGCTTGTGGCCTATGACCAATCCAAGAAGTTCAGCAAGGAGAGCGAGAAGTTCGGCACCGGCCACAGCGAGGGCGTCATCGCCGCAGAAAGCGCGAATAACGCGATGGTAGGGCCGTCGCTTGTGCCGCTCTTGACGTTGTCGATCCCCGGATCGCCCACCGCGGCGGTGCTTTTGGGCGGGCTGCTGATCCACGGCATCTTTCCCGGTCCGGACCTCTTCATGAATTACCCTCAGGTCGCGTGGACCTTTATCGACAGCATGCTGATCGGGCAGATCCTGATGTGCATCTTCGGGCTCTATATCGCGGGGCTCGCGGCCTCGGTTGCGCGGGTGCCGCATGCGGTGATGGCGGCGATTGTGCTCGGACTGGCGGTGTTCGGCAGCTATTCTGTGCAGAACTCGATGGGCGATGTCTATGTCATGGCCTCGCTTGGCCTTGGCATGTATTTTCTTGAACGCTTCGGCTTCTCCGCCGCCCCGTTGGTGTTGGGTCTGATCCTCGGACCGATCGCCGAGGCGAACTTTATCCAAGGCTCAATGATCGCCAATGCGACCGTCGGGCAGGCCACGTATTTCTTTACCGGATGGCTCAACTGGCTGCTGATCCTGATCGTGTTGGCGTCAATCAGCTACTCCGTCTGGATGGAAATCGCGCAGCGCCGCTACACCACCAAGGACGACGCCGTCGCCAAAGAGGAGGCGATGTCATGAGTGATTTGCCCCGCAATCAGCACATCGTCGCCTCGGGCGTCATTGCCGCCGTGGGCGTGAGCATCGCTTGGATCAGTTTCACGCAGGAACCGGCGGATGCCTTCATCTTTCCGCGCTTGATCTCATCGGTGTTTGCCGTGCTGGCGATCTGGACCTTCGGCAAAGCGCTGATGGGGCGCACCAAGGTCGGAAATGGTCTGAGCGCCAAGTCTATGCTCAACATGGCGCCAGGCTTGGTTGTGACGTTGATCTACGTGTTCTGGGCCGCCAAGGCGCTGGGTTTCTATACGGCCACGACGATCGCGTTCTTTATCCTCGTCTCGCTTTACGATCCGGCACCGCACAAGGCGCCGTCGTCCTGGATCAAGCGCGCGGCGATCACGGCAGGCTTCATGCTGGTGATGTACGGGCTCTTTGCCCAGCTTCTGAACGTTTTCACACCGAAAGAAATCCTATTCTGAACCGTAAGAGCGGCAGCTGAACCAAACCTAAAACCAAGGGAGAGAGAGATATGAAGAAATGGATTGCAGGGGCCGCGTTGGCCTTGGCGGCGATGACCGGACCCGCCTTTGCCGAAGGACATGGCGATTATCCGGATCGGCCGATCATGATGATGGTCAGCTATGGCGCCGGGGGGGCCACGGACTTTCAGGCGCGGATCGTGACCATGACCGCCGGCAACGAAGACGCGCTGGGCATGCCCATCGCGATCGTGAACCGCCCTGGTGCCGGGGGGCGTGTCGGCTGGAACTGGTTCGCCACCGAGGCTGAGAATGACGGCTACACGCTGGCGGCTTACAATATCCCGCACTTCATCGCCCAATCGATCGAAGGCGGCGTATCCTATTCCACGGCTGACTTTGAACCGATCGCCAACTGGGGCGCCGACCCGGCTGTGTTCGTTGTCGGAGCGGACAGCGAATTCAACTCTATGGAAGACGTGATCAACTACGCCAAGGAAAACCCGGGTGGTTTGACCTTCTCAGGCGCAGGTCTGTTCGTCGGCCACCACATCGCCGCTTTGCAGCTTGAAAAAGCCGCAGGGGTTGAGCTTGCCTATATTCCCAACAATGCCGGTGGGGCCGGGGCCATGCGCGCCGTGATCGCGGGCGAGGTGCTGGGTGGGGTCAACAACCTCTCCGATGCGTTCCGCGCGCAAGCGGCGGGCAACGTGAAAATCCTCGGGGTGTTTGATCTTGAGCGGAATGCGTTCCTGCCAGACGTGCCCACCATGATGGAGCAGGGCTACGACATCGACAACGCATCCGTGAACTTCCGCGGTGTGATGGTGCCTGCTGGCACGCCGCAGCCGATCATCGATCATCTGGCGGCCATCGTGCCGACGATGTTTGAGAACGGTCGCGTGCAATCCCGCATGGAGGCAGGCGGCTCGCCGATGCACATCATGACCCGCGACGAAGTGCTTGAGATGTGGGCGGCGCGTCAGGAAACGCTCGAAGCGCTTCTGGCAGACCTCTAAGACAAGAACGCCGCGCCCGAAGCAGACCTTCGGGCGCGGCACCCCTTAGCCAACCCAATTCTAAATCTGGATCTTGTCCCATGTCCGACGACCCGATCGCCGAGGTTGAAGCCATCGTTGCGCGCGCCCGCGCCGCTCAGGCCGCATATGAAGAGACGGGTTCGCAGCAGGCTTATGACCGCGCCGCACAGGCCGCTGCTTGGGCCATCATGGAACCCACCCGCAACCGGCATCTGGCCGAGTTGGCGGTCGAAACGACAGGCCTCGGCAACGTGGCGGACAAGATCACCAAGAACCACCGCAAGACGCTGGGCCTGATGCGCGACATCAAAGATGCGGCAACCTTTGGCGTCATCAGCGACGACCCGGCCACCGGCATCACCGAAATCGCCCGCCCCATTGGCGTGATCGGCGCGGTGGTCCCGTCCACCAATCCCGGTGCGACCCCCGCCAACAACATTATCAACGCGCTCAAATGCGGCAATGCGATCGTCGTGTCGCCATCGCCCAAAGGCGTGCCCACCTGTGAGGCTTTGTTGGGCTATATCCATACGGAGTTCGACAAGCTCGGCATTGAGCGCGATCTGGTGCAGATGATCCCCGGGCGCGGGTCGAAAGAGAAAACCCAGCGCCTTTTGGAGATTGCCGATCTGATTGTCGTCACGGGCTCTCAGAACAACGTCCGCCGCGCCTACACCTCTGGCACACCTGCGCTGGCCGTCGGGGCGGGCAACGTCGCCGTGATCGTCGATGAAACCGCCGACTTGGCGGCAGCGGCGGCGAAGATCAAAGCCTCGAAGACGTTCGACAATGCGACCTCATGCTCGTCTGAGAACGCTGTCGTGGTGGTCGATGCGATCTATGACGCCTTCACCGCTGAAATGGCGAAGATCGGAGGCGCGCTGATCACCGATGAGAGCAAGGTGACTTCGACCCATTGGGTGAAGGGGCATCTGAACCCGCAAGTCATTGCGCAGGACGCCGACAAGATGATTGCGGCCCTGGGGTTGTCTGAGGATGTGCCCGCCGGAACGGAGTTCATCGCCGTTGAGACATCCGGAATAGGTCCGGATCATCCGCTGTCTGGCGAAAAGCTTAGCCGGGTCTTGTCGGTCTACCGGGCGGCGGATTTCGACGACGCGGTGCGCCTCACCCGTGAGATTGAGCTGCATCAGGGGGCAGGTCATTCCGTCGGCATCCATACCTCCGATGACGCCCGCCCGATGCAACTGGCCACGGCGATCCCCACGAGCCGGGTCATCGTCAATCAGGCGCACACATTTGCCACGGGCGGGTCGTTCACCAACGGGATGCCGTTTTCTCTGTCAATGGGCTGCGGGTCTTGGGGTGGCAATTCGATCGATACCAACCTGCATTGGCGGCATTTCCTGCAATCGACCAAGATCGTGCGCGAAATTCCGGCGAATGAGCCATCCTTGGACGAGGTCTTTGGTGAGTATTGGGATGAGGCCGGCAAATGATCTTTGACCCCGCCCATCCACCCGAAGGCACGGTCCGGGATTGGCTGGATGCGCGGGCGCAGGGGAACGATCTGGCTTTTGTTTTTCCGGAGACGGACACCGCGCTCACGTGGACCGACTTGCGTGACCGCGCTCGGACCATGGCGGCGGGGCTGGTGGCGCTGGGCGTCGAGCCGGGGGAAAGCGTGGCGATTGCCCATCCCAATGGACCGGACGGCGTGCTGGCGCTTTATGCGGCGCTTTACGGTGGTTTCAGGGCGACGATGATCAACTTGGCCGCCGGGCCAGATGCCATCGGCTACGCGCTGGACCACAGCGGGTCCCGATATGCGTTTGTGCATGACGATCAGCGCACGCTGATTGACGACGTGAAACCTGCCCGATTGTCGGTCGTTGAGCCGGACCAATTGCGCGGGCCGGGGACGGTACCGGCCTTCGACGCCTCGCGTCACGCGCTCTTGATGTATACATCCGGAACGACCGGCCAGCCCAAGGGTGTCGTGCACACCCATGCGAGCTTGCTCGCCGGTGGCTGGACGACCGCTGTGGCCCACGCCTTGTCGCCCAAGGATCGCGGCTTTTGCGTGCTGCCGATCTATCACATCAACGGGCTGTGCGTGACGGTGATGGGGGCGCTTGTGTCCGGGGGATCGCTGGCCATGACGGCGCGGTTCTCGGCCAGCAAATTCTGGGATCAGGCGGCGCGCGGACAGGTCACGTGGTTTTCTGTCGTGCCCACGATCATCAGCCACCTGTTGCATCATGCGTCCAATCCCGGCCCGGATGTGCTCCGCCGCTTGCGGTTTGGGCGCTCGGCCTCGTCTGCGTTGGCTGTTGAGACGCAATCGGCCTTTGAAGAGCGGTTTCAGGTTCCCATCATCGAAACGATGGGCCTGACAGAGACAGCAGCGCAAATCCTGTCCAACCCCTTGCCACCCGGCCGGCGCAAGATCGGCTCTCCTGGCATCGCTTTTGGCAACGAAGTGCGGATCCTGACCGCTGATTTTGAGGATGCCCCGCCCATGCAGGAAGGAGAAATTGCGATCCGGGGGCCAAACGTCATGGCAGAATATCTGAGCAACCCAGAGGCCACGGCTAAGACCTTTGCGGGCGACTGGCTGCGCACGGGCGATCTGGGGCATATCGACGAGGATGGTTATGTCTTCGTCACTGGTCGCCTCAAGGAGCTCATCATCAAGGGCGGGGAGAATATCGCCCCGCGCGAGATTGATGAGGTGCTTTATTCGCAACCCGACATCATCGAAGCTGCAGCCTTCGCCCGGCCCTGCAAAAGCTACGGCGAGACAGTTGAAGCGGCCGTCAGCTTAAGGCCGGGGTCGACGGTGACCGAAGCGGACCTGATCGCCACGTGTCGGGAACGACTTGGGCCATTCAAATCGCCGGATTGCATCCATTTTCTTGAGGAATTGCCAAAAGGCCCGTCCGGCAAAATCCAGAGACTGAAACTCGCATCATTGGTCTAGGTCGTATGGCTGCCTGGGATTGAAACCGTCTGGCGATCCATTTTTTCAGGCGCTGCAGGTGCTGGATCTGCGACCATGTTGATCGAGCAACACTACCCGTCCTGCGCGCCTGTCACGCTATTGATCGCATGCAAGAGATCTTCGCGAAGCACGGGTTTGAACAGCCGGTGCCACCCGGCGTAGGACGTTTCCCCGTCCGGTGCATCCAGATCGGCATTCCCCGAGATCAGGAGAACGGGCAGGTCCGGCACAAGCTCTTGCGCTGCGGAGGCAAGGTCGTCCCCCTGCAAACGGCCCGGCATCACGATGTCGGTGATAAGCAGGTCAAACGCCATGTCGTGCTGCAACAGCTCCAGCGCGTCATCGCCAGATTGTGAAGTGACGACATTGTGCCCCTCCCGTTTCAGCATCTGGAACAGGACATCGCGGACGGGGGCTTCATCATCGACCAAAAGTATTCGGTACTTTCCCGTGTCGGTCTCTGGCCTAATCCGGACCGGCGAGGCGTCTTCGACCGCCTCGACTGCGATGGTCGGAAAGAAGAGCTTGAATGACGCACCCTCTCCTGCGCGGGACCGGACGTGCACCCAGCCGCCGGATTGTTCCATGAACCCCTGGACCATGCTTAGCCCCAGACCCGAGCCACTTGCAGGACCTTTGGTTGTGAAGAACGGCTCGAACACCTTGTCGATCTGATCCTCCGCGATCCCGGGACCCGTGTCTGAAATGGTCAGGACGGTGAAACGACCACCTTCGGTTCTGTCGTCAGGCAGATCATCGTCGTCGGCTGAAACATATCGGTTCGCCGTCTCAATGGTCAGTTGGCCTTTGCCGTTCATGGCGTCGCGGGCATTCAGGATGAGGTTCAGAATTGCGCTTTCGGTCTCTGCGCGATCGGCCTCAATGGGCCAAGGTTCGCGCTCCAGATTGGTGGTGATCGAAACCGAGGAGGGCAGGGTCCTGTCCATCCAGCTGCGCAATTCGTTGAGCACATCGTTCAAATTCATTCGTTCAGGCTTCAATCGGGACCGGCCAGCGAAGGCCAGCATGCTTCGCGTCAGGTGCGCCCCACGTAAGGTTGCCCCGATCGCCGAGTCGATCGTGGCCCGCCTGGTTTGATCCGTTTCGTCTTCCTTGAGGAGTTCGAGATTGCCGAGGACGACTGTGAGCAGATTATTGAAATCATGCGCAATGCCTCCTGCCATTTGGCCGACGCTTTCGTGCTTCTGCGCCCGAAATACCATCTCCTGATGCAAGTCGAGCTCTTCTTGGCGTTTGATCTGCGCGGTGTAGTCGAAGACAATTGCAGACCACAAGGTGGTTCCGTCTTCTTGTCGGATCGGAAGCGCCCGCCCCAAAAGCCACTTTTCCTCGCCCTCCGGTGTGCGGATTGGCCAGACCTCATCGAAGGGCTCCAACTTGCGCAGTGATTTTGTGCCTGCGGCAGCAATTCTTTCGGCATCTTCGGGTGTGGCGACGGTGCGCCAGAACGCACCGGCGTCTCTTTCAAGGTCGGATGCATCGATCCCCCACAACTCCTTGCACGCGTCTGGGTTATGAAACCGTATCTTGTCGTCCGGACCGGGACCCGTCGCCCCGGCAGGTGCCGTGATTGTGAATGCCGCACCCGGGAGGTTTTGCAGAATGCCACTTAGATCTTTGCGTGTGTCCGTGAGCTCGGCTTGCGTTTCTGCATTGGACACGGCGATCCGGTTGGCCAGCGCGACCGAAACGAACAGAACGAAACCGATGCCGGCGAGCTGCATCCAATATTCAAACATCTCAGCTGGTGTGGCGGCCCATCCCTCCAAGGGCCTGAGGAAGAGAAGAAAGTCGCCGGGTGGATAGCGCATCACATATCTGACCGGTTCAATATTACCCTCTGTACGCCAGGACTGCGGAATGTCAGGCGGCGGCGCGCCTGCTGGTCGGCTCAGGAGAAGAAACTCGACAGCGTCGCCCCCAAGGAACGGGTCTTCGCCCCGCACGACGAGGTTGAAATCTACCACGAGGTTGATGACCGCTGAGGACTGGATCGCGCCGTCAACGGCCTCCCGGATTTCTGCCTGCACCTCAAGCTGCCCGACGCCGTATTCATTGACGTCAATGCGTTTGAGAATGGGAAATCCGCGCGCGATTTCAGCCGATATATCAGGCACCCCGGGATCGTCGCGGGCCATGGGGCTGCGACCAACGAACGCTTCGTTGCCGTCAAGCGGATACACCAATTCAGTGACGAACCCTGGCGCATATTCCGCCCGCACCAAGGTCGTGTTTCCCTGAACCGTCTCCTCAACCAATGCTGCAAATGCGTTCTGATCCAAATCCGCTTGCGGCCCGATGCGTGCCGCGAGCCTTCGTGCACTTCGGATCGAAGAGGAGACGACGCCATCAAATTGTTGCTGAACATCATTCAGGATCGTTGCAGCGGCTTCTCGTTTGTCCCGTTCGACGAAATTTGCCCGATCCCGGGCCAAAAGAACCAGAAGGACGATCAATGAGATAAGAAAAACTATCGACGGAGGGAATCGCCAACTCATAAACAGAAGCCTTCAATGCTTAATGTCCCAACTCCTTTAAGCCTACACTCTATGGGTGAATGAGCAAATGATGCTGCTGTTTCGGGTTGTCATGCAGTTTTGTTCGAACCGTGCCGATTGTCCCAAGTTGAACTGCTCGGGACCGATTTTGAACCAAGTGACCACGTAATCGCCTTGTAAGAGACGTCGTATCCGCATTGCTGAGTTGCCGCTTGACTGCGATTGTGGGGTCGACAAAGAAACACAACGCCTCGCGCTGGCGATCGGTAAAGTTGGAGGTGGAATTTGCCCTCGTCAGCGGCCTGAGCGACTAGGTTGAGACCATTTTCGGCGCTGCCACCGGAAACTTCTCAACCCGTGAGAAACCTGCACATCTGAGGGCTTTCCAGACCTGTCAGACAGATGTCTAAACCGACGATGCCACTCGTGGGAAGGTGAGGCGGGCGGCGAACGTGCCGGCCTCGGGAGTGAGCTCGATCGTGCCGCCAAACGCGTCGAGAATTGCAGCTGCGATGGGGAGGCCGAGGCCCGAACCGGCGCTCGGGCCGATCTGGCTGAACCGGGCCAGGGCGCGGTCGAGGTGTTCCTCGGCAAGTCCCTTGCCATCATCGCGTATGGTGACGCAGAGCGCGTCTGTGCTGCTGTGACCGAGCAATGCAACCTCTGACAGCGTTTCACCGCCATGGCTGAACGCGTTGTCAATCAGGTTCAACACCGCCTGTTCAAACATCACCGGATCGCCACGCAGCGACACGGCCTCTTGGGGCAGATCCGAGATAAACCGCACGTTTCGTGCCGCAGCGACCGGCGCCATTCGATCCGCTATGGCCGAAAGGATGCGGGTCGCCTCGAAAGGGGCGTCCGGGACGCTCGGTTGCCCGGCATTCAGCCGTTCCAGCGTCAGCAAACTGTTGGTCAATTGTCCCAGCGCCAGCGACGCGTCATGCAAGTCTGCCGCGCGAGTTTTGGCCGCTTCAAGATCGCGGGCTTTGTGCACGGAATCGGCCAGGCTGATCACCCCGGCGATTGGATTGCGCAGTTGGTGGGCCGCGTCCGAGATAAAGGCATCCTTGGCCTTCATTGAGGCGGACAAATCCCCCAGCAGGTCATTGAACCGGCTGACAATTCCGGAGACTTCGGGCGGGATCTTGCGTCGGATCGGAGACAGGTCGTCGACCGATCGACGGGCAATCGCCTCTTCCAGGTTGATCAGGGGGGCCAATCCACGGGCGACGCCAAACCAGACGATAATCGCGAGCGCCCCGATCATCGATGCAATGATTGCGAAGACGGGGACCGTTCGCGTCAGAACAAATCCGTCGCGCACGTCCGTCGCCTGCCAGACTGTGTAGGTGAAGAGGCCCGACAGACCATCGACGGAGGCGGTTTGCGTCAGCCGCAGGGCCCTCACCGGATTTCCGAGATAGATTGCATCATAGTATTGCTGGTCGCCGATGGCGCTGGTGGGTGAGGGGGCCACGGGTGGGGTTGCGTAGCCGGTCACGAAAGCGCCGTCCGGGGCATAGACGTGATAGAACACCGCGCCGCCGGAGGTGTCCCGCAATAGATCGCGGGTCTCTTCGCTCAGTGCATCCCCGCCGGTGGCGGCGATATCACGGGAAATGGCCAAGGCGGTTGACAGGAGCGAGCGGTCAAACCGGTCCGCTGCGTTGCGCTGGGCGTCGAAATAGGCCCACGCCCCGACAATGATCGCGACGCAGATCAGCGGGATCAGGATCACGAACGTGAGCCGCGCACGCAAAGACAGCCCTTGGGTCATCCGGCGGTATCCATGTAATAGCCCAGCCCTCGTTTGACGGTGATGCGAACGCCGTAGGGCTGCAACCGTTTGCGCAATCGAGAGACGTAGACCTCGACGACAGGCTCGTCCACATCTGCGCCGGTGCCATACAGACTGTCCAGAAGGGCCTGTTTCGACACAATCCGCCCATCTGCAAAGAGGAGCCGTTCAAACAACGACACCTCGCGCCGGGGAATGTCGAGCGGTCCGTCCGGTCCTGAGACCATTCGGGCCGCCGTGTCATAGGACAACGTTCCGACCTGCAAGGTCGGTGTCGCGCGGTCGCTGAGCCTGCGGGACAAGGCGCGCAGCCTTGCGCCGAATTCTTCCATCTCGAACGGTTTGCTGAGGTAATCGTCCGCTCCTGCGTCAAGTCCGGTGATCTTGTCTTCAAGCTCTGACTGGGCCGTCAGCAACAGCACCGGGCGGCGGTCGTCGCGGCTGCGCATCGCGCGCAGGACTGACAAGCCATCAAGCGTCGGTAAATTGATATCGAGCACCACAATGTCGGCGTTATCGCCTTTCAGAAACGCGTCTGCCTCCGCGCCGTCGTGGAACAGATCAACGGCATGCCCGGCATCCTCGAGGTAGTAGCGCAGCCCCTTCGCGACTGAGATGTTGTCTTCGACGACGACGATGCGCACGGCAGGGGGCCTTTGATTATTTTTGCGAAATGCAAGGTTCGTGCAAGGATGGCATCGCACAGTGCAGGTATCAAGACGGCTTGGGAGGCCGTCTGATTCTGCATGTCGGGTCACGACGACCCGGCCATAGGGAGGAAAACATGCTTAAGAAAACTTTGGGCGCTTTGGCGCTCTCAACTGCAATGGTGTCCGGTCAGGCAATCGCCGATGGCCACCAGATTGATCTCAGCGGCAAGACCGTGGAATGGATCATTCCGTTCTCTGAAACCGGTGGGTCGGCCAAATGGGCCAATTTCTATGCGCCGCTTCTCAGCGAGGCGCTGCCGGGCAACCCGACTGTTGTCGTGACGTTCAACCCCGGCGCAGGGTCCACCAAAGGGGCCAACGCGTTTCAGGAAATGACTTACGAAGACGGCACCACGATCTTCGGCTCTTCGGGTTCGACACAGTTCCCGTATCTGCTGAACGATCCGCGCGTGCGCTATGAATATGGCGACTGGAACGTGGTCCTGGCCTCCGGCACAGGTGGCGTGGCTTATCTGCCACCCGAACTGCACGAGATGCTGGGCGAGGGCGGTGATGCGACCGGTCTGTCTGGTGAAGATTTCATCTACGGCTCTCAGGGTGCGACGCGCCTTGACCTCGTGCCGCTGCTGGCCTGGGAAATGCTGGGCCTGTCGGTTGAGCCTGTCTTTGGCATCGAAGGCCGTGGTGATGGCCGTCTGATGTTTGAGCGTGGCGAAGCCAACATTGATTATCAGACCTCGTCGTCGTTCCTCAGCGGTGTGACCCCGCTGGTTGAGGCGGGCACGGCCACGCCTTGGTTCTCGTTCGGCTCTCTCGATGACGATGGCAACATCGTGCGCGACCCAACCTTCCCGGACATGCCGACCTTCCAGGAAGTCTGCGAAGCCACCCCGGCCTGCGACACCGGCAGCGATGAATTCGCCGCTTGGAAAGCCTTCTTCACCGCTGGGTTCCCGGCCCAGAAGATGGTGTTCCTGCCCGCAGGCGCGCCTGAGGCGGCTGTGAACACCTTCACCGAAGCCTTTGCGTCCATTCAGGAACGTGACGATTTCGCAGAAATCTCTGCCGCGCGCCTGGGGGTCTATCCTCAGCTGACCGGTGCCGCCGCGCAGACCGCGCTGGAAAGCGCCACGGTGGTGGAAGATTCCGCCCGTGACTTCGTGATCAACTGGCTGAGCGAACGTTACGGCGTCGTGCTTCAGTAACCACACACACTGGCCACTCGCGTATTTCGCGCGGGTGGCCCATTCTTTTTGCCATTTATCTGACGAAAGGGACCGGAGTGGAGGTCTTTGCGACAGCTTTGCCGGCGCTGAACGATGCGTTCGGCATGATCCTGCAGCCGCATGTGCTTGGCTTTTTGGTCCTTGGCGTTGTGATGGGCCTGTGCATCGGGGTGTTCCCGGGCTTGGGCGGTATCGCCGGGTTGTCGCTGTTGTTGCCCTTCATGTTCGGGATGGAACCTGTAACCGGCCTGGCCTTGATGATCGGCATGGTGGCCGTCGTTCCAACCTCTGACACCTTTGCCTCTGTCTTGATGGGGATCCCGGGATCGTCAGCGTCGCAGGCCACGGTGCTGGATGGGTTTCCGATGGCCAAGCGCGGGATGGCCGCGCGGGCGCTGTCGGCGGCGTTTGCGTCATCGCTTTTTGGCGGGCTCGTGGGGGCGGCGTTTCTGACGATCTTTATCCTTGCCGCGCGGCCCATCGTGCTGCTGTTCCAAACGCCGGAGCTGTTGATGATCTCAATCTTCGGGCTGTCGA
>JBCBCS010000050.1:0-18545 GCA_038530475.1 Pseudomonadota bacterium
GTGCATTCTGCGCCGTCATTCTGAGCCGGATCCTCACCATCTCCCGCGAGGTCGCGGTTGAGGGGCAGACGGACTTCCTTGGTAATCCGCTGATGCGGGACGTGCCGGTGATCTACGACTGGTTCGGTGAAACAGCCGGTGCCGCGATCATCGACTGGAACGTGCCGCTGGCCATCCTGTTTTCGATCCCGATCATGATCGGTGTCGGCTTCATTATGGAGCGCGGCCTGATCAAGCACTTCTACAAGCGCCCCCACGCGGACCAAATCCTCGTGACCTTCGGCCTCGCGATCGTGCTGGCGGAAGTGATCAAGTACTTCTTCGGCGCCAACCCGATCCAGACCCCGGCGCCAGCCACGTTCACTGGCTCTTTGGATTTCGGCGTTTGGCTCGGCTATGACCCGCTGACGATCATGTACCCCTACTGGCGCCTCGTCTACTTCCTGTTCTCTGCGCTGATCATCGCGGGCGTGTTTGCCTTCCTGCAATTCACCACCTTCGGGATGGTCGTGCGGGCCGGTATGGCCGACCGTGAAACGGTGCAGATGCTGGGCATCGACATCGACAAGCGCTTCACCTTTATGTTCGGCCTCGCCGCCGCTGTCGCAGGCCTCGCGGGGGTGATGTATGCCCCGATCGTGGCCCCGAACTACCACATGGGCATGGACTTCCTGGTTCTGAGCTTCGTGGTCGTCGTTGTCGGCGGCATGGGCTCCCTGCCCGGTGCTGTCGCCGCAGGCTTCTTGCTCGGCATCCTTGAGAGCTTTGCCTCCATGCCTGCCGTGGTCGACGTCCTGCCCGGCATCAACCAGATCATCATCTACCTTGTTGCAATCATCATCTTGCTGACCCGGCCGCGTGGCCTGATGGGCCGCAAGGGCGTGATGGAGGACTAATCCCATGACCGATCAAACCACTCAAACTCAGATCAGCTCAGCAGCCCCGTCGCGCCCCAAAGCGTCGGGCGGGCTCCTCGGGCTGAAGAAATCGGATGCGAACCTGTTCCTCATCGTGACGGTGCTGGTGATCTTCGCGCCCTTCATCCTGAACCCCTTCCCCGAAGGCTCAGCCCTGGCGCAGTTCAACGCAGGCTACCCGGACCTGATGCAGCGTTTCGTAATCTTCGGGATCTTCGCCATCGGCTTCAACATCCTGTTCGGCCTGACCGGCTACCTCAGCTTCGGGCATGCCGCCTTCCTCGGCGTCGGCTCTTATGCTGCGATCTGGTCACTGAAGCTCTTCACGCTGAACGTGATCCCGGGGATCCTCTTCGCCGTGATCATCGCCGGGATATTCGCCCTCGCAGTGGGCTTCATCTCTCTGCGGCGCTCGGGCATCTACTTCTCGATCCTGACGCTGGCCTTCGCTCAGATGAGCTATGCGCTCGCCTATTCCGTACTCACCCCGATCACGGGTGGTGAAACCGGGCTTCAGATCAAGAACACTGACAGCCCGCTTCTGAGCAACGTTCCCGAGGGCGAGATTGGCCGCGCTAACCTCTTTGGGGCTGAGATGTCCAACTCGTTCGAGCTGTCGATGGGCAATTGGCTCTTCACCTTCAACCTTGGCTACTACATCGCGGCCGCATTCATGCTGGTGGCCTTCTATGTGTCCATCCGCATCTTCCGTTCTCCGTTCGGAGTGATGCTGCGGGCGGTGAAATCGAACCAGAACCGGATGAACTACACCGGCCTGACCCCCAAGACCTACACGCTCTGGGCCTTCATCATCTCTGGCGCCTATGCCGGACTGGCTGGCGGGCTGATGGTGGCGATGGACACACAGGTGGGGCCGGAGCGCATGTTCTGGACCGCATCGGGTGAGGTCGTGATCATGACGATCCTCGGCGGTGCCGGCACTCTGCTGGGCCCTGTTCTGGGTGCAGGCTTCATCAAGTACATGGAAAACATCATCTCCAAGATCAACAAAGACATCCTGCACGAATGGTTCGCCTTCATGCCGGATGGGATGGAAGATGTTCTGGTGTCCATCGTCTACCCGTTCATCGGCAAAGGCTGGCACCTGACGCTCGGCATCATGTTCATGCTGGTGGTGATCTTCCTGCCCGGTGGCCTTGTGGAGGGTGGTCAACGCCTCGCCCGGCTCTTCCGTCGCAACAAATCGGACGCGTCTGACGCGGCCAAAACCCCCGCTGAATAAGGAGTTCAGACAATGGCAATCCTTTCAGTCAAAGGCGTCAACAAGCGCTTCGGCGGGCTTCAGGCCCTCGGCGATGTGAACCTCGACGTGGCAGAGAACACCTGCCACGCCATCATCGGCCCCAACGGCGCTGGCAAATCCACCCTGCTCAACGTGCTGGTGGGCAAGCTCATCCCGGACTCAGGCTCGGTCGTGTTTGATGGCCAGTCCGTGCTGGGCCGCAAACCGCATGAGATCAACCAGATGGGCATTTCCCGCGTCTTCCAGACGCCCGAAATTTTCGGCGACCTCACGGTCATGGAAAACATGCTCATCCCCTGCTTTGCCAAGCGTGATGGGGCCTTCCGCCTCCACGCCCTCGAAAGCGTGGGCCACGAGAAGGACATGATCGAAAAGGCCGAAGAGATGCTGTCCGAGGTCGGGATGCTCGACAAGCGCGAGATGCAGGCTTCTTCCATGTCGCGCGGGGATAAACGCCGCCTTGAGATGGCAATGTGTCTGGTGCAACAGCCCCGGCTGCTGCTCTTGGATGAACCGACGGCGGGCATGGCCCGTGCGGACACCGAGAACACGATTGAGCTTTTGAAAACGATCCGCCGCGAAAAGGGGATCACCATGGCGATCATCGAGCACGACATGAACGTCGTGTTCTCTTTGGCCGAACGGATCACCGTTCTGGCACAAGGAACGCCACTGGTCGAAGACATCCCCGACAACATCAAAGGCCACCCGAAAGTGCGCGAAGCGTATTTGGGCGAAGCACAGGTCTAAGGGGCGCATTTTCGAAAATGCGCAAAGCGGGCTTTCAAAGCCCGCCCCTCCCCCGAAAGGAACGAACACAATGACACACGTTGAAGAACTCCGCCCCGAGGGCAAATTCGACAAGAACCGCAACATGGCCTCGACCGCGCCTAAATACCTGAGCGTCTGGGATATCGAGGCCTACTACGGCGAAAGCTACATCGTGCAAGGCGTCAGCTTTGACATTCACGAAGGCGAAATCCTCGCTCTTCTGGGCCGCAACGGTGCTGGCAAGACCTCAACCCTGCGGACCATCGCCCGGATGGATGACCCCGAACTGCGCCACGGTGAGATCTGGCTCGACCACAAGCCGCTGCACGACATGAAAAGCCACCAGGCCAGCCAGGCTGGCATCCAGCTGGTGCCCGAAGACCGCTCAATTATTCCGGGGCTCAGCGTCGAGGAGAACCTTAAGCTCGCGCAGATCGCCCCGCCCCGAGGCTGGTCGATTGACCGGGTCTACGACCTCTTTCCGCGCTTGCGCGAACGCCGCAATCAGGAAGGCGTGACGCTGTCAGGTGGCGAACAGCAGATGCTGTCGATCGCCCGCGCTTTGTGTCGCGACATCAAGGTGCTGCTGCTGGACGAACCTTACGAAGGTCTCGCGCCGGTGATCGTTCAGGAAATCGCCGAGACGCTGAAGCTGATCCGCGATCAGGGCATCACCACCATCATCGTCGAACAGAACGCCGTCGCCGCCCTGAAACTGGCCGACCGCGCCGTGATCCTCGACATCGGCAAGGTCGTCTATGACGGCTCCGCGAAAGAGGTGCTCGAGGATGAGGCCCTGCGGGCCAAATACCTCGCCATCTAATCGGCGAAAAAGACAGGTGTGACGGGGACTTACCCGTCGCACACCCAAATCTGAGCTGGCAGGTTGCCATACGCGTGCCATACGCCAGCCATACGCGAGCCAACCGCTCGCACCGTACCCGAAGACTGCCAAGTGGAACGCCCCATGTCCAAGACTTATCCCCCGACCTCCGACTTCGCCAGCCGCGCCCATGCGGACAAGGAAACCTACGACAAGATGTACGCCCATTCGGTGCAGGATCCCGAAGGGTTCTGGGCCGAGCACGGCAAGCGCGTCGATTGGATCAAACCCTTCACCAAGGTGAAGAACTCCTCGTATACCCCTGGAAACATTGATATTCGGTGGTTTGAAGACGGGACGCTTAACGTTTCTGCCAATTGTGTTGACCGCCATCTTGAGACGCGCGGCGATCAAACGGCGATCATCTGGGAACCGGATGATCCGTCCAAAGACGAAGCCAAGCACATCACCTACCGTGGGCTGCACGGCCATGTCTGCCGCATGGCCAACATCCTGCAGGATCTGGGTGTCGGCAAAGGCGACCGTGTCGTCCTCTACCTCCCCATGATCCCGGAAGCCGCCTACGCGATGCTCGCCTGCACACGGATTGGCGCGATCCATTCCATTGTTTTTGCTGGATTTTCGCCGGACGCCTTGGGCGCGCGGATCAATGGTTGTGACGCGAAGCTGGTGATCACCGCCGACTATGCCCCGCGCGGCGGACGGGAAACACCGCTCAAGTCCAACGCCGACGCGGCCCTGCTGCATTGCGATGCCAAGGTGAAGTGTCTGGTGGTCAAACGCACCGGTGGACAGACCACATGGACCGACCGCGACCACGACTATAACGAACTGGTGCTTGAAGCGTCAGACAGCCAGAAACCGGTTGAAATGAACGCGGAAGACCCGCTCTTCATTCTGTACACATCCGGCTCCACCGGTCAGCCGAAGGGCGTGGTGCATACGACCGGCGGCTACCTTGTTTATGCCTCCATGACGCATCAGTACACGTTCGACTATCATGACGGGGACATCTTCTGGTGCACGGCAGATGTGGGCTGGGTGACCGGACACAGCTACATTGTCTATGGCCCGCTGGCCAATGGCGCCACGACAATCATGTTCGAAGGCGTGCCCACCTACCCCGACGCCGGCCGCTTCTGGGAGGTGTGCGCCAAGCACAAGGTCAACCAGTTCTATACCGCCCCCACGGCCATCCGCGCATTGATGGGCGCGGGCGATGACTTCGTGAAACAGCACGATCTCAGCGACTTGCGCCTTCTGGGTTCGGTCGGGGAACCGATCAATCCTGAAGCCTGGAACTGGTATTATGACGTGGTCGGCGGCGGTCGCTGCCCGATCGTTGACACCTTTTGGCAAACCGAAACCGGCGGGCATATGCTGACCCCCCTGCCCGGTGCGACCACTTTGAAACCTGGTGCGGCCCAAACCCCGTTCTTTGGCGTCCAGCCTGTCGTCCTCGACCCGCAATCGGGTGAAGAAATCGAAGGCAATGACGTCGAAGGCGTGCTGTGCATGAAAGACAGCTGGCCTGGCCAGATGCGTACCGTCTGGGGTGACCATGAACGGTTCGAGAAGACCTACTTCTCTGATTACAAAGGCTATTATTTCTCAGGTGATGGCTGCAAACGCGACGCAGATGGTGATTATTGGGTCACAGGCCGCGTCGATGACGTGATCAACGTCTCAGGCCACCGGATGGGCACCGCTGAGGTCGAAAGCGCGCTTGTGGCGCACGCCAAGGTCGCAGAAAGCGCCGTGGTCGGTTACCCGCATGACATCAAGGGGCAAGGCATCTACGCCTATGTCACGCTGATGAATGGCGAAGAGCCGACCGAAGAACTGCGCAAAGAGCTTGAAACCTGGGTCCGGTCCGAGATTGGCCCCATCGCCAAGCCCGACCTCATTCAATGGGCGCCCGGCCTGCCCAAGACACGCTCTGGTAAGATCATGCGCCGTATCCTGCGCAAGATCGCCGAGGATGATTTCGGCGCGCTCGGCGACACATCGACGCTCGCTGATCCATCGGTGGTCGATGATCTGATTGAGAACCGGATGAACCGACGTTGATGTCTGTCATATGGGTGGGGGCCGTCTCATAGAGGCGGCCCTTTCTTGATCGCGTCTTAAGACTTTCCTTACATTTTTCGAGGATAAGGAGGGGTGGTGGGGGCTCCATTCGCAGAGAATCGGAGCTGAAAATGGATACGAATGTTGCGACTGCGGTGACTCAGGCTGTTTCGCCTTCGCCGCCTCCGCCGACGCCCGACGGTCGTGCGACCGCCGACGCTGCGGCAACCAAATCAAATCCGCGACCCGATGTGCCGACGCCAACCCCGTCAGACGCCTCGCAGACCGGGCTTGTGACACGCGCGGCCCTGTCAGAGAAGGATGCGGCGCCCAAGCTGGACACAAGCGGTGTGTCAGCCGCTGAACGGACTTTGAAGCCCTACGGGATCACGATGCTGCCGGATACAGGCGATACGCCGAAAGCAGCAGATCCGGAGGATTCGACCGCAAGTGCTCCGCCAGCAGAGGGTGACGACAGCTAATCCCGCCTCAGCATAACGGTGATAGGCTGGGCCTGACGCCACGTCATTTTCCGCACTCGGGCGGCTTTCCCCTGAGGTGCTCTTCGTGTAGGTACAGCCGAAGGGCTGGCGTCGTGCGGCCGCCCTCCCGCACCAAGACAGGCACGAAGCTGAGGGAAACATGAGCAAAAAAGACGTCCACTCCTCTGATGTGAGCTTCATCCAGGCATTGGCAGAGCTGTTACGTGAGAACGACCTGACAGAATTGCAGGTCAAACGGGAATACGCGGAAAACGATAGTCTCAACGTTCGGGTCAGCCGACAAACAGCACAGACCGTGACCATGCAAGCCCCAGTTGCTGCCGCCAGCCCAGCACCTGCCCCCGCCGCCACTCCAAGCCCGGCCCCCGCTGCGTCGGAAGCCCCCAGCGCTGAGGATCCGGCGAATCTGCCAGGCGCTGTCACTTCGCCTATGGTAGGCACCGTCTACCTCGCGCCCGAACCGGGCGCCGCCGCTTTCGCAAAGGCAGGCGACAGTGTCAAAGAAGGCGACACGCTTCTGATTATCGAGGCCATGAAGACCATGAACCACATCCCCGCGCCGAAATCCGGCACGGTGAAGCGAGTATTGGTCGAAGACGGCGCGCCCGTCGAGTTCGGCGCACCGCTCATGATTGTCGAATAGGGGCCGTCCCATGTTTGACAAAATCCTCATCGCCAACCGGGGTGAGATTGCCCTGCGTGTGATCCGGGCCTGCCGCGAAATGGGCATTGGGTCGGTCGCCGTCCATTCCACCGCCGATGCTGACGCAATGCATGTGCGCATGGCCGACGAAAGCGTCTGCATCGGGCCGCCGGCCTCACCCCAAAGCTACCTCAGCTTTCCGGCGATCATCTCCGCCTGTGAGATCACCGGTGCACAGGCGATCCATCCGGGCTACGGGTTCCTGAGCGAAAACGCACAATTTGTTCAGATCGTTGAGGATCACGGCCTTACTTTCATCGGCCCCACGGCCGAACATATTCGCGTGATGGGCGACAAGATCACCGCCAAGGATACAATGAAAGAGCTTGGCGTGCCGTGCGTGCCCGGCTCTGACGGCGGCGTCGACACCGTCGAAGACGCGCTCAAGATCGGTGAGGAATTCGGTTATCCGGTCATCATCAAGGCCACGGCGGGCGGCGGCGGCAAGGGCATGAAGGTCGCCAATTCTGCCGAAGAGATGAAGTCGGCGTTCCAGACCGCGCGCGCCGAAGGCAAAGCCAATTTCGGCAATCCCGACGTCTATATCGAGAAATATTTGACCACCCCGCGCCACATCGAGATCCAGGTTTTTGGCGACGGCAAAGGCAACGCGGTGCATCTGGGCGAGCGGGATTGCTCGCTCCAGCGGCGACACCAGAAAGTGTTCGAAGAGGCCCCGGGCCCCGCGATTTCGGCCGAGGAACGCGCCAAGATCGGCAAGATCTGCGCGGATGCCTGCGCGCGGATCAATTACATCGGCGCAGGTACGATCGAGTTTCTGTACGAGAATGGCGAGTTCTATTTCATCGAAATGAACACCCGCCTGCAGGTTGAACACCCGGTGACAGAAGCCATCTTCGGCCAAGACCTTGTGCGCGAACAGATCCGCGTCGCGTCCGGCCTGCCGATGTCATTCGGTCAGGACGACCTCAAGATCAATGGCCACGCGATTGAGGTGCGGATCAACGCCGAAAAACTGCCCAACTTCTCTCCCTGTCCGGGAAAGATCACGCAGTTCCATGCGCCGGGCGGCCTCGGCGTGCGAATGGATTCCGCGCTTTACGATGGCTATTCGATCCCACCCTATTACGACAGCTTGATTGGCAAGCTCATCGTGCATGGCCGCGACCGGCCCGAAGCACTCGCACGGCTCGCCCGCGCCTTGGGCGAGCTGATTGTTGACGGTGTCGACACCACGGTGCCGCTCTTCCACATGTTGCTGCAGGAAGAGGCTGTTCTGACTGGGGAATACAACATCCACTGGCTTGAACACTGGCTTGAGGACAATATGGCCTGATCTCATCCGTTGCCCGTCTGGGGCTGCGGGATTAGGGTCCGGGCATGAGCACGCCACTGACGCCTGATATGCTGATCGCCGCCTATGCGGGCGGCATTTTTCCGATGGCGGAGCATCGGTCGGATGATGATCTGTTCTGGGTTGATCCCCGCCACCGCGGCGTGATCCCGCTCGACGGTTTTCATATCTCGCGCTCGCTCGCCAAGGTCATCCGGTCAGAGCCGTTCCGCCTGACCTTCGACGCTGATTTCCGAGGTGTGGTTGCGGGCTGCGCTGACCGGGAGGAAACCTGGATCAATGACATGCTGTTCGATCTCTATGGCCAGCTCCACCTCGCCCGGCTGGCCCATTCGATTGAGGTGTGGGACGGGGACGAATTGGTTGGCGGCGTCTTCGGTGTGACGCTCGGGGCGGCGTTCTTTGGCGAGAGCATGTTCAGCCGCCGGACAAATGCGTCAAAGGTTGCACTGGCCTACCTGGTGGACCGCTTACGCGTTGGTGGCTTTACCCTTTTTGATACGCAATTCCTCACCCCGCATCTCAAATCGCTCGGCGGAGTGGAAATCCCGCGCGCCCAGTACCGCGCCCGGCTAACCGAGGCTTTGCAACAGAATGCGGATTTCAATCGGCAAACAGAGGTGCCGGACGGTCATTCGGTGGTGCAGCGCAACGCCCAGACATCATATCGCGGATGATCCAGCGCGTTGAGTGCGGGCGCCGAGGCGATCATCCAGCCCCGAAACTCAGGCTCGGGCTTGTTGTTGTAAAAGATCGTCAACAATGTGAAAGCATCGCCCGAACGGTTGCCCGTCGGATAACGACACTCGGCCAATGTGATGTCCAAAAGGCCGAGCGACTGCGTCTCTCCGTTCTGAAACGTCATGTCCGTCGTGCGGCCTGTGATTTTATCGAGCACCCGCAAAGTGCCGCCTGGCGCCGTCGTCGCATCCTGCGCGAAGGCCGGAGCCGACAGAGCGCCGCAGAGAGCCAAAGCCAAAGCCCGGATCATGCGTCGTCATCCGATCCAACGAACGCCATCAAAAGCTGGATCAAGCTTACCGCGCTTTGCGTGTCCCGGATCGTCGCGCCGTCGGCGTAGAAGTCGAACGAGCCGCCGGGAACGAGTTCAACAAACGTGCCGCCCAGCAACCCTTCGGAGGCCACGACAACCGCCGTGTCATCCGGGATCGCCACACCTTCGTCGATCGCGAACGTCGCTTCTGCACGGTAAGTGTCGAGGTTCAGCTCCAGCCCCGTCACCGTGCCGACGGACACGCCAGCCATGCGCACATCCGTGCCCACCGTTACGCCCTCAGCTGAGGTGAAATTGGCCTTGAGGCTGATGCCGGGTGTGCCCCCACTCAGCCCCGTTGCCGCCACCAGATACCACAAGAAAGATGCCGCAACGGCCAAAACCGCAGCACCAACAACAACTTCTGTGGTGTTTTCCCGCATCGTTATGGATGCCTTATTCTGGCGACCACGCCTCGTAATCCGCCCGCGGCTTTGGGTCCGCCCGACGGATAGAGCCCTTCGGCGCATAGGCTTGGGTCGTGCCGGTCAGGTTCGGCAAGTGCGGCTTTTCCCAGGGCTTGTTCGGAACGGTCTCTTCGCTTGGGACCTCATCCCAGGTGTGGTGCAGCCAGCCATGCCACTCGGGCGAGACCCGGGAGCCTTCAATTTCACCATTGAAGATCACCCAGCGACGAGTCTCATCCTTGTTGGTGTAATAGACATTTCCAGCCTCATCCTCACCGACCTTTTTGCCTTTGCGCCAGGTCCAGAGTTGCGTGCCGATGGTCTGATTGTCCCACCACACAAAGATCCGTTTGATGAAGTTCAGAACGCCCATGGCGATGCTCCCGTTAGCTTGGCCCACTCATGCCTGATCCCGCAGCCAAGGTCCAGTGCGCCTGTCCGCACAGGCCCTATTCCGCCAGAGCGGTGACTTCGATCTCAATCCGATATTTGGGGTCGATCAATCCGCATTCGATCATGGTCGCCGCCGGTGGATTGTCACCAAATGCCTCAGATAGGATGGGCCAGCACGGCTCAAACTCATGGCGATCGGGCAGATAATAGGTGACACGGACTGCCTTCTCGAGTGACGATCCTGCCTCGTAAAGTGCGGCCTTGATAATGCTGAGTGCAGAGCGGCATTGATCGACAACAGTATCACCCTGCCCGACGGTGCCAGCGACATGCACGAACCCACCTGCGACCACGGCCCGGCAACAACCGACTTTGCCCTCATACTCGCCGCCGGAATGAATGCGCGTGATAGACATGACGGCCGCGTTATCCTGCCGTGGCCGGCTCAGCCTCTTTGCGGCTTTCGTCGTGGATCATCAGGGGCGCGGCATCTGGGCCAACCGCCTCTTCGTTGACAACCACTTCGGTCACGGTGTCCATGCCCGGCAGGTCGAACATCGTATCAAGCAGGATGTCTTCCATGATTGAACGCAGCCCGCGTGCGCCGGTCTTGCGTTCAATCGCGCGCTTGGCAATCGCGGTGAGCGCATCATCGGTGAAGGTCAGCTTGACATCTTCAAGCTCAAACAGGCGCTGGTACTGTTTGACCAACGCGTTCTTGGGCGCGCTGAGGATGGTTACGAGAGCCTCTTCGTCGAGGTCTTCAAGGGTTGCAATCACAGGCAGTCGACCGACAAATTCTGGGATCAAACCAAATTTAAGCAGATCCTCGGGTTCAAGGTCTGTGAAAATCTCACCCACGCCGCGATCGTCATTGTCGCGCACATCGGCACCAAAGCCCATCGCAGACCCCTTTCCGCGCTGCGCGATGATCTTGTCAAGGCCCGCGAAGGCGCCGCCACAGATAAACAGGATGTTGGTTGTATCCACCTGCAGGAATTCCTGCTGCGGATGCTTGCGCCCGCCCTGCGGCGGCACGGAGGCAACGGTGCCTTCCATGATCTTCAAGAGCGCCTGTTGCACGCCTTCGCCCGAGACGTCACGGGTGATCGACGGATTGTCGGACTTGCGGGTGATCTTGTCGACCTCGTCGATATAGACGATGCCGCGCTGCGCGCGCTCGACGTTGTACTCAGAGGCCTGAAGCAGCTTGAGGATGATGTTTTCAACATCTTCGCCCACGTACCCAGCTTCAGTGAGTGTGGTCGCGTCAGCCATTGTGAACGGCACGTCGAGGATGCGGGCGAGCGTTTGGGCCAACAACGTCTTACCGCAGCCGGTGGGGCCGATCAGCATGATGTTGGATTTCGCCAGTTCGATGTCCGACTTCTCGGCGTGGTTCAGACGCTTGTAATGGTTGTGGACCGCGACAGACAGCACGCGCTTGGCATGCGCCTGACCAATCACGTAATCGTCCAGCACCTGACAAATCTCAAGCGGGGTTGGCACCCCTTCGGAGGCTTTCAGGCCCGCCGTCTTCGTCTCTTCCCGGATGATGTCCATGCACAATTCAACGCATTCATCACAGATGAACACGGTGGGGCCTGCAATCAGCTTTCGCACCTCATGCTGGGACTTGCCGCAAAAGCTGCAATAGAGCGTGTTCTTGCTGTCGCCGCCGGATGAATTGGCCATATTTCGATCCTTTGTCGTCCCGCCAAAACGGGCCTAAATACGTGTTTCGGGCTGCTTGGGTCCAACCCTAGAGCAGCCCGAATAAGTCCACAACGTCAAAACGACGTCACCGGGGTCAACTGTCGCTGTCCGATTTCGGACGGTTTTCGACGATTTCGTCGATGAGGCCCCAGTCCTTTGCTTCTTCCGGCGACATGAAATTGTCCCGCTCCAGAGCGGCTTCCACATCCTTGAGCTTGTTGCCCGTGTGTTTGACGTAAATTTCGTTCAGCCGCTTCTTGAGCTTCTGGGTCTCCTGCGCGTGGATCATGATGTCCGTCGCCTGACCCTGATATCCCCCGGACGGCTGGTGCACCATCACGCGGCTGTTGGGCAGCGAAAACCGCATTCCCGGCTCACCCGCCGTCAACAAAAGCGAGCCCATTGAGGCCGCCTGGCCGATCACCAGGGTCGAGACCTTCGGCTTGATGTATTGCATCGTGTCATAGATCGACAGACCGGAGGTGACGACACCACCAGGGCTGTTGATATACATGGAAATTTCCTTGTTCGGATTCTCCGCTTCAAGGTGCAGAAGCTGGGCCACCACAAGCTGGCTCATCCCGTCATGCACAGGGCCGTTGAGAAAAATAATCCGCTCTTTCAGCAGGCGGGAAAAGATGTCGTATGCACGTTCCCCCCGGCTGGTCTGTTCGACCACCATCGGCACGAGGTTCATATAGGTTTCTGTCGGGTCTTGCATCTGCTTTGCCTCTGGACTTCTGGAGCGCCGCGCGCCCGTTTACACGATGTTTGTTACCTAAACCTTATGAGCGGGCATCAAGGGCTGCAAGGGCACATCATCGCGCCTTTTGTGCTGCTTGAGGGTAGAGCCAATCCCATTGACTTTTTGGTAAGCAATGACTTACGGTAAGTCATGACGAACGAAACTTCAAGACACGACATCGCCCTCGATGCTTTGGCCGACCCGACCCGTCGGGCCATTCTTGAACGGCTGCGCGCCGGACCCTCTGCTGTCGGTCCTCTGGCGGACACCTTACCGGTCTCGCGTCCGGCTGTTTCTCAGCACCTCAAGGTGCTGTGCGATGCGGGGTTGTGTCAGGTCGAGCCAGAGGGAAACCGCCGCATCTACGGCCTCGCCCCGGGTGGTATGGACGATCTGCGTGCTTATATCGATGACCTCTGGGGCGATGTTCTGGGCGCCTTCGCCCGGGCCGCCCACAACGAAGAAAGGACCTCCCGCGATGCCCGTTGATGCAGTCCAGCGGTCTGTGACCGTTCCTCTGACCCCCGAACAGGCGTTTGATCTGTTTACCGCCCGGATTGGCGACTGGTGGCCCGGTGCCACCCATTCCGTCGCCGCCAATTCCGGCGATGTGCCCAGCAAGATTGAGATCGAGCCGCGCCCCGGCGGCGCGATCACCGAAACCACCAAGGACGGCGCAACCCACCTTTGGGGCAGCGTCGTGACCTATGACAAGGGCAAACGGCTGGTGCTTGACTGGCATCCCGCTGCCGAAGCCGATCAGGCCGGCTGTGTTGAGGTGGTGTTTGCAGTTTCGGATATGGGCTGCCGCGTTGAATTGACCCATTCCGGGTTTGAGGCGATGGCCAACCCCGACAAGGCTGCGTTGCGCGCCGATTACGCTGCAGGCTGGCAGCACATCCTGCAAGACTGCCTTTTGCCCGCCTGTGCAGTGCGACGAACCAGCGTGATGGTCTGACAGCGACCTCGACTTGCCGCCCGTTGTGACCCGCCTACTTGGCCGGGTATGACATTTGAACCCACCCGCTCCGCCGCCCTCGCCCGCCTGTCCGCCTTTGCGCCCAAAATGGGCCGCGCCTATGCGTCCAACCGCAATGCCGACGTGCCGGGCCACCCCCATGTCTCTGGGCTCTCTCCCTATCTGCGTCACCGCATCCTGACCGAGGATGAGGTGCTGGAAGAGGTCCTGCGCCACCACGCACCTTCGACCGCAGAGAAGTTCATTCAAGAAGTCTATTGGCGGACCTACTGGAAAGGCTGGCTGGAACAGCGCCCGTCGGTCTGGACGTCCTACCGCGCCGGGTTGCAACAGGCCCTGAACCGGGTCCAATCGGAAAGCGGGCTGCGCCGCGATTGGGAGGCGGCCTGCAAGGGCGAGACCGAGTTCGATTGCATGAACCATTGGGCGCAAGAGCTTGTTTCAACGGGCTATTTGCACAACCACGCCCGAATGTGGTTCGCCTCGATCTGGGTATTTACCCTGCGCCTTCCATGGGAGTTGGGCGCGGACTTCTTCATGCGGCATTTGCTGGACGGCGACCCCGCGTCAAATACGCTGGGCTGGCGCTGGGTGGCCGGGCTACAAACCATTGGGAAAACGTATCTCGCCCGGCCTGACAACATCGCGAAATACACCGAAGGGCGGTTTCGCCCCACAGGGCTCGCGACGTTCGCGGCCCCCTTGGACGGCCCACCCCACCCGGAGCGCGGCCCGGTGCCGCAATCAGGGAGCATTCCGTCAGGCAAGATTGGATTGCTTATCACCGAAGATGACCTTTCGCCCGATTGGGTACTTGAGGACGTCGAAACGGCCTCTATCGCCGCCTACAACGGCACTGCCCACCGCTCACCGCTGGAAGTGGCACCGCATGTTGGGGCATTCGTTGAGGGCGCGCTGTCCGACCTCGAAGGTCGGATCGGGCCGTTCGAACGGCCCGAAACCCCGGCTGACATTGACGACTGGACCAAGTCTCAGGGCCTTGAGGCGATTGTAATGTCCTACAGCCCCGTCGGCGGCACATCTGATGCGGTGCGTGAGGTGAAAACACCCATCATCCAACGCGTGCGCCCCTATGACGCCCGCGCCTGGCCCCATGCAAAAGCGGGCTTTTTCAAGTTCAAAAGCCAGATCCCGAAGCTGCTCAAGGTCTATGACAAGCAAGGTCAGTTGATCTGAGCGCGGGCGCGATTTCGAAATCGCGCA
Organism: Pseudomonadota bacterium; assembly: GCA_038530475.1. Taxonomy (GTDB): domain Bacteria; phylum Pseudomonadota; class Alphaproteobacteria; order Rhodobacterales; family Rhodobacteraceae; genus Octadecabacter. Next base: position 14,906 of record JBCBCS010000050.1, read on the forward strand.
GGGCGGGTCGACCCGCCTTTCCCCTACGGCTCGCGCAGGGCCTCCTGTCCACGCAGGAGCGGCTTGGTGAGGTATTGCAGAACCGTCTTTGATCCGGTGTGCAATTCCACATCCGCTTGCATACCGGGGCGGATTTCGATCCCTTGCTGACGCGGGCCCAGATCGCCCAGATCGACCGCCACCGTCACCCGGTAATGCGGCGGCGCATTTGGGTCGCGGTCATCTTCGAACGTATCGGCTGAGATCAGCTGAACCTCCCCCGCGAGGGATCCGTAAATGGTGTAATCATAGGCGCTGAGTTTGATCGTCGCTGTCTGACCCGCAACCACATTGGCAATGTCACTGGGGCGCACCTGCGCCTCAATGAACAGCTCATCATCCATCGGTATGATCTGGAAAATCTCTTCGCCCGGGCGAATGACCCCGCCAATCGTTGTCACGCCCAAATTGTTCACAATCCCGCGCATCGGCGCGGTGATCACCGTGCGCTCTAGACGGTCCTCGGCAACCCGCAAATCCTGCCGCAGGGTCGCAAGTGTTTGCAGCGTCTCGGAATATTCCGAGGCGCGCTGCAATTCGGACTGGGTGACAATCTCATTATAAGCGTTCTGCGCGTCCGAATTCGCGTTGCGCGCGCGCGTGACTTCGATCAGTGCCGCGATTTCACGGTTGTAGAGGTCTTCCATCACAGCCAATTCGCGGCTGGTTTCTGACAGGATCGCCTGTGCGCCTTCGGTGCGGCTGACGTAGTCGGATTGCCGCGCGCTGAGCAACGCACGCTCTGAAGCTACGATATCGGGGGAGAAGGCGGCAATCGCCTCAGGCACCTCAAAGTCGAACATGCCTTCGATTTCGGCCTCAAGGCGCAGACGCCGAATTTCGGCGGCAATGACCTGTTCGCGCAGATCGGTCACGGCCGTTTCAAACTGGGTGCCCCGCAGCCGCGCCAGCACTTGCCCCGGTTCCACCTGATCGCCTTCGCTGACCAAAAGCTCGGCCAGAATGCCGCCTTCAAGGTTCTGGATGATCTGGGGCCGCGACGACGAGACGACATCACCCCGCGCCCGCACAATCTCATCAATCGCGGCGAACTTGGCCCAGACAAGGAACACCAGAACCGTCGCCCCGATGAGCCAGATCAGCAGGGACGGCCCCCGCACCCGGCCTTCGAATTCTTCTGAAATCGTCGCCATCAGCCCTGCGCCTTCTTCTTTTGCAGATGGGCCAGCACCTCTTCGCGTGGGCCATCAACGGCCAGACGGCCATTTTGCAGGATCACCGTACGTTGCGTCAGCTCAAGGATCGGCACCCGGTGGGTTGCGATGATCGCGGTGCGGCCCGCAAGCCAGTGTTTGAGGCGGCTCACCAATGTGGCCTCAAGCGTCTGGTCCAGCGCCGCGGTTGGCTCATCCAGCAGGCACACAGCCGGATCCTGCAGCCACAGCCGCGCCCAACCGATGGATTGCCGCTGCCCGATGGACAGGCCTTCGCCGCCGTCGAGGATTTCCAGATCCAAGCCTTTGGGGTGGTTGCGCACGAACGGCCCCAGCCCGGCAAAATCCAGCGCCGCCAACAGACGATCATCGTCGCGTTCCAACAACGTCAGGTTCAGGTTCTCGCGCAGCGTGCCGGAGAACAGGCGCACTTCCTGGCTGAGATACCCGATGGACCGGCGCAAATCGCGGGGCATCACCTGCCCCATATCCACCCCGTCGATCAGCACGCGGCCCTTGGTGGGGCGGTAAATCCCGCTCAGCAATTTCAGCAAGGTCGATTTACCCGACCCGTTCGACCCCAAGACGGCGATCCGCTGACCCGGTTCGATCTTCAGCCCCGGGATATCCAGCGTCTGCCCGGCCTCTTCATTGTAGCAAAAGGCGATGTCGCGCAGCTCAAACCCGCCGCGCACGGTTTCACGGCGCAGATAGGTCCGGCCCTCTTCCTCGTCCTGTTCGGCATTGGCGACCTCGTCCAAAGCTTCCAAAGCGGCCTTGACGTTGGACCAGCGCGCCAAAGTCGCAGCCAGCTGCGTGAGTGGGCCGAGAGTGCGAGAGGTCAGGATGCCCACAGCGATGATCGTGCCAACGGTGAATTCGCCAAGGAAAACCATGAACGTCCCCGCGACCACAGCGGCCACGTATGTCGCCTGTTGCACGCCCTGCGCCCAAAACGTCAGGGTTGAGGCGAGCTTGCGCTGCTCCGACGTGGCGATGGACGACACGGCGGAGAGTTCAGTCCAGATCCGGCGGAAGCGGTCTTCGCCGCGCTGCGCCTTGATGGTGTCGGCCTCGTAGATGACTTCATGCAAAAGCTTGTTGGACTTGGCAGAGGCCCCTTGGGTCTGTTGGGTCAGCGCGATCATCTTTTTTTGCAAAAAGAAGGACGGCAGGACCATCAACATGCCGCCGATGAACAAAACCCAGACCACATTGCCGCCAATTGACGCCACAAGGGCGAGGAACAGCACGATGAACGGCAGATCTGTGAGCGTGCCGATGGTGGAGGCAGTAAAAAATTCCCGGATCGAGCCGAATTCGCGCACCGCCGAGAACAGACCCGACGGCGTCTGCCCTTCCTTGCCACGGCGCATGCCCAAAAGGCGGTCCATCAAAAGCGCCTGCACCTTCAATTCGATCTTGCGCCCCGCCCCGTCCATCAGACGGGCACGGGCAATCCGAAGGCCGGCTTCAAGCAACATCGCAAGGCCTGCGCCAATGGCCAGCACCCACAGCGTGGCGGTGGATTGGTGCGGGATGACGCGGTCATAGACCTGTAGCGAAAACAGTGCCACGGCGACGGCCAGCAGGTTCGCCACGAAAGAGCCTAACGCGACCTCAAGCAGATGACGGCGGAAGGCCATCATCTCACCCCAGAACCAATGGGCCTTGCGCCCAGAACCGCTATGTTTGCGGGTCAGATCGCTGACCGACACATCGGCCTGCAGCACGGTGCCCGCAAAATGCGGCATGAACTCTGCCAGCGGCACTTCGGCGCGGTTGTCGCTGCAGGTGGTGTCAAAGACGACAAAGGTTTTGCCCAACTGATCGAGCACCAAAAGCACCTGACCGCTGGTCATTTCCACCAGCGCGGGCCATTGCACGCCGCGCAGCTTCCGCGATGTGGACATGCGGGTCACTAGACCGGCAGCGCTTAAGGCGTCAGCGATGATCTTTGGCGACAGCTCATCGCCATGGGGGGCCATTTCTTCGAGAAGATCGGCACGGGCAATGTCGACGCCCATCAGGGCGGCATAGGTCGCCGCCAGATCCGCGCGGGCGCGGGCTTTGTCGGAATACCGGTCGCCCTGATGCGCTGCCACCGGGTCGGAGCCCGAAGGCTCCGGATCGTTGGCCGCCGGTGCAGGCGCAAGACGGGTGATCTTACCGCCTTGGGTGGCATTGATGTCGAAGGCGAGGACGGGCGGGCTCATATGTCTTCTCCGTCCACCAAAACGCCGTAGATCAGGGCCAGTCGCAGTTGCTGACGGGCGAGGTCATAGGGCAGCGTTGCGGCTTCGCGTTCGGCATCAAGCTTGGTGCGGAACACGCCAACAACGTCTGGCACGGTGCGTTGGCCCGCGCGCAGCTGCTCTTCGAAGAGCTCATAATTGCCACGGGCCTGCGACACGATGGTCTGGATT
>JBCBCS010000051.1:0-18461 GCA_038530475.1 Pseudomonadota bacterium
GTGTTCATGGCGCTCGAAGGCGGGATGATGGGCGCCGTGGCGTGGCTGATGCAACCGATGTTCGACGACGTGTTTGTCGCAGGCAACGCCTCCATGCTGTGGTGGGTCGGCGGCATGGTCATCGTGATCTTCCTGATCCGCGCCTTTTCGTCGGTGGCGCAAAAGGTGATCTTGACCCGCGTGGCACTGAAATCCTCGGCCTCGCTGCGCTATGACCTGCTGGATCGCATGATGTTGCAGGACGGCGCGTTTCACCAGACCCACCCGCCGGGGTTCCTTATCCAACGGGTCCAAAGTGATGTGGGCGCCGTGGGTGAGGTCTGGCGCGCCATCATCACGGGCGCGGGCCGCGACCTCATCGGATTGGTCATCCTCTTCGGGGTGGCGCTGAACGTCGATCCGGTCTGGGCCATCCTTGCCTGCATCGGCATCCCGGTGTTGGTGCTGCCCGCCGCGGGCGCGCAACGCTATGTGCGCCGCTACGCGCGCACCGCGCGCGATCTGGGCGCGTTCCTGGCCACGCGACTCGACGAGGTGTTTCACGGCATCGTCCAGATCAAGCTGAACGCGCTGGAGGATTACCAGTCCAACCAATATCGCGGCCTGACCAAGCGGTTCATCCGCACCGAAACCCGCGCGGCCTTTGGCGCCGCAGGTATCCCGGCCATGGTCGACATCGTCTCGGGCCTCGGGTTCATGGCGGTGATCCTTTATGGCGGGTCCGAGATCATCGCGGGCGAAAAGACCATCGGTCAGTTCATGTCGTTCTTCACCGCGATGGGGCTCGCCTTTGACCCGATGCGGCGGCTCGGCGCGATCTCGGGGCTTTGGCAGAACGCCGCGGCGGCCATCGAACGGGTCAAGGAACTGCTCGACGCGCCGCTGGCGCTGACCTCGCCCGACAATCCGGCAGGCCGGCCCGACGGCCCGCTGGATATCCGGCTCGACACCGTGTCGCTGACCTATGGCGAAACCCGCGTGCTGCGTGCCTTGTCGCTGCACGCGGCCGCCGGGCAAACCACCGCGCTCGTGGGCGCGTCGGGCGCGGGTAAATCGACGATTTTCAATCTGCTCACCCGGCTTGTCGATCCCCAAGAAGGCACGGTCACCGTGGGCGGGGTCAAAACCACCGACATGGACATCGCCGACCTGCGCAGCCTCTATTCCGTCGTCACCCAAGAGGCGCTGCTGTTCGACGAATCCCTGCGCGAGAACATCCTGCTGGGCCGCACCGATGTGTCCGACGAACGGCTGCAAGAGGTGCTGGAGGCCGCGCATGTGGCTGATTTCGTCGACGGCCTGCCCGAAGGGCTCGACACGCCCGTGGGCCCGCGCGGCTCCGCTCTGTCCGGCGGCCAGCGCCAGCGTGTCGTGATTGCCCGCGCGCTCTTGCGCGACACGCCGATCCTTCTGCTGGACGAGGCGACCTCGGCCCTTGATGCGCAATCGGAAAAGGTGGTGCAGAACGCGCTCGACCGGTTGTCCAAGGGGCGCACGACCCTTGTCATCGCGCACCGCCTGTCCACCATCCGCGAGGCCGACAAGATCATCGTCATGGACCAGGGCGAAGTCCGCGACACCGGCACGCACGAGGAACTGCTGGAACGCGGCGGCATCTATGCCGACCTCTACCGCCTGCAGTTCAAGGAAGGCAAAACCGTGGTCGACGCGGACGTCACGCGCACGCTGGAACGTGCGGGTGATCTGCCCCGCGGCCCGGGGCTGGTCCTCCGCCTGCGCCGCCGCCTCTTCGGCGTGTAACGCGCTACCGGTATTTCTCGGCCAGCCGCGCGGGTGACACGCCTGCAAAATACTGCGTCAACAGCCACAGGTTCCGCGCGCCGCGCCGCACCCAGCCCTGCCTGCGATAGCGCGCCGCACTGGTGACCGCCGCAGCATCCAGCGCCACCAGATGCCCGCGTAACGCCCGCACCAGCGCCACATCCTCCATCAACGGCACATCCGGATAGCCCCCCACCCGGTCATAGAGCCGCCGCGGCACCAGCAGCCCCTGATCCCCATACGGCAGGCCAAGGATGCGCGCGCGCAGATTGGCCCACCCGGCCACGAACCGCCCCCCGCGATCAAACCGCAGCCGGAAATACCCCGCCTTTTGCGTGCCCAGATGCGCCGCCACCACCGTCGCCCACCCGGGCGCCAAACCGGTATCCGCATGCACCACCAGCACCCAGTCGCCACAGGCCGCCGCAACGCCCCGCGCCAACTGCCCGCCACGCGACGCCGGACCGGTCAGCACCTCGGCGCCCCAGGCATCGGCAATCTGGCACGTCGCATCCCCCGACCCGCCATCGCTCACGATCAGCTCGGCAATCAGCCCCGCCTCCAACCCCTCGGTCAGCGCCACCAGACAGTCATGCAGACCGGCTTCGGCATTGAGCGTCGGGATGATCACGGAAATCGGGGCGCGCACGGCAAGCGGGGCCTTTTGTCAGCAAGTCGGACTGCTATATCTCTCAAACCAACCGAAAAAGGAATGGCCCATGTCCACCGCCCCCGCCCGCCACATCTTGCGCATCTCCGGCGCGGACGCGCGCTCGTTCTTGCAAGGGCTGGTGACCAACGACGTCAACCGCATCGATGACGGGCTGGTCTACGCCGCGCTGCTTACCCCGCAGGGCAAGTTCATCGCCGATTTCTTCCTCGGGGCCGACGGCGACGCCATCCTGCTCGACACCGATGCGGTCACGGGTCCGGGGCTGGCCGCGCGGCTGGGCATGTACAAGCTGCGTGCCGATGTCACCATTGCCGAGGCGGGGCTGTTCCTGCACCGCGGGCTGGGCGACGTACCATCAGACGCACACCCCGACCCGCGCACCCCGGCGCTCGGGTGGCGCGCCTATCGCGATCATCCTCAGGACAGCGACACCACCGACTGGACCGCGCTGCGCGTGGCGCATCTGGTGCCCGAGGCAGGCGTGGAACTGACCCCGGATACGTTCATCCTCGAAACCGGGTTCGAGCGCCTCAACGGCGTCGATTTCAAAAAGGGCTGCTATGTCGGACAGGAAGTCACCGCCCGCATGAAGCACAAGACCACCCTGCGCAAAGGGCTGGCGCGCGTCACCGTTGACGGCACGGTCCCCGTGGGGACCGACATCATGGCAGATGACAAGACGGCGGGCACCTTGCTGTCACAGGCAGACGGCCACGCCATTGCCTATCTGCGGTTCGACCGGGCCAAGGGGACGCTGACGGCGGGCGACGCCACCGTCACATGGGACGGCGACTAGGCGCGCTCGGAATATTCCATTGTCTCGGTGTTGACCACGATGGCTTCCTCAGGGCCGACAAAGGGCGGCACCATGACCTTGACCCCATTGTCGAGGATCGCGGGCTTGAACGAATTGGCTGCGGTCTGGCCCTTCACCACCGGCTCGGTCTCGGCGATGGTGCAGGTCACCTTTTGCGGCAACGTCGCGTTCAGCGCTTCTTCTTCGTAGAATTCCACCACGATCGTCATGCCGTCCTGCAGGAACGGACGCCGGTCGCCCAGGATCTCGGCGGGCAGTTCGATCTGCTCGTAGGTGTCGGCATCCATGAACACCAGCATCCCGTCGTTTTCATACAGGAACTGCTGATCCTTCTGCTCCAGACGCACCCGCTCGACCTTGTCGGCGCTGCGGAACCGTTCGTTCAATTTGGACCCGTTGCGCAGGTTGCGCAGTTCGACCTGCGCGAAAGCGCCGCCTTTCCCGGGCTTGACGTGATCGACCTTCACAGCGGCCCAAAGGCCGTCATTGTGCTCCAGCACGTTCCCGGGGCGGATCTCATTTCCGTTGATTTTCGGCATGTGGCAAAACCATGGCAAAAGGTTGAACAAGTTTTGACGGCCCCTATATCTCGTGGACGCATGGTGGGCAAGACAACGACATACAGCGGAGTGACGGCTCACAGCTATGCGCCAGTCGCATACAAGCCATGCGTTTTCAGGGTATCCGAATCGGCTGCGATCCGCCATAAGGGCACGCACGCCTAAAGTACAAGAGCAAGAATAAAGGAAGGACGACGAATGAAAGATTTCGTTGATGGCACGGCCTTTAACAACGAACAAGGTAACCGCGCCCGCAAACTATTCGCAGCAGTTGTGCTTGCTGCGCTCGACGATGCAATCGCCGATGACAAGAAATACGGCAACGGTCCCGAGCAAATCGCCCGCTGGGCACGCTCGCGCGATGGGCGCGAAGTGCTGAGCTGCGCAGGTATCGACCCCAACGAACGCGTGGTCGAAGGTCTGATGGAATTCGTGGGCAAAGGTGTCCGCACCTCGGTCGCGCTCAGCCGCGAAGAATCCGAGCGTCGCAACGCCGCGCAACAGGCCGAAGCCGCCTAAACCGCGCCCACACAGCACCAAAAGAACGCGCCCCTTGGGGCGTGTTTTTTTATGTGTCGACAAAGAAAAACAGCCACTGCCGCACGATCCAGATTTCGGCGGCGACCAGTGGCACGCAAAACAGCGCCGCCCAGACCGGCACCCGCCGCACCCACAGCACCACCGCCGCCCCCACAGCCAGCGCCGCTTCGATCGGTGCAACCCATGATGCGCCGTGATTGGTGTCCCAATAGCTGACCGGGCTTTCGAAAACCCATCCCGACAGCGGCCAGAAATGCGGCCTCCCGTCATCGTGGTGCAGCGGAAAATCCAGCACCAGATGCAGCAGCGCCGCCCCGGTCAGCGCAATCGCCCAAGGTGATCCGCGCCACACCGCAACCGCGCACAGCGCACCCCACACGAAAAACGAATTGTCGATGGCAAAGACGGTTTGCCACAGGTCGGAAAAGTACAGCTCGTTGAAGACCCGCTGCGGCGAGATGCCCAGTATGAACAGCGACGTGCCCGCCATGACATAGAGAGACAGATCAGGCAGCGCCGCACCGGCAAAGGCGGCCAGCAGGATCTTGGCCAGTGCCGGCCGTCCAAACACGGCAGCCCCAAGCAAAAGATGCGCAGGCGTGTTCACGCCAATGATCCGCGGGGCGCGCGTGCCCTATTCAAGCTCGTGCGCGGCAAGCGCCCGGTGAATTTCGCGCCGGACCAGCTTGCGCACGTTGCGCGTGATCCGTTCGCCCAGCGTCCCCTGCAGCTCTTGCCGAACGATGTCCGCGATCAGCTCACGCAGCGCCTCTTCATCAAGGATATCCTCGGGCAGCGCGCTTTCGTCTGCGTCGAACACATTCGGATCGCCCGCCACGGCCCCGGGCTGCGGCGCCGGGTCTTCGGCGTGGGGTATGTCTTCCCATGTCAGCCCTTCGGCATCCGGTGTGTCCACGACCTCGGGCGCTGGTTCCGGCTCTGGCTCAGGCTCTGGCGTCAGGTCAGGCGCCGGGCCGTCCCATTCCAGCACTTCTGCGCTGGCCATCGCGGGGGCAGGCCCATCCGGTTCCCAATCACCCGACTGATCCGCCAACAGCGTTTCCAGCGCCGCCACCTTGGCGCTCAACGACGCATCTTCAAGCGACGGCGCTTCAGTCGTATCTTCAGTGACCTCTTCTTGTGACGCGCCCGGTTGATCCTCGGGCCAGTCATCGGCCTGCGGTTGCTCCGGCGCGCGCGTTTCAGGCTCGGCTTCCGCCGGGGCGACGTGTTCTGATGCCTCAGGTTCCGATGCCTCAGGCACCTCCGCAAAATAGTCCGGCGCGTCAACGTCGGGCGCGGCATCGGCGAGCGCCTGCAAGATCAGTACGTCGTCCTGCTGATCCCGTTCTTGACCATCGACTACGTGCTCTGCCGGAGCATCAGGGTCTGCCGGAGCATCAGGGTCTGCCGCACTGTCGGTCCAATCGCTGTAATCAGCGTCGGCCTGATGGTCTTCATGCAGATCAGCCGGCTCGCCCCAGGGCTCCGGGTCCTGCTCTGCGTGCGCTGCATCGTTTTGTTCAATCGCAGGGCTCTTTTGTACACTTTGCCCCGGCGCGTCCTCGTCAAACGCGGCGGGAGGCCGGTGCACAAATGTCATCGGCTCCTGCAGCGCGCTCAGGTCCGGTTCCTGGATGTCGGGTGTCTCACTGACCCGCAGGGCGGGTGTCAGAACCAGCCGGTCGCGTGCCTCCGGCTGCGGCGCCGGCTCATGCGCTTTCTCGTCGGAAACCAGCCGGCGGATCGACGAAAGGACGTCTTCCACCTCCGCATTGGTCATCGGGTCTGACATTTCACTACCACTCTCGCCTCGGCCGCAGTGTACATGCCGCATGAGAGTCGCACAACAGGATGCTGAAAAGCTTAAACGAAAGGCGCGTCCCCGCCGCCCCTCACTCGCGCGTCAGCGCCTCCAGCACCCGGTCCAGCTGCCGCCCCTGCTTGGACAGCTTGGTCGGCGCGGTTTTCATCAGGTTGTAATATTCCACCGGATCATACAGCTGCACCGGCAATTTCAATTGCGCCGCGGTCAACAGCCCCATGCTTTCCAGCACCGCATAGGCCGCGATGTACTGATCCGCCTGCGCCGAGATTCGGTTGGTTTCGGCATCCAGCAGATCCTGTTCTGCATCCAGCACATCCAGCGTCGTCCGCGCGCCCAGCGTCGCCTCCTCGCGCACACCCTCAAAGGCAACGCGCGCCGCGCGAATCTGCCGTTCGGACGCGGCAAGGCTTGCTGCCGCAGCCTGCAAATCCGCAATCGCATTCACGACGTCCTGCTGCACCGTATGGCGCACGTTGTGCAAATTGCCCCGGGCCGCTTGCGCATTGGCCAGCGCCTTGCGCTCGGTCGCATAAAGCCGCCCACCCTGGTAGATCGGACCCTGCACACCCAGCTCAACGGACGCCGAGTCGGTTGAGTTTGTGCTGCCGAACTGATCCGACGCCGAAAGGCGCCCTGTCACCGAAATCGTCGGCAACATGTCGAGGCCGGAGGCCCGCAACAAAAGGTCCTGCGCGGCCACCTGACGCTGAGCCTGGATGATGTCGGGATGATTGCGCACCGCGACCGACTGTGCCTGTGGCACGTTGGTCTGTACGCGCGGCAAGCGCGGCAGTCCGGCCAGCCGCCCCGGCTGGCGCCCCACCACCGATGTGTATTCCGCCTGTGCCTTGATCAGGTTCGCCTGCGCCGTGGCCAGGTTGGAGCGCGCGTTTGCCACCGCCGCCTGGGCCAGCGCCACATCCGTGCGCGTCACCTCACCCACGTCAAACCGGTCCTGCGCCGCCCGCTGTTCCTGCTGCAGCAGGCGCAGGTTGTTCTGGCTCAGCGCGACAAATTCCTGCTGCCGCAGCACGTTGAAATAGGCCGACGCCGCGCGCAAAAGCACTTGTTGTTCGATGTTGGTCAGCGCCGACCGCGTGGCCAGCACAACCTCTTCCTGCGCGGCCACACGCGCAGCGTCTGCGCCACCGTCAAACAGCTGCAATGTTGCGGTGATCGACGCCGTCGCGGACGTCTGTGCAAGACTGACGGACCGACTACCGTTCTGGGCCGACCGCGAGTCACCCAGTTGCCGCGTCAGGTTTGCCGCCCAGGTCACGATCAACTTCAGCTGCGACGCCGCAATCGCCACATCCTCATCCGCCGCCCGCAACAGCGCCCGGTTCTGGTCGATCAGCCCCGAATGGCCATACGCCCCAACCAGCGCGTCCGCGAGCGTGTCCGCCTGTGCAGGCACGGCCACACTCAGGCTGACGCCCGCCAAAAGCCCTGCAACCGTTCGCCGAATGCGTCGTGCGATCATGTTTTCATGCCTCACAAATGAAATGCGCGTTGCGCGCCAAACCCGGGCAGAATCGGCGCACCGGCATTGAACGCCCGCCGCCACACGATCCGTCCGTTCAGTTTCTGCCCCAACCGGACCTCCCCCAGCGCGCCGTCCATGAACAGCGCGCCGATGCGTCCCTGGTCCTTGAGCTGATCGGTCAGCGCTTGTGGTATGTCGTTGATCCCGCCCTGCAGCACAATCACATCAAACGGGCCAAGGTCCGCCGCACCGTCGACCAAAGGGCCATGATGCGTGGCGACATTGTCGATGCCCGCCTCCATCAGCGCGTCTTCGGCATCCCTGACCCTGTCACCGTCGTCTTCCAGTGCGACAACGGCCTGCGCCAGCCGACTGATCACCGCGGACGAATAGCCATAGGCCGCGCCCACGTCCAGAACCAGCTCATGCGGCGCAATGTTGAGCATATCCAACATCTTGGCAAAGGTCCGGGGGTCAAGGACAACGCGGTTATCACCCAAATCGAGGTTCTCGCCGATATAGGCCGCTTCGCGCAGGTTTGCGGGCACAAAATCCTCGCGCCGGATGCTCAGCATGGCGTCGATAATTGGGAATTTGGTCACATCTGCTGGTCTGACCTGGGTGTCGACCATCATGACTCGCCGCGCCGCAAAATCACTCATTCAAACTAAACCCATCAGTTCAGGACTCTCGCTTCGAATATGTGACACACAAACCTGTCATGGGCAACGCGTCATGATCCACCACAGACTTGCACGCCCGCGCACGCTAAGCTATCTGCACCACACACCATGCGCGGCGAGTTGGCGGAGTGGTGACGCAGCGGATTGCAAATCCGTGTACACCGGTTCGATTCCGGTACTCGCCTCCAATCTTTTCAACGGTTTACAATTTAGCTCGTCCATGGGGTATCACCTCAAGTATCAGGTGTCATTTTTGGTCTTGTTTCGTTCACGGTCGCTTCGCTGCGGCTTGTTGCGCTCTCATCTTTTGCCGAGCCTGCCCGGCGTACTTCACGATCATCGCTTTTGTCGTGTGGCCGCTATAGCTGGCAATCTCGTCGTCATCGCATCCAGCCAGGGCCAGCTCCATGACGCCGCGGTACCGCAGTGCGTGTTGATCGAATGCAGTCAGACCCAAGCGCTTGCGTTCGGCGAGCATGATCCGGGCCATGTCGTGGTAGCCCATCGGCGATCCGTCCGATTTCGAAAGGATGTGTCGAGTTGGGTGCGGAGAAACTCCAAGGCGCGACCGCTCGGCGTCGAGCGCTCTTTTCAAAGCCTCCGTGCACGGGAGTTCGAGCGGAATGTCCGTTTTGTTTTGGCGCAGCCTCAATCGCTGGCCGTCATAGTCACCCCACGTGAAGCCCACCCAGTCGCCGGGCCTTTGAACGCTGCCGACGCCGATCTCAAAAATGAGCCTTGCCACTAAAGTGCCCTCTTCGCGCATCCGATCAACTGCCCAGTCCGGCCAGGGCGTATGTGGCTTCTTCCGATCTCTGGGAACCTTCAGCTTCTCGATAGCGACCGCAGGATTGTCGCGGCGCCAGCGTTTTCGCACCGCCAATTTCGCCAGCATCGAAATTGCCGTCGGGATGTAGTTCGCAAATCGAACGCGATGGCGATTTTTTTCCATCGCATCGTAGATATCGGGTTGGCACAGACGGGAGACATCCTCCCTGCCAATCTTTTCCTCTAGGTAGTCAAAGACTTTTTCAAGGTCTCGGCGGTACCGCGGCGAGAACCCTGCCCATTTATCGCCGCGGCGGAAATCCTCCATCAATGCGGACCAAGAGCGCTTTGCTTCCTCCCGTTTTCCTGACCGTATTTCCCAATAGGCTCGGTCAAATTCGGCTGTGCCAGGTTCGGCGGCGATGCGGATATATCGCATCCGTCCATCGTGGAAACGGCGATAGTACCAAAGCCCGCTCTTTGGATTCTTCCAAACGTACGGTTTTCTCACCATTCGATGCGCGCAACGGCGTCGGCCGCTTCCCCGCTTGCGATGGCTTTGAGCTGCTCAACTTCCCAACGATCAAACTCGCCCAGGCGACACGGAGGCGGCAAAACCCCCTGTTCAACCAGGCGCCGGAACTCGCCGGGTTTGAGGTCAAGTAGCTTTGCCGCTTTGGACGCCCCTGCAAAAAGTGGCTGGATCATTCCCATGACTATTCAACCCCGTGTCTTGTGCCAACTCCGGCACGCTCGGCAATGCCGGAGATGTACGCCTCGAGATGCGCTTCGCTCCAACGGTTCTGTGATCCAACCTTCATTGGCGGCGGAAAATCCCCAGCGGCAACCATCCGTTGGATTTGCCGCTGGGAGACTTGCAAACGCGCCGATACATCGGATTGCGTCAAAAGAACCGGACTGCATGCATCGTTGTCCTGCGCCATCTTTCTGCTCCTGTTGTCTCTACTCGGCCCAACTTGACACGCGATGGCGTCACGGTTCCTCTGGCGGTTCCCCCGTCGTCCGATGGCGAAGCGAGTGATTGAAAAACGGTTCGCGGCTTGCCCAGGCAGAGCCCGGAGAAAGGAAGTTGAGGTTCAAGCCCAACTGGAACACGAGCCTGGCTCGAACGAGGGTGATTTTCACGCAAAAGCCAAAAGGCTCGAGGTGCTCTTTCGTCGGCTGTTTCCTCATTGCAGTTTCCTCACATCCGCCATGAGCGCCATGGCGAAGTCGCGGGTCATCGCGATTGAGGTTTCCAGTGCGGCGTCTTCGTGGGATGCGCACTTCATTACGTATGAATAAGTGTCGGTGACGATTTCCGCTGCGCATACAAGGACCCTGAGACTCACTGGGCGCGGTGCCGAGCTGGTGAGTTCGAAGCTATCCAAGAGTGCTACTGCCACGGGCCGCGAGGGAAATAATATGGATGAACTGCGTGCCCGGCGTCCGGTCGGCTGAGCTGCAAGCCAGGCGGCGTTCATAGGCAGCTGCGAACGCGGCCGCGACATCCCCGAGTACGAAGCCGAGTTGATAGCGCTCATTTGATAGCAGGTCAGGCGCACTCTGGCGGGACGAAAAGGCCTTTGGCGTTGGCTGTCCCGGGTCTTCCGCGAAGCGTGAAACAAAGTCATTCATTGCAGCATTTTTTATCTTGTGTGATAGATTGTCTATCACACTATATGAGCCACCCATGTCAATAGATGATCTATCAGTCGAGCAAGTGAAAGCGGCTCGGGTATTGCTTAAATGGAAGCAAGAGGACCTCGCTCGTGAGTCCGGTGTGTCCTATCCAACGATCGCACGGCTCGAGTCCGCAACCGGCAAGCTCGGCGGACGGAAAGAAACGATCACAAAGATTGCCATGACGCTAGAGGCGGCCGGTGTGATCTTCCTATCCGAGAATGGAGAGGGTGCGGGAGTTCGCCTTAAAAAAACTGGAGTGAAGCGACGGCAGAACTGTCCGCCAGAATAGCCCAAAACCTATCAAGTGCGCGAGAACGGGTGGCGTGACTTTTCCGAACGGTTCCGCCCATTATCATTCAGGGTGAATTCCACTCCGACCCCGATCTATCAACGGCTAGTAGCTTTCAAGCTACAGAATGGTCGGGAGTCGTGCTCGTTGAAGTGATTTTCAATCTGATCGACCACCGGAGCAATCCGCAGCTAGGTTTGCAAAAGGTGCGCGACCTACGCGCGTTCAGCTGTATGTGCCCAAGTCGCCGCTGTCCAAAAATGCTAGATGGGTTATCGAGGAAATCTGAGTGGCAGATGCCGAACATCTTTGCCGCTATCTCGGCGGCGCGGAGGTGGCACTTCCAAATGGTTCGGAGGTGCATCGGAAAGAACCCCTAACGATTGTCACCCACATGACCGAGGACGGCGCGAGTGTGTCGGAAATTCAGGCTGCGCACAAACCAACCTACCTCGTAGTACCGGACTGGATTTTTCGGTGAATGCGAAAGTCGAAAGCTCCGCAGCCCAAGCGGTTGTTGCGAGTATCTAGAGCCATGTATCGCCCCCGACGAATCGGGACGCCTTTAGTGCGCTCGGTCCGGAAATACCGAGCATGCAAAACGACAGCTTCACGACGCCGAACAATTCTAAGCTTTTAGGTCGAACCAATGAGCGGCCAATGAGAGCCGGAATTCCCCCCCTTACTCAGCGCTTGTTGGCCTTTCGCAGCCGCGCTAGCCACCACCTTGAAGCGCCCTAAGGTTTGCAGATGCTTTGCCGCCAAACTGTGAGGCGAGTAGGCCGACATGTGGACGAGAAATTGCAGCGGAGGGTTCAAGCAGGATGCGGTGCATTAGATCACAGTTCGCGGGTATCCGGTGCGAGAGGTGTCCCAGCGTTTGGGCGTCAGCACGTATTCGCTCTACAAGTGGCTGAAGCTTTTCGGGGATCCTGTCCTGAAGCCGGGCGCGGACCATGAAACGGAGAACCGGCAGTTGAAGCGCGAACTGGCGAGGGTGACCGTGTCCTTCCCCCTAGAACTGGGCCACTACGATGGCCGAGAGAGGGGGACAGAGAATGGCTCGGAAACGGTATTCAGACGAAGACGTCCTGAAGCTTCTGCGTGAGATTGAACTGAAGCTTGCGGAGGGCAGTGATGTGCAGACAGCATGCCGCGCCGTCGGTGTCAGCGATGCAACCTATTACAACTGGCGTCAGCGCTTCGGCGGGATGGCGCGGTCACAGTTATCGGAGCTACGCAGCCTTGAGAAGGAGAACGCCCGGCTGAAGAAGATCGTGGCGGAACTTGAGCTGGACAAGCTGATCCTGAAGGAAAGCCTGAACCACCTAAAGCCCAGGGCCTGACGACGGAGCAGTTTCGTCAGGCCGTCATCCACACCCGCCAAAAGCTCGCCACGTCAGAGAGGCGGACCTGCCTGGTAATCGGCCTGGCGCGTAGCTCGATGCAGTATCGAGCTGCCCCGCAGAACGATGATGATCTGCGGCTCGCCATGATCCGCCTTGCCTAGAGTTATAGTCGCTACGGCTACCGCAAGGTTCTCGAACTGCTGCGGATCGAAGGCTGGCGCGTGAACCACAAGAAGGTCGAGCGGCTCTGGGGGGAAGAAGGGCTGCAGCAACCTCAGCGCCACAAGAAGCGCAAGCGGCTCTACCACCACGACAGCTCGACCATTCGGCTCCGGCCGACCCATCCCAATCATGTCTGGAGCGTCGACTTCGTGCACGACAAGCTTAGCAACGGCCGCGCTTACAAAATGCTGACCGTGCTGGACGATTACACTCGCCAGGCACTGGCTGTAGAGGTTCGCACCACGATGACTGCCAATGAAGCTCTGGAGGTCCTCTACGGGCTCTTCCTGCGCCACGGCAAACCGGAACACCTTCGAAGCGACAACGGACCCGAGTTCACCTCTGAAACCTTCAAGACCTGGCTACAGCGCATCGGCGTAGAGCCCATTAGGATCTATCCAGGGTCACCTTGGGAGAACGGATACAACGAGCGCTTCAACGGCACATTGCGCCGCGAGGTTCTCAACGCAGAGTGGTTCGCCACCACCAAACAGGCACAAGTCGTCATCAATGGCTGGCTCAGACAATACAACCACACACGCCCGCACCAGGCACTCAACATGCGACCGCCAGTGCCCGAGACTCTACAAAGAAGTGGCCCAGTCCGTGGGGACTAGACATGCGACATCCTAAAAACGGCAACGGCGTAATTCGCGTGCGAGCCCAATGTAGTACGCCTTCATCTGGGCGCACCGCGAAGAGTTCGGTGTTCGGGCCATGTGCTGAGTGCTGCGGGTGCATTTCTCGGGCTTCTATGCATTGCTTAAGGAACTGTTAAGCCACCGCGCGCTTGCGGATGCGTGCCAGACCGAGTTGATCCGGCAGGCCTTGGCCGACAGCGGCAAGGTCTTTGGCCATCGCAAACTGACAGACGACCTGCGCGACCGGGGCAGCAGGTCTCGGAGAACCGGGTTGCCCGGCTGGAGTCGATGGCCGGGGTCGCGGCTCAGCTTGGCTATAAGCGCCGTCCCGGCCAGTATGGCGCCGGGCCTGCGGTGGTGGCAGAGAACAGGCTGGAGCAGCGGTTCGGGACGTCCGAGCCAGAGCGGGTCCGAGTGACCGACATCACTTAAATCAAGACCTTTGAGGGCTGGCTGCACCAGTGTGTCGTCATCGACTTGTTCTCCCGTCGTTTCGTCATCTGGTCCGCGCAATCCCGGATCACCACGGACCTGGCGCTTCAGGTTCTTCTAATGGCGGTTTGGCGACCCAAACCCGATGGAAGGGTCACTGTGCATTCGGACCAGGGCTCCCAGTTCGCCAGCCGCGAGTGACAAACCTTCCTTCGCCAGCACGACCTCGAATCTAGCATGAGCCAGCGCGGAAACTGCCACGACAATGCCGTCGCCGAGAGTTTCTTCCAGCCATTGAAGCGGGAACGGATCAGACGGCGGGCACATCCGACACGCGAAGACACGCGGCGGAATATGTTCGAATATATCGAGCTGTTTTACAACCCAAAGTGCAAGCACACGAACAACGGAATGCTGCCGCCCATTGGCTTCGAAATCAAACAGCAGAAACTGAACACGACGGGCGTATGGAAATCTAGGGACACCTCAGTCATGAGATTGCGACCGAGGCCGGATAGGCCACGGTTGGTCACGCAACGCTACCGCGCAACACACAATCCATCGTCGCCCCGGTCGATCCTAACAACCGACAATCAGTGCGCGTCTTACAAAAGATCCGCATGGCTCACGAAAGGGACGTCATCTTCGAATACCACGACCATCCGGATCATAGGTATAACCTTGAGCGTTCTGCATCAGCGCGTTGATCAATTCGGAGGGTAAAAGATGGCTCCAGGCAAGTAGGCGCGCGGCAAATCCATGCCTGTGGGCAACGCGCGGCCGGTTTCCAAATGATCTGTAAGGAGATGTGTGTGAGGTCCCGCGGGTGACCTCGCATCAGGGGGCGGGATTTGCCCCTGTACTTCGATACGTCCGAGTGCGCTTTCCACAACGCGCGTCGGACTTTCTTTGACGAGCGGACCCGCGATCATTGGTAGGGCGTGTGGAAACGCGAGCCCCGTTGAACCATCAAGCGCCTCTTGCGCGTTTCCTTCGCCCAATCGGACACAGAAACGCCCTTCTTTTCGAGCTAACCCAAGGTCATAAAGTTTGGTACTTTTCTCCTGCAACAAAGCACCGGCATCGGGGCCTAAATCTGCAACACCGGAGGCAACGGGCAAACGTCCGCGTTCTCGTTTGACCGCAAAAACAATCCGAGGGTCACGCCCCCAGTCGGGGGGATCAAATGTTAGTGCGCGCACGTCATCGTTGACTATTATCCGCACTGCGCCGTTCTTCGTGTAGGCAGTGATGTCATCACCATCAACGTGCACGTCAACTTGTTCGTCCTGAGCAGCCGTGAATTCAGCGACGGCTCCGACAACGCCGATCACCCAAGTGCCTCGTCCGGCTTCCAGCATTGAGAATACAAACGCGCGAATATCGTCTGTGGTCCACGGCAGTCTGCGGCACGTCACACCCAGCTTTTGCATACGCTCCGGTATTTGATCCCATATCTCTTGCCGTGCCGCTTCCGACTGAACACGCCACCCATCCATTTCTTCGCCGCTGCGTCCACAGCCCAAGCACCAACCTGTGTCTTCATCGAGTTTGCATATACCTGTGCAAGGGCTTGCAATGTTCATGACAGCGTCTCCTTTGTTGGGACAAGGGCGGCCAGGATCGCGTCCAATCCATCGGTGAGTGCCGCTGGCCCGGGTTGAAGGATGAGAGGGGATTTGATCTCGATGATCCGATTGTCGCGGACTGCTGGGATGGTGTCCCATCCAGGTCGGGCGGCGATCTTCTCGGGTCTTACTTTCTTGCCACACCAAGACGCGAGGATGACATCTGGGGCCGCTGCGATTACTTGGTCCGGCGTCACAAACCGATCCTTCGCCGCACCTTGCCGAGCCAAATCTGGAAATACGTCCTGGCCCCCTGCAATCTCCACCAGTTCTGAGACCCAGCGGATGCCGGAAATCATCGGTTCGTCCCATTCCTCGAAATATACTTTGAGGCGCGGACGTTGCGACGCTTGTGCCGATATGGTCGCTAACCGTTGTTCATAGTGGTCCGCCAAACGGGCAGCTCGTTGCCCTTGTCCCACAGTCGTCCCAAGGTGGCGGATCATGGCCAAGATGCCTGCGATGTCCCTTTGGTTGTAGGCCATCACCGTGATGCCTGCCCGGATGAGTTCGGTGGCAATATCGGCTTGTAGATCAGAAAACGTCAGAACAAGATCAGGTGCGAGCGCCAGAATTTTGGGGATATCAGCAGAGGTAAATGCGGACACGCGCGGCTTTTCTTTGCGTACCCGCTTGGGACGGACGGCGTAGCCGGATACGCCTACGATACGGTTCTCTTCGCCCAGCAGATAGAGTGTTTCGACCGTCTCCTCGGTCAAACATACAATGCGTTCTGGAGGGAACTTTCGCATGACTTACAACGCGTCCCGGCGCGCTTTGGCCCCGCCACGCCGCGCGGCTGTAGGTAGTTTCAACTCTAAAGCACTGAATAGGGATGCAAGTGATTCAATGACCAAGTCACAAAAGACTGCAACGGCTGGTGAGGTGCGGATGAAGGGTTGTGCCAACTCGTAGTCCCGCGTTGCTTCTTTGAAGTAGCCAGCTTCTCCCTTCAGCGCTCCGAGCCACTGAATATAGCCAAGCCGCCCAATCTGCCCCGCGATGTGATCGGGGACATGTCCCACATCGAGCTGCGCCAAAGTCCGTTCCAGCATTATGCTCTCGCTGTCCGGTAGAGCAACACGAACACAAAGAGCGCGCCGATGGATGTCGTGACAATTCCGACAGGAAGCTCTTGTGGGGCGAGTACCACGCGGCTGACGATATCGGATCCGGTAAGCAAGCACGCTCCGACGATCGCGGCTGTCGGGATCAGATTGCGATGAAGCGGGCCCGCAATACCCCGCGCGATATGTGGCACCATTAAACCGATAAAGCCAATGACGCCGGCCACGGACACAAAGACGGCTGTGGCCAAGGCGGCGATGAAGAACATCAAAAACCGCAATCGCTGCACCGGCACACCCAGAGTGGACGCCGTGACATCCCCCGTCAAAAGCGCGTCCAGCCAGCGTGCGCGATAGGCTGCATAGGCAAGGATCAAGAGTAGCCCGGCACAGACGAGGGGAAAGCTATCCCAGCGCGCGAGCCCAAGCCCACCAAGCATCCAGAAAACCACGGAATGCGCCGCGCGGCTGTCTCCCGCAAAGATCAAGTAGTTTGTGATCGCGGCAAACAGAAAGGACACGGCAAGACCGGCAAGGATCAACTTTTCGGGTGCGCTGGTGCGCAGGGTGTGGACCAACCCCAAAACGATGGCCGAGGCCAGGATGCCACCGGTGAAAGCCGCCAGCGGTAGCGTCCAGAAGCCCAGAATGTCACCTGTGACCGTGATGACAAATACAGCGCCTGCTGCAGCGCCAGAGGAAAGGCCAAAAAGAAAAGGGTCAGCAAGGTCATTGCGCGTCGTGGTCTGCAAAACAACGCCAACGATCCCTAGGCCCGCGCCAATGACGCCCGCAAAGAGCGCGCGTGGGAGGCGTAGATCAAAAACGATCCGCTGCATCGGGCCCACATCGCCGTCTACCAATCCCAGGCCCAGCAAAACCGCCTGCACCACTTCGGGCGCAGGTATGGCTGTGGAGCCATAACCCGTGGACAGGATCATGAGGGCGATCAGGATGACCGCCCCCAAAAGGTATGAAAGGCCCTTGCGTGCCACTTAGTTGAGCGTCGG
The DNA here is from genome assembly GCA_038530475.1 of Pseudomonadota bacterium. Taxonomy (GTDB): domain Bacteria; phylum Pseudomonadota; class Alphaproteobacteria; order Rhodobacterales; family Rhodobacteraceae; genus Octadecabacter. Next base: position 17,462 of record JBCBCS010000051.1, read on the forward strand.
GTGCATGGCCGCAGCCATTTTCGAGATGGCCTCGATGTTTGCAGGCCCAGGGGTCAGCTCTTCGTAGCGTAGGCCAATCCAGGCCTCATTCTTAACCGCATCGGTCTGCGACATCACCGGGTGATCCTTGAGGAACTGGAACGTGTCGGCCGCACCGTTTCCGGTCTGATAGTCGAGCAAAACAAGGAATTCCGGGTTAGAGGCCGCAACAGCTTCCCAGGACGTACGCCCCCAGCTGGTGTCCATGTCTTGGGTCACGTTCTCACCACCGGCGGCCGCAATCATCGCATCGGGGATGGCGAATTTGCCCGCCGTGAATGGCGCATCCGCAGGCCCGTCAAGCAGGAACACGCGTGGTTTGGCGAGCTCTGCCGTTTGGGCCTCAATCGCGGCCAGCTCTTCCTTCCAGCCAGAGACAAGCGCTTCGGCTTTCGCTTCAACGCCCATCACGGTGCCCAGACGCATCACGTCATCAAAGAGCAGGTTCATGCTCGCCTCGGGGCGGTTCTTGTCGAGATGCACGCAGCTCTCGGTCAGCACCATGGTCTTGATCCCAAAGGGTTCGAGCGTATCAGGCGTAACGTCGCCGCCAGGCTTCATACCGTAGTACCAGCCTGCGAAAAACATCTGCGGGTCTGCCGCAAGTAGGTTTTCTACCGTCGGGTATTTAGGTGCGAGTTCTGGAATATCGCCGCGCAGCTCATCAAAATCGTCGCTGGTTTTATACCAACCTGTAATACCTGTGAGGCCCACAATCTTGTCTTGGAGGCCAAGAGCAAAGGCCATGTCCGTCATGTTCATGTCATGGACGACAATCCGTTCAGGCGTTGCGTCGAACGTTAGCGGTTCACCACAATTGTCGACTGTGATTTCGGCAGCGGCGCCGCCTGCGATGGCAGCCAGGATGGCCGCAGACAAGATATGTTTCATGGTTTGGTCCCTTTCTTTCGTTGGTTAGGGGGTATTCCGAATATCCAGCACGGCGACGACGCGGTCTTCG
>JBCBCS010000052.1:0-18314 GCA_038530475.1 Pseudomonadota bacterium
ACACCGGCGAGATCCAGGGCCGCTCGATCACCCTCGCCGAACTCGAAGCGCTGCGGGCGACCCGCGCGGCGGATGCGGCCGAAATGGACGCCATCCTTGAAGAACTGACACCGATGATCGAACGGGAGGCCGCAGATGCCACAGGTTGAGATTTCCATTGGCGGCCGGTCGTTCGAGGTCGCATGCCAGGACGGGGAAGAGCAATTTCTGATGACCGCCGCCGCGATGCTAGATCAAGAGGCCGCCTCGCTGAGCTCACAGATCGGCCGGATGCCAGAGAGCCGGATGCTCTTGATGGCCGGGCTTTTGCTGGCGGACCGCACCGCCGGACTTGAGGACAAGTTGCGCGAGGCCGAGGGCCAGCTGGCACAAGCCAAGGCTGCGCTGGACGCCGGTGCAGCGTCATCAGCCCCCGCTGAGCCGACGCGGATCGAAGTGCCGACCCTGCCAGAGGGGTTGCTCGATCGGATGGAAGCGATGGCGGCCAAAGCCGAAACCATCGCCAACGACGTGGAAGCGCGGGCGGCGGGCTAGGACAACAGTCCGTGTCGCAAGGACAGTCCAAGGCGCACCAGCTCCGTGAGGTCCTCCATGCGATTGACAGTGCCGGTGCGCCGCAGGATAAGGCCATTTGAATTGCGGATGGCGACGGGCACTTCAACGTCTTTGTGGCTGGACCGGAATGCCGCCAGATCAGCGTTGCGGCGCAGGCTGTCCATCGCTTTTTCCTGACCCAGCGTCGACATGACGACACCGCCGGGATCGGCGATTGTCGCCTCATCAATGTCTAGCGTGAATTTGGTACGGCCCAGCGCGTAGTAGGTGCCTTTCAGCGCGGCCTTGAGGATCGCTTGCCCCATTGCCCCACCGTTCTGCATCATCCGCACGGATTTGTCTGGCAGCGGCGCGCCCAGCGCGGCCTCGCCTTCGGACAAGGCGCCGGCCGGGCTGATCCATTCGACATATCGGCTTGTGGTGCTGCCCGCCGCGCCAGAGGGAATGAAGACCACACGCAAAGTCCAATCCTCCCCCGGATCGCGAAACTCGTGCGCGTTTTCGCCGTCTTGTGGGGTGTAATGCCAGCCTTGCGCATCCGCGAAGGCTTTGTAATCCAACTTCTTTTGGGCCCCGCGACGCAGCGCCATAATCATAAGTACCGTACCCAACAGGCTGGCGGCAACTAATGCGACAATCACAAAAATATTCATCCAATCCCCTTTCAATCAATGACGGGGAGTGGAGCAGACCAGGACACTTTTGTCAGGTCTGGTTTACCCTCAGGCGTTGGCTTCGCGGATCTTGTCGGCGGCGTCCTTATCAAAGGACACGCCATTCTCAGCGAAGAGCGTGTCGAGCTCACCGGACAGGGTCATTTCGGTGACAATGTCGCATCCGCCGACGAACTCACCCTTTACGTAAAGCTGCGGGATGGTCGGCCAGTCGGAATAATCCTTGATGCCCTGACGGATCTCTTCGTCGGCCAGCACATTTACGTCCTGATACTCCACGCCCATGAAATTGAGCACACCGGCAACGCGGGACGAGAACCCGCATTGCGGCATGGATTTGGTGCCTTTCATGAAAAGCACGACGTCGTTGGTGGTCACGGTGTCCTTGATGGCGTCTTGCGCGGTCATGGCATGTCCTGTCTGTTATGTTGCCCCTGATATGCGGGCGAGGGGGCGGGTTGTCTAGGGGTCAGTCTCGCGCGCGGCTTTGATCGCGATTGGGACGGGTCAATTCAGGGCTGACGCTGAGGTCTTCGGGGTGGCGGATCTTCATCATCGGCGGATCCGGGGGGGCGTCATGAGCGCGGCCGCGTGGTGTCTTGGGAGCGGTGCGCAGAACCAGCACGATCGCCGCGAATAGGAGCCCGATGGCCGCCGTGATGATCCCCGCTTCGGTCATTCCTTTGCTTTCGTGGTCAATGCAAGGGCGTGCAATTCCCCGTTTGAGCCGTCCATCTTGCCCTTGAGCGCCGCATAAACCGCCCGCTGTTGCTGCACTCTGTTCTTGCCCGCGAAACTGGCATCGGCGACCGAGGCTGCAAAATGCGCGCCGTCATCGCCTTGCACGGTGATATCGGCATCCGGGAACGCGTCGCGCAGGAGTTTTTCGATTTCGGGCGCGGTGATCGGCATGCAAAGGCTCCTTCGTTTGCTTAGAAGCTAAGGTGTTGTGCGACCCCTCGCAAGGGAGCACGCGTCAGCAGGCCGACCCTCCGGGGGGAGTTGTATCGGCCAAGATGAAGCAGGGGGCGGCGCTCAGGCGAAGGTGTCCGCAAAGGTGCCGCGATACAGGGCGACAAGATCGGCAAGGGGCGCGCTGGCCCCGCCGAAGGTCACATCCGCGCCGCCGAATTTTCCGACTGTCTGGATCGGCACGCCCGCTTTGCCTGCAGCGCTCATCAGTGCTTCGGCCTTGTCGAAATTGCAGGCCACAAGGTAGCGTGCCTGATCTTCACCAAAGAAGGTCGGCGTGTCGGCGGCGTCGAGCGTGATGCCAGTGCCAGCGGCCTCCGCCATCTCAAACGCCGCCAGGGCGAGGCCGCCGTCGGACAGATCGGTGCAGGCGTCGATCCATTGGCGGTTGTCCCGAATGAAGTCACCGTTGCGTTTTTCGGCGTCCAGATCGACCGCTGGCGCGTCGCCGTCTTCGCGGTTGAACACTTCTGCCAGAATGGCAGATTGCCCCAGATGTCCCTGCGTTTCGCCGATCAAGAGGGCCACATGACCTTCGCGGGCGGTGCCGAGGATCATTTCATCTTCAGATGCCAGCAGGCCTACAGCGCCGATGGTCGGCGTTGGCAGGATCGCTTGGCCGTCGGTTTCGTTGTAAAGCGACACGTTGCCCGACACGATTGGCATATCAAGGGCGGTGCAGGCGGCCCCGATGCCTTGGATCGCGCCGACGAATTGTCCCATGATTTCAGGCTTTTCGGGGTTGCCAAAGTTCATGTTGTCCGTCGTGGCGAGCGGTTTTGCCCCGACAGAGGTGAGGTTGCGATAGGCCTCTGCCACCGCCTGTTTGCCGCCTTCAACGGGGTTGGCTTTGACATAACGGGGTGTCACGTCCGACGTGAACGCCACGGCCTTTTCGGTGCCATGGACCCGCACGATGCCCGCGCCTTGGCCCGGCTGGCGGATCGTGTCGGCCATGACCTGGCTGTCATATTGCTCGTAGACCCAGTGCTTGGCGGCGTAGTTCGGGCTGCTCAAAAGTGCCGTCAGGCCATCAATGGGGTCTACGTTGGGGATGCTATCCAATGGCTCAGCCGCCGGGGTTTCGATCCAGGGGCGGTCATATTCAGGGGCAGAGCCAGACAAGGTGGCGAGCGGAAGGTCTGCCTTCACCTCTCCGTTGTGGAGGATCAGGAAGCGGTCTTCGGCGATTGTTTGGCCGACGATGGCGAAATCGAGGTCCCATTTTTCGAATACCGCCCGGGCCTCCGCCTCAAGCTCCGGCTTGAGGACCATGAGCATGCGTTCCTGGCTTTCGGACAGCATCATCTCATAGGCGGTCATGTTGTCTTCGCGCTGGGGCACCGCTTCGAGGTTGAGTTTGACGCCCAAGCCGCCTTTGTCGCCCATCTCAACAGCCGAACAGGTCAGGCCAGCCGCGCCCATGTCCTGAATGGAGATCACGGCACCGGTCGCCATCAGCTCAAGCGTGGCTTCCATCAGGCGCTTTTCGGTGAAGGGGTCGCCGACCTGAACGGTGGGACGCTTTTCTTCGATCGTGTCGTCGAATTCTGCGGAGGCCATTGTGGCCCCGCCAACCCCGTCACGACCGGTCTTTGCGCCCAGATAGACCACAGGCATCCCGACACCGGAGGCGGCTGAGTAGAAGATCTTGTCGGCATCGGCGAGGCCAGCCGCAAAGGCGTTCACAAGACAATTGCCATTGTACGCGGGATGAAAGCGGACCTCACCGCCCACCGTGGGCACGCCGAAGCAATTGCCGTAGCCGCCGACACCTTCGACGACGCCGTGGACGAGCTGGCGGGTCTTGGGGTGGTTGGGTTCGCCAAAGGAAAGCGCGTTCATCGCCGCAATGGGCCGCGCACCCATGGTGAAGACGTCGCGCAGGATGCCGCCGACGCCGGTCGCCGCCCCTTGGTAAGGTTCGATATAGCTGGGGTGGTTGTGGCTTTCCATTTTGAAAACAATGGCTTGATTGTCGCCAATGTCGACGATGCCTGCGTTTTCACCGGGGCCGCAGATCACTTGCGGGCCCTCTGTGGGCAGGGTGCGCAGCCATTTCTTGGAGGATTTGTAGGAACAGTGTTCGTTCCACATGGCCGAAAAGATGCCAAGTTCGGTGAAGGTCGGCTCGCGTCCGATGATCTCAAGAATGCGGTCGTATTCGTCCGGCTTCAGCCCGTGGGCTTCGATCAGGTCAGGCGTGATGGCCGGCTCTTGCATGTGCATCCCCTCTGCATGCCGCTTGGCGTTGCTGGGGCGTTTAAGCCAAGGGGCAGCGGGGTTCAACGGGCGATCACGAGGCGGTAACCGCAATCAAGAGTTTCCCGATGCATCAGGCTGCCGTAACGGTCGAGCCACGCGCCGCTGGACAGATCGTCCTCAAGCCTGGCGATGCGGGTGTCCACATCCGGCAATCGGTGGAACGAAGAGGATGCAGCGCGCACCGAGGCGTTCAGATAGGCCCCCGGACGGCGCCAATAGGCAAAGAAGAACCCATCGGTGCAATCGTGCGGGATCGGCACGGTCTGAACGTCGACCGTGTCGAACCAGTCATCAAAATCCGCCATCTCGGGGAACTGCTTCGCGTCGATCTCGGAATTTTCCGGAAAGTAGTCCAACAGCCAATGATCGTTGAAGGTCGGGTCATAGGTGAAAAAGACCTTTGGGCCCCGGCAGACGCGCTTGAGTTCCGAGATGGCGCGGGGTTGGTCTGTCCAGTGGTGGATCGTCAGGCTCGCCATGACGGCGTCAACCGAAGCGTCTTCCAAGGGCAGGTCTTCGGCACTGGCCTGAATGACCCGGTGCGCGGGGTGCGTACGTTGCGCGATCATCTTGGCAGAGGGTTCGACAGCTGTGACTTCGCGTTCAAGGGGTTCGTAGTTTCCGCTGCCTGCACCGACATTCAAAATCGTTCGGGCCTTGCCGAGGCCCGCATGGATTTTTGCCGCGATCCGTGAGTCGGGACGCCGGAGATCGGCGTAGTTCAGCCCGATCGTGTCATAGAGCGCGGTCATCGTTCATTGTATCCTTTGCCGGCAAAGATGCGCGGGCGCAGTTTTTCGATGCGACCTTCGCGGGTTGATGCGTGTTTCGCTCCGCCGATGTGGAGCGCATAGCCCCTTTGGCGGCCAGGGGTGAGGGCGGCAAAAGCATCTGACAGTGCAGGATCGGCGTCGAGCGCGTCGATTAATTCATCCGGCAAATCAACTGTCGTGGTCGTTTTGGGCGGCAGTCGCCCTTCTGCGGCATACGACATCGCTTCGTGCAAATAGCGGGTGACAGTCTCTGCCAATGCGTCGGCCATGTCATATGACGTAAAGCGGATCATGTCGGGGTGGGCGGTGTTGGGGCCCTGATGTTCCAGTACGCGGTCCGGATCCGTCATCAACGACGCGTTGAAAAAGCTCAATCTGTAACTGTCCCGGAACGCGCCAAGGATGGCGATGTTGCGACGTCCTGACGGGGTTGGTGCCATATAGCAAGGATGGCCCCATTTGACGTGTTCGCTGAGGCCCGCCTCACGGCACAGGGTGCGCAGTCGGGACAGGCCTGCCGCCCAGCGCCGGGCGGAACAGGCATCTGTCGCGAACCGGTCACATCGGCCGCATCCCCTTGCAAAATAATCCTCAATCGCAGTGATCATCACGCGCTCTGCTGTCCCTTACAGAGCTATGGATACACCAAGCGCGCCGAAAAAGCGCTGGTATTCGCGGTTGGTGAACAGAAAGGAGGCTTGATATGCCCTGGGCCAGAAAAAAGAACGCCGGGCACAAGGCCCGGCAAAGTCCAACAGGGAGGTATAAAGCGGCATTGCCGCCTCATACCGATGAATTAGGAGGCTGAACCGAGTCGTTCAAGTCTTGAATGCTGTCAAGAACGCAAACCCGGTATGCCTGTGACACATGGGTCACGTCAGGTTGGACTGACAAAAGTCCGATTTACACACCTATTGCGCGTCTCGCATGCGCTTCCGGAAGGCGATGATTTCATCCTGAACGAAGTCCCGGAAGGCCATGATCCGTTTGGATTGGCGTAGTTCCTCTGGGTAAGCAAGGAACACCGGAACTTCTCCGCTTTCCACATCCGGCAGGACACGGACGAGGTCTGGGCTGTCTTCAACGACGTAATCCGGCAGCACACCAATGCCGAGGTCGCTTTGCACCGCCTGGAGCACGCCGAAGTAGTTGTTCACATGCAAAAGGCGCGGTTTGTCGTAGCTGAGCAGGTGCGCGACCAGCGTGGCGCCTGCGGCCACCTGAAAGGCGCTTGGGCTTTGGCAGATGAGGCGGTGGCGGCCGATATCTTCAATCTCATCAATGGCACCCGCCCGTTCGAGGTATTGGGGCGATGCATAAAGGCGCATCCGCACCGACATCAGCTTCTTTCGGATCAGGTCAGCCTGGCTGGGCTCTTTCATGCGGATGGCAACGTCCGCTTCGCGCATCGGCAGGTCGAGCACTCGTTCTTCGAGCATGAGGTCGATGTTGAGATCCGGGTACTTTTCGTAAAGCGCGGGCAGGCGGGGGGCGAGCCAGAGGGAGCCGAAGCCGGTCGTTGTGGTCACGCGAAGCTCACCAAACACCTCTTCCGCACTGTCCTTGATCCGGGCGGAGGCGGCATCAAGCCGCCGGGACATGGATTTTGTCGCATCAAACAGCAACTCGCCCTGTTCGGTCAGGATGAGACCCCGTGCATGACGGTGGAACAGCACCGTTGAAAGTGATTCCTCAAGCGCCCGAATCTGGCGCGACACAGCCGATTGCGACAGATGCAATGTGTCACCTGCATGGGTCAGCGATCCGGCATCCGCCACCGCGTGAAAGATTCTGAGCTTATCCCAGTCCATCGGGTAGCCTTGTTGCATATGTTAGCGCCCACACATTTGAGATCTTTGCCCACGCTTTATGTCCGGTAACAGTTGCGAAGTCAGCCCGGAAATTGCTTGGTAGGTCAGAAAGTGTGACCTACGCTGAGGGCAACGATGGCCCATGTGGTCCGACAGGAGGAGCCAGCCGATGCGTCATGATATTTCGCTCGCGGATCGCTATGACCTTGAGAAATCACCGGTTCTTTTGAACGGGACGCAGGCGCTGGTCCGACTGATGCTGATGCAGAAGGCGCGAGACACGGCGGCAGGGCTGAACACCGCCGGGTTCGTATCGGGATACCGCGGCTCACCGCTTGGGGCCGTCGACATCCGCATGATGCAGGCCGAGAAGGTCCTGACCGAGGCGGAAATCAGGTTTCAGGCCGGGTTGAACGAAGACCTCGCCGCGACGGCGCTTTGGGGCACCCAGCAGGCGGAACTCCGCGGCGAGGGCACCCATGATGGGGTGTTCGGTCTGTGGTATGGCAAGGGTCCGGGGATCGACCGCTCCGGCGATGTGATGCGGCACGTGAATATGGCCGGGACGTCGCCTTATGGCGGTGTGATCATGGCGATGGGCGACGACCACACCGGCGAAAGCTCAACCACGTTGCACCAGTCCGACTGGGCGATGGTCGATGCCTATATGCCGATCCTGTCGCCTGCTGGTGTGCAGGAAATCATGGATCTGGGGCTTTATGCCTATGCGTTGAGCCGGTTTGCCGGGGTCTGGACGGGCCTTAAGCTGATGAAGGACACCGTCGAAGTGACCAGCGTCGTCGATGGAGACCCGCATCGTCTGTCCTTTGTAACGCCTGAGTTTCCGATGCCTGAGGGCGGGCTGAACATTCGACTGGTGGACACACCACAGGCGCAGGAAGCCCGGATGATTGACCACAAACGCTTCGCAGCTGAGGCGTTCGCCCGTGCGAACAGGATCGATCAAGTGGTTTGGCCCAAGAATGGGGCGACGATCGGCTTTGTGGCGGCGGGAAAGAACTGGCTTGACCTGGTGCACGCCTTGTCGCTGTTGGGGATCGATGAGGCAGAGGCGTCACGGCTTGGCATCACTACTTACAAGGTGGCGCAGGCCTGGCCGCTGGACATGGACAGCTTCCACGACTGGGCCGAAGGGCTCGATCTGATTGTTGTGGTGGAAGAGAAGCGCAAGCTCATTGAGGTGCAGATCAAGGAGGCGCTGTTCGATGATCGCCGAGGGCGTCGCGTTTATGGCTGGCACAAGGGCGACACGTGGGAGCACGGTCGCAGGCTTGAGATGTTCCCGACCCGCTATGCGCTTGACCCCATCCTGATCGCCGAAAAGCTGGGCGAGGTGTTGGTCGAGGAAGGACGGCGCACAGATCGTCTCGACGCAGGCATCGCGCAGGTGCAAGAGGCCAAGCGCGCCGACAATGCCGAAGAGATCTCAGCGCGGCTGCCTTATTTCTGTTCCGGCTGTCCGCATAACAGATCGACCAAGGTGCCGGACGGATCGCGCGCCTATGCGGGGATCGGGTGCCATTACATGGTGCAATGGATGGACCGCGATACGGTGGGCTACACCCATATGGGTGGTGAGGGGGCCAATTGGGTAGGTGAGGCGCCGTTTTCCAAGCGCGATCATGTGTTCCAGAATTTGGGGGATGGGACCTATAACCATTCTGGGGTGCAGGCCATTCGGTTTGCGCTGATGGCGGGCACCAACATCACCTACAAGGTGCTTTACAACGACGCCGTCGCCATGACTGGCGGGCAGGGCAATGATGGCGGGCTGACCCCGCAGCAGATTTGCCGCGAAGTGCTGGCCATGGGCGTGAAGACGGTTGTGCTGGTGCATGACCCGAAAGAGGGCGTTGATTTGGGGTCGGTCCCGGCGGCGGTGCAGATCAGGACACGCGACCGGCTTGATGAGGTCCAGGACGCGCTGCGCAAGACCAAGGGCGTATCTGTCATGGTCTATGTTCAGACCTGTGCAGCTGAGAAACGGCGCAGGCGCAAGCGCGGCACCTTCCCGGACCCGGACAAACGGGTCTTCATCAACACCGATGTCTGTGAAGGCTGCGGCGATTGCGGGGTGCAGTCCAATTGCGTGTCGATCGTGCCGGTTGAGACGGAACTCGGGCGCAAACGAGCGATCGATCAAAGCTCCTGCAACAAGGATTACTCCTGCTTGAACGGGTTCTGTCCGTCCTTCGTGACCGTTGAAGGCGGGACGCCCAAGAAGGCCGCGACGCGAAGCGTCGAATTGCCGGACATGCCGGAGCCAACGTTACCAATCATTCAGAACACCCATAATGTTGTCATCACCGGGGTCGGCGGGACGGGCGTCGTGACGATTGGCGCTGTGCTGGCCATGGCGGCGCATGTGGACGGCAAGGCTGCCAGCATGATGGAGATGGCGGGCCTCGCTCAGAAGGGCGGCGCGGTGCATATCCATTGCCGATTGGCCAAAGAGGCCAAAAACATTTCGGCGATCCGTGTCGCGACCGGCGAATGTGACGCTCTTATTGGCGGCGATTTGGTGGTCAGCGCAGGCGCTAAAACACTTGGGCTGACCGCGACAGGCCGGACCCGCGCGGTGGTCAACGCGCACGAGACGCTCACCGGCGACTTCACCCGCGATACAGGCTTCCGGTTGCCGACGGACCGTTTGACCCTGTCGTTAAAGGCTCGATTACAGGACCGCCTGTCGATGTTCGATGCGACGGAACTGGCCAAAGCGCTGATGGGCGACGCGATCTATTCCAACATGATAATCTTTGGTGCGGCGTGGCAGCAGGGCGCAATCCCGGTGGGGCGCGACGCCATCCTTCGCGCGATTGAGCTCAACGGCACGGCGGTCGAGCGCAACAAGCAGGCGTTCGAATATGGGCGCTGGGCAGTTCTGCACCCCGAGGATGCCGCGGCGATGATCCGGGTGGAGGGTGACGCACCCAAGAGCCTCGACGAGCGCATCGCCTTCCGCGCCGAGCACCTCACCGCGTATCAGGACGCCGCCTACGCGCTGCGCTACCGCGATCTCCTGGGCCAATTCGACGGCGAAATGAAGGAGGCGGTGGCGGAAGGCTATCACAAGTTGCTGGCCTACAAGGACGAATATGAGGTTGCCCGGCTGCTGGTAGAAACCCGCGCCAAGGCGGCCGAGACTTTCGACGGCGACCTGAAGCTCACCCACCATTTGTCGCCGCCACTGCTCGCCCGCATTGGGCCAAATGGGCGACCCAAGAAATACGCGATGCCCCGGATCACGGCGCGGCTCTTCCCGCTCCTCGCCCGCCTCAAACGCCTGCGCGGCACGCGGTGGGACATCTTTGGACGCACGGAAGAACGGCGCAAGGAACGCGCGCTGATCGCGCAATATGAGGTCGACATGGCGAAGCTGCTTGAGATGGGGCGCTTTGATGAGCCTGCCATCGCCCTCGCGCGGCTCCCGCTGACCATTCGGGGCTTCGGTCCCGTCAAGATGGCGCATGCCGCCAAGGCTGCGAAGGAGAGGGAGGCGCTTTGGGCGGCGATCACCGCGCCGCAGGCCCCGGCACAGGCGGCAGAATAGCGAAAGGGTTCACAACTCTGTCACAGGTTGTGGTGTATGCTTTTGCTTCCGCATAGACAGCCTGTAGCCACAAAGCGAGCCGCGCCTGATGCCGAAGAACCAAATCGCCCGTGATATCTCTTATTCACATTCAGCGGCCAGCAAGGGCGGGCGGGCCGTGATCCGGGTCATGGAAAACGCGACTGGTCGGCTCAAGCTGATCCGCAAGGCGCGCGGCTATGATGAAGAGGTCGCGCAGGGTGCCGATTTCTGGCGCGTGATCACGGATCGATACAAGCTGCGGCTCAACGTGATCGGCGGGTCGCTTGAGAACATCCCGAACGATGGACCCCTGATCGTCGTCGCCAATCATCCCTATGGCATCCTCGATGGGCTGATGATGGGCCGCATCTTGTCTGAGCGGCGCGGTGGCGATTTTCGCATCCTCGCCAATTCAGTGTTTCGCAAATCGCCGGATCTGGAGCGGGTCATCCTCCCGGTGTCCTTTGATGAGACGAAAGAGGCGGCCAAGCTCAACATGCAGACCCGCAAGACGGCGCTTGAGTATCTGGGCGAGGGCGGCGCGATTGGCGTCTTTCCGGGCGGCACGGTCAGCACCTCGGCCAAGCTCTGGTCGAAACCGCTCGACCCGCAATGGCGCAACTTTACGGCCAAGATGATTTCGAAAAGTGACGCGGCCGTGGTGCCGATTTTCTTTGAAGGTGCCAACAGTCGGTTGTTCCAACTGGCCAGCCATCTGCACACGACGCTTCGGATGGGGATGCTGATCCGCGAGTTTCGCGCCCGCGTCGGATCAGAGGTGCGTGTGGTGATCGGTGAGCCGATCGACCGTGCGCGTCTCAGCCCCTTTGCTGGCGACCCGAACGGGTGCATGGCCTTCTTGCGCAAAGCCACTTATGACCTGTCCCGACGGCCATTGCGCAATACCGGCTATGGTCATGAGTTCGAGGCGCGGTATAAGCCGAAGGCATAAGCATTCGGTGATGTGAAGGATCAGGGCCATGGCGGTCGGCATTTTCGATTCTGGGTTGGGCGGGTTGACCGTGCTGGACGCCGTGCAGGCGCGCCTGCCCGAGGTGCCGTTCGTCTATTACGCCGACAGCGCGCATGCGCCCTACGGTGTGCGTGATGCCGATGACATTTACGACCTGACCATCGCGGCCACGTCGCGGTTGTTTGAGGCCGGGTGCGATCTGGTGATCCTGGCGTGCAACACCGCCTCTGCGGCGGCCCTGCGCCGCATGCAGGAGGGCTGGGTGCCCTCTGACAAGCGGGTGCTGGGGGTGTTTGTGCCGCTCATCGAGGCGCTGACCGAACGCAAATGGGGCGATAATTCCCCACCGCGTGAAGTGGACGTGAAGCATGTGGGGTTGTTTGCAACCCCTGCCACCGTGTCATCCCGCGCGTTTCAGCGGGAACTGGCGTTCCGCGCCATTGGCGTTGACGTTGAGGCACAGGCCTGCGGCGGCGTGGTCGATGCGATCGAAGACGGGGACATGATCCTGGCTGACGCACTGGTGCGGTCCCATGTGGACGCACTCAAGCGAAAGATGCCGGAGCCGGATGCGGCTGTTCTCGGCTGCACGCATTACCCGCTGATGCAGGACATTTTTCAGGATGCGCTGGGCGAGGGCGTCAAGGTCTTCAGCCAGGCCAGTCTTGTGGCCGAGAGCCTTGCCGATTACCTCGACCGGCGGCCCGAAATGATCGGGCCGGGCACGGCGGGCGGCTATCTGACGACGGGTGATCCCAAACGCGTGTCGTCGCGCGCGACCCAATTCCTCCGACGACAGATCACGTTTACTGCGGCATAACCCCATCAAACGTGACCATTGGCGCCTGAAGAATGCGCCGCAAGAGGCTCAAATGAAACATAAAATAGCAATTCTTGGCGCGTCAGGGTATACTGGCGCTGAACTTGTCCGGCTGATCGCCACGCACCCGCAGATGGAGATTGCAGCGCTCAGTGGCAACTCCAAGGCCGGACAAAGCATGGCACAGGTGTTTCCACATCTGCGCCATCTGGACTTGCCGGTTCTGACAACGATTGAGGAGATGTCGTTCGACGGTATTGATCTGGCCTTCTGTGCCTTGCCGCACAAAACCAGCCAAGAGGTGATCGCCAAGCTACCGCGTAACCTGAAGGTCGTCGATCTGAGCGCCGATTTCCGCCTGCGCGATCCAGCGGCCTACAAGAAGTGGTATGGCAACGACCACGCCGCCCCTGAGCTTCAGAAAGAAGCGGTCTACGGCCTCACAGAGTTTTATCGCAATGACATCAAGAACGCGCGCCTTGTTGCGGGGACCGGATGCAACGCGGCGACGGGGCAATACATCCTGCGGCCGTTGCTTGAGGCGGGGGTGATCGACGCTGAGGAAATCATCCTCGATCTCAAATGCGCGGTTTCTGGCGCGGGCCGGTCGCTCAAGGAAAACCTGCTGCATGCAGAGTTGTCCGAGGGCGCGAATGCCTATGCGGTCGGCGGCACGCACCGTCATCTGGGCGAGTTTGATCAGGAGTTTTCGGCCATCACCGGCCATGACGTGAAGATCCAGTTCACCCCCCATCTGATCCCGGCGAACCGGGGTATTCTGGCGACCTGTTACATGAAGGGCGACGCGCAAGCCATTTATAACGCTCTGAAAGTGTCGTATCATGGCGAGCCGTTCATCGAAGTGCTGCCGATGGGCGAAGCGCCCAGCATGCGGCACATTCGTGGCTCTAACTTCTGTCATATTGGTGTGGTGGGCGACCGCATTCCAGGCCGGACCATCGTCATTGCGGCGCTCGATAACCTCACCAAGGGATCGTCGGGTCAGGCGTTGCAAAACGCCAATCTGATGTTAGGTGTGGAAGAGACCGAAGGATTGATGCTCGCACCCCTGTTCCCTTGAGGCACGACGTTGAAATCGCTTAAGAAAACAAGACGTATTCAGATCATCCTGGTGGCGTTTCTGGCCCTTGCAGGCTCCACCGTGCTGATCCGGTACGCGTTCAAGGACGGGATCAGTCTGTTCCGGTCCCCGACGCAAGTGCTGGAAAGCCCCCCCAGCGAGGCGGAGCTGTTTCGCATCGGCGGGATGGTCCAGCCGGGTTCAGTGGTGCGCGGGGACGGGACGTTTGTGTCCTTCGTTGTGACCGATTGCTTCTCAGCGGTACCGGTCACGTATGAGGGCATTTTGCCGGATCTGTTCGAAGAAGGCCAAGGCATGGTCGGACAGGGGCGCTACGTGCAAGGTACGTTTGAAGCGATTGAAATTCTTGCAAAACATGATGAGACATATGTCCCCGCAGAGGTCGCAGACATGCATGAGCAGCAGAATTTCTGTGAAGAGCCTGTTAATGATGCGGACGGTGGCACCACCACTGGTTAACGCCGATTAGGCAGACTTTTTCCACGCCAATTGTGGGGAAAGCCATGCCAGACGTTCAAGACATCGCGGAAGAGATTGTCGCCCGGGAAGGCGGCTATGTGAACGACCCTGACGATCCGGGCGGGCCGACCAATCATGGTGTGACCATTCACACGATGCGGCGTCTGGGGCTTGATCTTGATGGGGACGGCGATGTGGATGCGCAGGATGTGCGGGTGCTGAGCCGGGATCAGGCCACCGCGATCTTCGTTGAGCATTACTTCCACCGTCCGCGCATCGACGAGTTGCCGGAGCCGGTGCAGGCCAGCGTATTCGATATGTATGTGAACGCTGGCGCCCATGCTGTGCGGATTTTGCAGCGCTTGCTGCGCGATATGCGGATCGAGGTGACAGTTGACGGCGTGATCGGACCGCAGACTGTGGCGGCGGCCAGGCAGGGGCAGGCGGCTGCGCCAGACCATTTTGCCGACGCCTATGGTATCGCGCGGCGCAATTACTATTACGCGCTGGCTGATAGTCGCCCCGCATCGCGCAAATACGCGCGGCGGCGTGATGGCGGGAAGGGCGGATGGATCGTCCGGGCAGAGGAATTCATCTCGCCCCGCTATCATCTGACCGACGCCGAACACCGTGAACGGACCGCGCAATGGGGATAATTGAACGGGTTTTTGCCACCATTTTCGGGGATGGGCGCAATGTGATCGCTGAAACGGCTGAGGTGTTTCGGGAAAACGCCGAAGGCTCCGCCCGGCGCGAGGCTGCGATCACGCAGGCCGCCATGCAGCAATTCGCCGCCGAATTCGCCGTGCCGCGCAAGGGGTGGTTCGACCGCCTGATGGACGGGCTGAACCGTTTGCCCCGACCCTTGCTCGCTTTTGGCACCATCGGTCTTTTCGTGGTCGCTATGGTCGATCCGATCTGGTTTTCGAGCCGGATGCAGGGGATCGCTTTGGTGCCTGATCCGCTCTGGTGGCTGATGGGCGCGATTGTAAGCTTCTATTTCGGCGCACGGCATCAGGCCCATAGTCAGGATTTCCAGCGCTCCATCGCGGAGACGTTGGCGCGGGTGCCGACGGTCGTGCAGAACACCATGGAGATTGAGCGCCTACGGCAAGACAGCGATGGCATATCCTCGGATCGACCGGCAGACGAGGCCGCAAAGGCTGCCGCACAAGCCACCAACCCCGCCCTTGCAGATTGGTCGAAATCAACCAGCTGACGTGACGCTTTGTCCCTTCGCAGCATAGCGCGCTTTCACTGGAAGCTAGGCTGCGCAGGGCGTATATTCAGGCCATGATTGCAGAGCTTGGCCATTTCACCCTGATCCTCGCCATGTGCATTGGTCTGGTTCAGACCGTGGTGCCTCTTGTGGGCGCGCGCCAGGGCTGGCGGTCCTGGATGGCGGTTGCTGATCCGGCGGCCACGGTCCAGTTTATCCTTGTCGGCTTCAGCTTTGCAGCGCTGACCTATGCCTTTGTTGTGTCTGACTTCTCGCTTTCGGTGGTGGTGGCGAACTCTCATTCCGAAAAGCCGCTCCTTTACAAGATTACGGGCGTCTGGGGGAACCACGAAGGCTCAATGCTGCTGTGGTTGCTGATCCTTGTGCTGTTCGGCGCCTGTGCAAGCTGGTTTGGCGGCAATTTGCCTGCCTCGCTCCGCGCCCGGGTTTTGGGCGTGCAGGCTGCCGTGAGCGTCGCGTTCTATGCTTTCATCCTCTTCACCTCCAACCCGTTTGAGCGGTTGGATTTTCCGCCCTTTGATGGCCGTGACCTCAACCCGTTGTTGCAGGACCCCGGTTTGGCGTTCCATCCGCCGTTCCTCTACTTGGGCTATGTCGGGCTTTCGATGTCGTTCTCCTTTGCTATTGCCGCCCTGCTTGAGGGACGCGTGGACGCGGCCTGGGGCCGATGGGTGCGCCCCTGGACTTTGGCGGCATGGTTGTTCCTGACCGTGGGCATCGCGCTGGGTTCGTGGTGGGCGTATTACGAGCTTGGCTGGGGCGGGTTCTGGTTCTGGGACCCGGTTGAGAATGCGTCGTTCATGCCGTGGCTGTTGGCGGCGGCCTTGCTACATTCCGCCATCGTGGTTGAGAAGCGGGAAAGCCTGAAGGCCTGGACGATCCTGCTCGCGATCTTGGCCTTCGGGTTCTCATTGCTGGGCACGTTCATCGTTCGCTCTGGCGTTCTGACGTCGGTACACGCTTTTGCCAATGACCCCGAACGTGGCTTGTTCATCCTTCTGATCCTTTTGTTTTTCCTAGGCGGAGGCTTGCTGCTTTTCGCGTTCCGGGCGTCAGCGATGGAGGCCAAGGGCGTGTTCAGCACAGTGAGCCGGGAAACGGCGCTCGTGACAAACAATGTCCTCCTCGCCGTGTCCTGCTTCGTGGTCTTTGTCGGCACAGTTTGGCCCCTCGTGATTGAAATGGCGTCGGCCAAGTCGGTCTGGACATGGGCAGGGATGGAGTTCCGCAACCCGTTCTACGCCGTCGGGCTGTTCAACCGGCCAGAACAAATCTCGGTCGGACCGCCATTCTTTGATGCGGCGTTCACGCCTTTCTTTGTGGCTTTGTCGATCATCCTGCCTATCGGGTCAGTGTTGGCGTGGAAGCGCGGGTCCTTGGCCAAGGCCGCAAGGCCGATGATGCCGGTTCTGATCCTTGCGATTGCCTTGGGCGCATTGGCCTTCGCGGTCCAGACGGGGCGGTCGGCCTTGGGGCCGATTGGCGTGATCTTGGGTGCATGGGTCGTCGGGGGTGCCGTGACCGATTTGTGGATGCGGACGGGGCGGGGCGATGTGGTGTCACGCTTGGGACGCCTCCGGCGCTTGCCGCGCGCCGATTGGGGCAAGGCCACGGCCCATGCGGGGCTTGGCATCACCGTCTTCGCGGTCGCGGGCCTGATCGCGTGGGAGGCGGAGGACATCCGCGTGGCCGATATCGGCGACCGTTGGGCCATCGGCATTCACGAGGTTGAGATGCGGTCCGTGCAAGAGATCCGAGGCCCCAACTTTTTCGGCGAAGGGGCCGAGATGGCGATCTATCGCAACGGGCGTGAAGTCGGCGTTGTCGTGCCTGAGAAACGCATCTACCCGGTCGCCCGGATGCCCACGACCGAAGCCGGCATTCGCAACGGCATCCTGCGCGATGTCTACATCACCCTCGGTGACCCGCAGGAGGGCGGCGGCTGGGCCGTGCGCACCTATATCAAACCGTTCGCCAATTGGATCTGGGGTGGGTCGATCCTGATGGCGCTTGGCGGGCTGATCTCTCTCAGCGATCGGCGGTTGCGGGTGGCGGCGGGGGCGGCCAAGGCGCAGCGCCCAACAAGAGAGGTGCCAGCGGAATGAGGTGGCTCTCAGCGCTCCTCCTGTTGGTCGCCACGAGTGTTGCCGCCGTGGAGCCGCACGAAATCCTCGACGATCCGGTGCTGGAAGAGCGCGCCCGCGCGCTGAGCGCAGAGTTGCGCTGTCCTGTGTGCCGCAACGAAAGCATCGATGAAAGCAATGCAGGCATCAGTTCTGACCTGCGCGTCGCCTTGCGCGAGCGCCTTGTGGCAGGCGACACGGACGCAGAGGCGATGCAATTCCTGGTGGACCGATATGGGGAGTTCATTCTGCTGAACCCGCCGGTGCGCGGAGCCAATTACGTGCTCTGGCTGGCCGCGCCGCTCATGCTGCTCTTCGCGGGTCTGGTTGCCTATAGGACGGTACGGGGGCGGGCACAGGCCAAGCCCGTAGACGACCTCAGCCCAGAAGAAGAGGCACGGCTGAAGGAAATTCTGGGGCCCTGACGCTTGGCAAGGCCGACTGAACAGATTAGTTCAGTCTCAACCGACCCATGCAAGGACTTTGCCCTGTGGACTATTCCGCCATTCGCTACGACCTCAAGAACGACGTCGCCACGATCACGCTCAACCGTCCCGACGTGATGAATGCGTTGAATGTGCAGATGCGGGCTGAAATTACGCACGCGATCAAACAGGCCGAGAAAGACGCCCGCGTGATCGTGATGGGTGGGGCGGGACAGGCGTTTTGTTCCGGTCAGGATCTGGGTGACAGCGGCAATGCCACGAACCTCGATCTTGAGAGGACGCTGCGCGATGAATACACGCCCATGCTGCGCACGATCTTTGATTGCAGCATTCCGACCATTGCCGCCGTGCATGGTGCGGCGGCTGGGGCCGGGGCGAACCTTGCGCTGGCGGCCGACGTGGTGATCGCCGCCGAAGAGGCGTATTTTCTGCAGGCCTTTACGCGGATCGGTCTGATCCCCGATGCCGGTGGCACCTATTGGCTTCCGCGTCAAATGGGATCGGCC
>JBCBCS010000053.1:0-18207 GCA_038530475.1 Pseudomonadota bacterium
CTTAAGCTACAGGACGGTAATTCTGGCCAAGCAATCACTCCGTCGCGAGTTGAAACTTGAGGAAAGCCGTCCCGTTATACTCGATCTCACCGACGGGCTCCGCGCCAAGTTTGCCAAGTGCACCGAGGTTCTTTCGTGAGGGCGGCAAAAGGAACGTCACAAATGGGATACGCCTGTCGGCTTTGGCGAAGTCGATGGCTTTCTGGCTGATCCGCTTCCCCAATCCGAACGCGTCTGGTCTCAGCACCAGACCGAAATCCCACTCGTCGCCTTCTTTCTGAAACCCGCCCCAGCCGACGTATCGGCCGTTCGCCAAGAACGCCCAATGCCCAAGTCCGTCGCGCGCCCAGCATTCTTCCTTCTTTGCAACGAAGTTTGCCGCAACCTTGGCGTCCCACTCAAACGTCAGAAGCGGCATGTGTTCGGCAACCCGGGGGTCGGACATGTGCGCCGCAATCTCAGTTGGCTCGACCTCCGGCAGTCGAGCGAAGGTGATCTCGGGTTTCAAAGTGGTTTCCTTCGGCGTTGTTGAGCTCCGAGTCATGTCCCAACCTGTCACGCCGGGACATACGCATTCAGCTTGTTGCCATCCAGATCCCGGAAGTACCCTCCGTAGAAGCCATGATCCCCGCGTGGACCGGGGCGCCCCTCATCCGATCCGCCTAGTTCCAGACATTTGGCGTGCATCGTATCGACGGCCGTTCTGTCGGGCATCCGCAAAGCAATCATCGCCCCGTTCCCGACGCTTGCCGGTGCCCCGTCGATTGGAGTGGCTATGCAGAAGGCAGTTTCGGCGCGTGAGCGTCCCCACGCGGCCATCTGTCCGTGGCTCCAAAGACGACTGACGCCCACACAGGCAAACAGGGCATCGTAGAATTCTAGTGCGGCATCGAAGTCGTTGGTTCCAACCGTCGCGTATCCGATCATTTTTGATGCCTTTGTTCTAATGGATGCGGCTCAACTCTCGGATTCATACGCACCGGGTCCACTGAGCCCGTCCGCCTGGCCAGTAGGGTCGAAGCCGGTCCATGGCTCGGTATGACACGCACATCAAATTCGTCGAAACTCTCGAATGCTTGTACCAATTGAGACCGAGACAGAAACCGACCTGTTCCGCGAAACAGTAAAGCTTGGCGCATCAGACTGTCGGCAAGACCGCGGGCTGGTGCATCCGCGCAAAATGCAAGACAGAGCGCGCCACCGGCGCGAACCACCCTGCAAAGCTCGGTCAAGGCAAGATGAGGGTCTGGCACGGTTTCCAAGGCCCAAACGCAAGTTACGAGGTCGAATGCGCCATCCTCGAACGGCAAGTCCTCCAATCGTCCTCGTATTTTCGGCGCGGGGATGTCGGCGCACCGCGCGAGCATGGCGGCGGACGGATCGAGAAGGGTCATCTGATCCGGCGCCATTCCCTCGGCAACCAGTGCGCGCGCCAGATTGCCGGTGCCACAGCCCGCATCCAGCAGTGCTGAATTCGGCCTCGCAAGCGCGCGGACGAGTGCCTCCAATGCGGCTTGGGCCTCGCCACCCGCGTGGCGCAACCATCGACGATGTAACCGGTCATAACGTGATGCCAGTCTGTCGTACTGATCAACGCGATCACGTGAAAGCGACTTAGCAAACATGAGAGTATTCCTGACTATTGAAAACGTGCGTTACGCCGAGACACGGTCCTCGTCGGTCCAGGTCCATGCGGTCCAAAGGATCGCGACGATGGCCGCCAGCTCGATGGCGAGGAAGAAGGTGTCATCCATGTCGCCCGGGGCCGTCGAAAGAAGGGTCCCTGTCGTAAGGAGCGCCGCGACGATCGTGACGGGGCGACCGATCCTGCGGACTAGCAGGAGCGAGAAGAGCACCATGGCGATGGGAACCTGCACGAGGACGCCTCCGAGGAGCATGAGTTCCTCGGTAATTTCAATCCCATTGTAATAGCCGGTGAGCAGCATCTCGAGGTGGGAGGCGAGGACGAACTGGTGAATGTCCCGGAAGATGATGTTGAGCAGAATGAACAACCACAGCGCGGACAGCTGCGTTCGAGTGTCGATGGAGATCATGAGATTTGTCTTTTCGTTTTGAATGATTTGGCTGAGGCGTAGAGCTCAGTTCATGGGCCTTCGCGCCACGATGAAAGGGCTCAGCCAGTTCTTCCCGAAATACCGCGTTTGTACGACTTCGAACCCGGCATGTTTGAGGTGGCGTGTGAGCTCGACGCGACTCAGGATAATCACGTTTGGCGCAACCCGTATCGCTGTAAGCACGCGAACCATGGTGCGCATCCAGAGCGGTGCGTCTTTCAGACAAACCGTTTTGGACAAAAAGTGACCACCTGGTTTGACCTGTTGAAATGCCGTTTCCAGCACATCGGGTATGTCGTCCACCAAGTGAAGAACACTGAACGCGCAGATGGCATCGAATGGCTGCCCCGGTATGATTTGTGAGGCCTCTGCTTGTAGGAATTCAGGCTTAGCCCCGGCGATTTCGCCTGATCGCGACTTTGCAATCCGGATCATTTCGGGCGAGAGGTCGGTTGCGGTCACATGAGCGACCGCTGGCGCAATCTTCCTAGCTGTGCCACCTGTGCCGCAGCCGATTTCAAGAATGCGGTCTGTTGGCCGAAGGATCGCCCTCACGCACTGTATCTTCTCTTCATAGGCGGTGACATCAGCGATCGGCTTTTTGGCATATTTGGGGGCGTGCCGGTCCCAGAAGGCTTGGGCAGTCATATCGTTCTCCTTTGAGGGCTGAAGCTAAAGGTGTGGTTCGAAACCGAGCGAATGCGCCACTCGGCGATGAGGATGTTGATCAGGAAGCCAATGGTGATGAGGGCCGTGGCGCTCTCGGGTGTCAGTTCACCGAAAATCGCGAGCCAGAGGCCTATGACCAGCGCCTGCGTTGTCCCGGCGATGGCGAGCGCAAAGGCCCGGATCAACCATGCGCGATGGGCCAGGATATCCCGGCGGCGGATGGCACGGTATGCGAGGACAACCGCCCCTGCGAGTGCCGTTCCGAAGATGATGCGGACCGCATCCATGAACGGTGTGGCAAGCTCGCTGGGTGGAAATGCTATGACCAGCCAGACACCGCTTAGAACCGCCGCAATCCCGCATATCATTGCGATCTTGCCGGCGCTGCGATGCCATGAGCGGTTACGGGCACGAAGCTCTGGCGAGAGCTGCACCGCCGAAAGGACGAGGAACGCCGTGCCCAGCACGATGTGAACGGCAAGCATGGCCCAATCGCCGCCAAAACGATCCATAGCTGGATCGACTTGCGCGCCGCCGGAGAGGATCCATACGAGCCGATTGATTGTCGCCGCGAAGGGCACAAGGCTCAATCCGATCAATGCAGCTGGAATGCGCCATGCGCGGGTGAATTGGGAATTCATCAGGTCGCGTCCCTTATTTCGAGGTCGGGTTGTTTTCATTTCGCACTGGTATCCCCATGCATTAATCAAAGGTCGATTGCCCAATTTCGTCCATCTGCTATACGCGTATGGATGAACTGGCAGGCCATCTCCTTCGACTGGAACCAAGTGCGCGCGTTTCTCGCGACGGCTGAAGAAGGCTCTTTCAGCGGCGCTGCACGCGCGTTGAAGTCAACGCAGCCCACCATTGGACGGCAGATCGGTGCGTTGGAGGAGTCACTTGGTGTCACGCTCGTAGAACGCAGCGTCCGTGGTCTCACTTTGACAGAGACCGGACGCGACCTGCTTGCTCACGTGCGCACAATGGGCGAGGCCGCGACGCTCATTTCGATGGTCGCCGATGGAAAGTCTCAGGAAGTCACGGGTGAGGTCACGATAACGGGAACAGATCTTTTGTCAGCGGCGATCCTGCCGGGCGTGCTCAAACCGTTGCGACTGATGGCGCCAGGCATCCGCGTCCGCATCCTTGCATCAAGCGATGTGCAGAATTTGACACAGCGTGAAGCGGACATTGCGATCCGACACGTCCGGCCGGATCAGCCAGACCTCATCGCGCGGCACCTCGCGGACTTTCGCGCCAATCTTTATGCCACGACTGAGTATCTGGATCGTGTGGGCCGCCCACGTAAACCCAGCGACGTTGCAACCCTTGATTTCGTTGGCAATGCCGACCCCGAACGGCTTATGGCTCCGCTTCACAATATGGGCATTCCCGTCCGTGCAGAAAGTTTCGTGATGTCGAGCGGAAGCGGCGTTGTCGCCTGGGAACTGTTGAAGGCGGGATACGGCATCTCTATGCAGCCTGAAAACCTGGGCGAGGCTGAACCGGGAGTGGAGAAGGTCCTGCCTGATTTCCCGTCGCTGGAGTTTCCAATCTGGCTCGTCACCCACCGAGAACTACAGACCAGCCGCCGCATTCGGATTGTATTTGATTTGCTCGCCCGCGGCATTGCGAGCCTTGCGGCCCGCCGGGACCGCAGTGATTGATGACGCTCACCACATCGAACGCTGAATAAGCGAAGTCCCTTGGCTGCGGCGCATTCCTGTCGTTTGGAAGGGCCGTTTCGAGAGCCACCGCCAGGCTGAGAGAACATAGGATGACCTATGGCTGAGCTAACAAAACTCTGCGCAGACAGTCAAAGCGGGCCTTGGTGAAGCTGCAATGTGGTATCACTTGAGAGAAGCAGCGGCAGCCTTGGGCCGAATTGTCGGACCTAAGCGGCCTCTGTTTCCGCCAGATGCTGCAGAATTCGAGCATAGTTTTCCTCGCCCTGCGCCCCGCTGACGAGGTGCTGGCGTTGGAAGATCATCGCTGGGACGCCCGTTACGCCCCGGGACGTCCAGAACTGCTCTTTCTGGCGCACAATGTCGGCCTTCCCGCCGGACCGCAGCATTTCCAATGCCCTATCACGATCTAATCCGAAGCTTTGCGCAACATCAGCCAAGACATTCGGATCGTTCAGATTCTCACGCCGCGTGAAGAAGGCTTCAAACAGCGCAAGCTTTGCCTCATGCGCAAGACCCTGATCTTCGGCCCAATCGATCAGTTGATGAGCGCGGAAGGTATTCACCATCCGCATGTCGTCAGCTTAGCGGAAAGTGAACCCCAAGGCCGCGCCCATGTCGGTCAGGCGCTCACGAGCCTTCTTTGAGCCTTCCGGTGTCGTTCCATATTTGGCTGCAAGATGCTCGCGCAAATTTTCACCCTCTTCGGCCATCTGCGGATTGAGCTCGAACGGATGCCAATGAACCTCGATCCCGATACCGATCTCATCCGCTGCTTTGGCCAATTGGAAATAGCCGATGGCACACCATGGGCAGACCACGTCCGAAACGATATCGACCCGAATAGTTTGGGTCATCTCAAGCCTCCTTGAACCGAGCGGCATTCGCTTTCGCGGCTGCATCGATATCGCCTTTGCCAAAAGCAGACGGGCGCGGTTCAGGCAGTTGCAGCGCCTCTTGGACCTTTGGCATCGCATCCAGGCGCTCGAACCAGGCTTGCAGGTGAGGCAGACCAAACTCTGTTGCTTGGCATCGTCATAGGCTGGCTCCCAATTAACGGCGGTCACACCATGTAGTATATCAGGAGATTGGTGCCATTCGAACGTCAGCGCCGTCCCGTCCGTGACGACGGCCCGCTTGCGTCAGATTTCGATGGCTTCAGCGACCGCCTGTGCATCTTTAAGTTCAACACCAAGTATCGGACCGTGCTGTCCATTTTGGTGTGTCCGAGACGAAGCTGAACAGCACACAAGTTCCCTGTCTTATTGTAGATCTGGGTTTCCTTTGTCTGCCTCATCGAATGAGTGCGATTTGCACTCGCCTCTAGGCCATTGACGTGACCCAAACCCTTACGTTCCGTGCCTACCGGCGCGTTGAGATGTGAAGACGTTCAAGAATGCGACACTGTTGGAAATAATCAACAGAAGATACAAGTCTCCTCTCCATCTTCCTCTGCTTGATCTTCTACAATCGAGGGGAGCACAAAAAAGAAACTGGGCAGGTAAATCGTCTCGGCCCCAATAAGGGGCTTGTAACGATACTCCCGCTTGATCACCTCTTCTCCTGCCGCGAGCCGGAACTCTCGGCCTGACCAGACCAATTGGTCCGGCCGGGCGTAGATGCCCGCTTCCATGTTACCCAGATGGTAGCTAATCCAGCACACATCACGGCGGAGCTCTTGGATGACACCTTCATCAGTGGAGTCAGCTTTGCTGAGCAAGATCTGTGGAGGCTGGGACAGGAAACTGCGATCCGCGCCCGGAAGGCTGCTCATATCTTGAAGGATTGCACGTACCTGACTGTCCGAAGTAACACGATCACCAGAGAAGGCTTCTGCCACTCCAACGATCAGTTGCTTAAAAAGGCCGCTCTGTTCAGGGCTCCCGACAAGCGCGCACATCGTGGTAAAGTTCTCAGCCAAGAACCTGGCCTGATCCGGTTCCAGTGCAATCGTATAGGTCCAATCTACGTCCGAAACGATTGAATTCTCTCGGGTCTGCAGAGGAGCAAAGGCTGAACTGGCCTGTACGATGGTTGGAGTCGCGTCTTCGGCTAAGTCAAATTGATCGCGGAGTGCATCATCAAGCGCGATTCGCGAAGCAAGCAAGTCCTCGGCCAGCCGTGACGTATCACTTTCAGTCCCTGTAACACGCTGTCGTTCACCTGCCACAACCGCTGAGACACTCGCCAGAACAAAGTCCAATTGATCGCGTACCGTCGAGATCGTCTCTTGTTCGAAATTGATTAGATTGATGCGCGTCACGTCGTCTTCCTTCGCGCCGCCTTCGATCAAGGGCGCCAGCATCGCGATGGCTTGCTCCTCAAACGCTTCCCGCGCTGTCGTGCTTGATGGCGTTTCATCCTCGGTCACAACGGCAACCGGAAGATAGTACGTCGCGTTATCGGCCAATTTGGCGAGCACGTCACCGATATCCACAGACCCGCGGGAACCGTGATCTGCCATGTGGATCATGACGCGGGGACCGTCCTCGAACCAAGCGCGGCCTTGGCCAAACTCGTCACTGAGCTGTGCAACGGCCTCAAGCGCGGCCTCTTCCCGTAGACCCACCGAATCGTCGAGCCCTTCGTGCCCCGAGATCCGATCGAGGATTGCGGTCAGATCCCGTGAGGCGTCGATCCGGGTTGGCGGCATCAAGACCGCGGTGTCGATGGAGTCATCGAGACCTGTTTCACCCGCTGTGCTGAAATCACTGTAGGCATAGACCGCAAGCCGGAGGTTCGGCAGGCGGTTGGATGGGTCCGTCGCCCGGGCTTGATAGGTGGAAATGAAGCTGGATATCCCGTTCTGCACCAAGGGCAGATAATCCCGCATGCTTTCGGTCGTATCCAGTACGATCATCACGTTCAGTCGTTGCAGCGCATCCTGCCGGTTTGCGAATTCCGCCTCCGACATCAGCTCCGACGCGGAGCCCTCGCCTGTCTGACCAAGAAAGATCACCTCATGAAAGGACGGAGTGTCGGGATCGTTGGTTCCGAGTTGCGGCTGAATTGTTCGAATGATCGGATAGCTCAGAAGCTGAAGCGTGCCGTGAATGTAGGCTTCGCGCTCTGTCTCTGTCAGCCCGGAAGTGACGTCTGCATCAGGTGTGCCGCGCCGCCAGTTTGCAACCAAGTCACGTTGGCGCTGGAACATGCTTCCAAGTCCGGCAAGGTCATAAAACAAGCCGAGCCGTGTCGGCCAAAGCTCAATCGCATCGAGGCTGACCCACCCGAACAGGTCCCCCTCACCGTCGCCAACCAGAACCATAATGTCACCCCCGGCGCCCGGCGCCAGATCGTGGATTTCCAAGACAGAGAAGAACGTCTTCGTCTCAAGCTGTTCGCCCCCGGTCGGGGCCGAAAAGAACGGGAAACTGGCATCTTCGGTCTGCGCCGTTGATCCGATTAGGACCCCTTTTGCCCGCAGCCCCGGCGGCACGCCTTCGCAGGCGGCTTCTGTGCGAGTGCCAAAGCGGGCGAGTTCATTGCAAAACACATCGAAGCTCATCGCACGGGGCACTTCGCAAATCGCGGAGCGATTGCCGCGCAGGCCTTGATTGGACCGATTGAGCCCGCTCACGGACAGGTTTTCGTCCAGCAAGTCCGTCCGCTCGACCCAACCGCACAGCGATCGATCCGGGGCGGCCACAAACACACGGTCCAATTCGTTCCCGGTCACCTGATTGTAGCATTCAACCCGTTCGAATGTTCCACGGCCCAGGGTGTCAATCGGGTTCCGCCCATTGGACAAACCGTAGACATCAATCTGGCTCCCGACGATCCACTGACCACCGCTCTGTCGGCCATCAATTCGGGACAACAGGGCACTGCAATCACCAAGATCCTTGATCTGCAGGTCTTCCACATCAACAAGATTTTGCGCTATCGCCGTACTGGCCGCCGCAGCGAAAACCCATCCGACGAGAGCAGCGCGGGCAAGTTGGCGGAGGGAAAGTTTCGTGCGGAACATCAATTCGGCTCCCTTTGATTTGCAAGGTAAAGATCATTGGCCAGCGCGGTCGCAAGCGAGGTGCCGTACCTGGCCCCAAATTCAACGGTGTCACGCCAGTGTTCGAAGTAATACGGCTTCACCGTCAGCCGGCTGTCCTGCGACGCACAGGCATAAAGACCGCTCGGCAGCGTCGGGGACAGATTGTCTGGATCGAGCGGTGTGAGGTTCGACACATCCACTGTGTCTCCGGGTTGCAGTCGCACAACCGGATAGACGCTGACACGAATGTCGAACGCCTCCATCGCCGCCAAATCGGCGGACAAGGCGGAAAAGACGGGGTCGCTGCACGGATCCTGCAAGCCAGACGCCAAACGGCTTGCGACCGGTGCGATCAGGTTCACATAGAGCGTCGACGCCTCGGTTGTGTCAGCGGCCTCCTGTGCGGCTTGTTCGAGCAGCGACAGTACGGTGTCGGCGGTAATCCTCGGATTTTGCGCCGCCAAGTCCCTGGCGCTTTCAAGCGTCACTCCTGAGAACGCGGCTCCGACAGCGTCTCGCATTTCACTGCTAGTAAGTTCCGCCAGCGTCAGAACGCGGCTTCTGTCGTCCAAAGCGATTACCCGCGCGGCCGTCAAAGCCCAGACTTTGTCGCTCTCAAGCGCGGATAGCTGAGCATGGGCAGAGCGGATCGCGTTCGCCGCCGAAAGCACGAACTGAGCGCGCTGGCCCTCCTCAAGCTGAAGGCCACCGCTCAGATCGGCCTCCCGCGAGATCAAGACATTGAGGACCGCGGTGTTCCTTGGGGTCCCCCCAACCAAAGGCACCGACAAGATCTCAGAACTTTCCACTTCGATACTGCGCGCGTCCCCGCCACACAGGGCCGCATCTTCCGGCGTCATGGTTACACGCACGAGGCCGTCTTCGGACCTTTGGGGCGGCTCAATCAGCTCTGCTCGGAACAACATGGGATCGCTCCCCGCGACCGGATTCAGGGCGACTTTCACCTGATCACCAGCCTCGGAGGTGTACTCGGCATCAAGAATGCACTGACCGCCCCCGATGCCATTTGGCAGCCTGACTTCGAGCATCGTTGCGCGCGGGTAACGCGCCCCCGCAATTACAAGGATTTGCCCCATATCGCCAATGCTCAACCGCGCATTCCGGGCCGACAATTGGTCGAAGGCCTCGCTTGCGCAATCGGGGATGGGGTCCACGAAGAGCTCGGCTGATACGGCGTAAAGCAAACATTCAAGTCGATCGATTTGCTTGAGGGGCGCAGATGTCAGCGTGCCGGTGCCCGTCACGTAAGTGAAGTCCTGAACGTAGGGGTATAGAAGCTCACTTGGATCCTCGAGAGGGATCGCAGCTGTGGCGTCCTCCTCTCTGTCTTGCTCTGTCTGAAGTGCGCTAATGACGTCCTCGATGACTTGGGATGATGTTTCATCCAATCCGGGGTCGATCTCTGTTGGGGTTTCTATGACCGTTTCTCCCGCATCGATAGATTGCGTCGCGATCTCGTCTACCCCGTCGTCCAGGACGGCACCTGCCGCCAACTGCGGTATCTCGTGGCAAGGGCCGTTGCCGCACAGGACAAGGATCGTATCCGCTCTGCTGTTGAGATCTGTTAGGAATTCCTGAATGTCCGGACCAGCGGATGCCACGGACATCGTTCTAACGGTAGATGCGTTCCAATCCGGGTCTGAGAACCATCGCAGATTTCTAAAATCGGCAGGTTGTAATTCGCGTTCACCATTAGTGGTGAACCCACTCAGGTCCGCTGAGATGTTATAGTTGTTGGCAACCCAAATATCGAACCTGTCCTCTGCCTCATCCTTGGTTTCGGCCAAATGCACGACCAAAACGGGCAACCGTTGACCCGCTGGCGAGCTGTCTGGGTTCAGCAAGTCTAGAAACCGCTCGTTCTCCTTGTCGTAGAAATCGATGATGATCAACGCGCAGGCCAGATGCGGCTCAGCACCATCAAGGATCTCGCTGCGCATTAGTATGGGCGAACTACCATCCAATAGCTCTCTCGGATTAACAGGGTCCGGACCCTGCGGCACGAAGCCACCCCGCACCGCAATGATAGGAAACTCAACGTCAACTAACGGCTGAGGGGCGACCGCCATTTCCCCATCCAGAAGCGTTTGGACGCACTGAAATTCACGGTCCGTCTGGGCAGTCGCGGTGCCGGCCAGCAAGATGATCAGCACCGAAAACAAAAGAGGAATAAGAAACGCTCTGATCATGGCTCACCTATTGAAAAAATACGACCTGGGCTTCGTCCGTGGCACCGGGCCGGTCCAGATCAAGCTGGCCCTCTGGGCTCAGACGACAAATCCTCAGGTCTTCGCCGTCCAGTGCCCAGATACCGTCCGTGAACGGCACATCATTGCCCGACAAATCAAACATCCAGGCCAGCGCCTCGGCGCAATCCGATACACTGATCAGGCTGCCCAGTTCGACCTGATCAATGAGGTCCGACCCACGCAAGGCCGCCGCGTATGCGTCACCGCGATAATAGCTGAACGTCGGCACGAGGTTGAAGCCAAGCTCTTCGAGCCGTTGGGTCAGTTGATCGACTTCAGCCTGGAGGCTCGCATTCTCCGTTGAAAGCAATTCGATCTCGCCTGACTGGTCTTCGCTGAGAACACTCATGCCCCTGTTCTCTTCTTCGAGACCGTCAATTTCGGCCATCAAGACGGCGTTCAGCTCCTGCGCCTCAGCAGCCTCTTCTGTAAGGCGGGCGATCTCTGCCCGTGCCGCCTCGAGATCAATGACGGTCTGAGGGTCAATGATCGCCGAAGCGGCTTCGCAGGCTTCCAGCCGGTCATTGAGCTCAATGTTGGTGCGCCGATTGAGTGTCACATCCGCACGACAACTGCTCAGTTGATCCGACAAGGCGCTGATTTCCTGCTGTGACGTCTCATTGCAAGCGGTCAAGGCGCTGCGCGCTTCCAGCTGTAAATCCGTCAGGGACTCAAACAGCTGACCGCGGACAGAATCGCACGTGGCCAGATCCGATTGCAGGTGCGCGATCTCATCCTCAAGCGGTTCGGTGGTATCGCCCGCTGGCGTTGGCGACAGGTTTGCGTCCTCTAGTTCTGGGGTCGGCTCCATCGCCTCTTCATCGACCTGGTCCGCAGTCTCCTGGGCGATGACAGGTGCGCCGAAACCCATGGCGACGAACGCGCACAACGTTGCTAATTTCCATAAGAAGGCTCTTGGCATGTACAGTCCTTAATCCTGGAGAAACAACTTTAGGTTTTTGCAGATACGCCGCCACCATAGCCAAATGACAAGCACTGACGTCATCGCGAAAGCCGACAGCATAATGCCGAGCGTGGTGAAGAAAGACAGGTCTCGTTGGGATGAGGCCTCCGTGAATTCCGGCGGTATCGCATGGGCATAGATTATCCAGATCGCAGCCACGACCAGCCCTGCAAGCAACCATGATTGGACAACGGCGAGCGCAAGATGCCGGAGAACAACCAGCATCATGTCCACAAACCTGAAACCATGAGCGACAAAGATGGCGAGAACGCGTTTGTTCAGCTCAAGGATGTTGTTGATCACCATTGCAACGACGATCAGGCATCCGATGATATTGAGCACGATTAGGAAGAGGGGCGCGATCCGTGCGATCTGCGACACCTGGAGCAAAGTTGAGACCGCCGCGGAACTGTCGTCCCGGATCCGATATCCCTTTTGTTGAATATAGGATTTGGCAACTTCGAATGCGTCAATTGGAAAATAGGCGCTTGCGATCCGGTAATTCCTGAGCCCCGGCCCATCCTGAAGATTGTCGGCATTCTCCAGATCATGCTCGAATACCAACAATTCGAGGGATGAGGGATAAACAGGGGGAGGTCTTGAGATTGCGGCGACAATCTCAAGCGTGATCGGTTCCCGCGTACCTGCCGTTCCGGCGGCCCATTCAGCCACCAACGGCTCGCTCGCGGCCAATCCACAGCGTTCGCGCAACAGCCGAACCAAATTTTGATCAATTGCGGCCGCCCCCGTCAATTCAAGCGCGTCTCGCCGGTCACGAGCGAGGGCGACAAAGGCGTCAATCTGCTCCATCATCGCCGTGCCAACGAAGTCGACCGATTGCGGGGCAAGTTGGGTTTGTTGAACCAGAGGGTCATCTACATTCAACGCGACGGTTTCCACAGGAACCCAGACATTACATCCAGGCTCGTCCGACATGAATTTCAGCTGCGACTGGGGAACGGACCTTCGGCCAAAAATCATCACTCGGTCCGGGTCCGCATCTGGATTTGCAGATAGAACCGACGAGGTCAATTCGCTTCGCAGTTCAGGCAAGACGGTCAAGACGTCTAGATTTTCAGGTTCCTCAGCCCCACTGAGATTTCTCTCCCCGACGACATGTTCAAAGACCAATCGCGCGACCGACGGGTCCTCCAGTCGTTTCTGGCTGTAGCTGTCTGCCATCTGCCCCAGAAAAAGCGCCGTGAAGACCTGGAGCAGCAACACGCTCAGAATAATGGCAAGCGGCAGCTGGCTATACTTGAAGAACCGCCAGAAAAAGCGGCCGAGCCAGTGCGATGGCTCCGGAGCCGACGGGTGGATTGATTTCACCAGACGCTGTTCGTTGCTCGGTGCGAGCCGGACCGCGTTGTCCCTGTCAACTTTCTCAAAAGTGCCTGTTTCCGTTGAAAGCGCACCAGCAATCCAGCGCGTGAAGCGGGACCGAGACAAGACAAGGGCCGGCTCCTTTATGTCGGTCCCATCCTCTTCGTTAGGCGCGGAGGCGTTTGAAATCCGACTTGAGATATCTCGCAAGACGGCAAGCCGGGCGCTAAAATCTGTATCGTCAAGTTTCCGGGGATCACCAAAACTCGATAAGAAATCGGTGTCTGCGTCGGTGCTTTCCAGAAGTCGCCCTTGGGACACAAATACGAAGTGGTCCGCATATCGGGCGGCTTGCTCCATGTTGTGTGTGACCCAAATGACGGGTTTTTGATTGTCCTCTGACCATTGGTACAAAGCGTCGAGCGCGCGTTTCGCGTTTAGATCATCGAGGCTTGACGTCGGCTCGTCGCAAAGAATGGCGTCTGGCTCTGTGAGCAGGGCCCGAGCGATCGCTACGCGTTGCGCCTCTCCTCCGGACAAGGACTTTGCACGCTTTGCGATCAGCTTTTTGCTGTCATCTGCGAGGCCCAATTGCGCCAGTATTTTGCGCAATCGACGAGGCGAAATCTCGCGTAAGCCTTGGGATTGCGCTGCAACATGACCTTGCAAAATATTCGTCAACCCAGACGCAGCCCCCAGAAGAAACGGAGATTGGAAGACAAATGAAACCCGCCCGGCGGAATGACCTGTCGCCCCGAAATCCTCACCGAACAATTTGATGTGCCCGTCGGCACGCAATCGAGGCTCAAGAAATCCGGCCAGCATCGACAACAATGTCGTCTTCCCCGATCCTGAGGGTCCGATGATCGCCGTGATCCCAGTGGACGAAAGCTCAAGCTCGTCTATCCATATCCCCTTGAAGGGCGCAGCTGAATTCTCCCCGTCGTCGCTTTCGGCGTAACTGTAATAGGCTGATTTTATTGAAAAAGACATACGGATCACTTCATACTTTTCGTCGCTTGGCGACGAAATGGAACAGCAAGCCCTGCCGCAAGAAATACAACGGCTACCGTTATTGAAAGGAAAGTTACAAAATCGGCAGCGCTGCTACTCAGCGGGCCAATGAACGCGACTGCAGCCCAAAGGATGGAGAAAATCGCCACGGCGCGCCAAGCGATGGACACCTGTCGACACACAACCAGAGAAATGGCGATTGATAGTATCCAGCCCGTCAATATGACGGCGCTATTGACAATGATTGCCAGGCCTTCCGTCGGCGGACGTGACACGATCCAACGCCCGAACAGCGTACTTATAACAAGGCTTGTTCCGGCCCACACAAGGACGAGTCCGACCCCAATCAAAAATGGCCAAAGTCCATCCTGTGGCCTTCGGGCGAGGCAAACCCAACCCAATGAACCAAGCAGCAAAGCTGGGGTCAATGTGGCGCCAGATTGCATTACAGTCCCCCGACACTCGCCAATGTCTCCGACATCAGCGGTCCACAAGGTGATGACGCCTCAGACGACAGGGCGCGGCTCTGTTCCTCTACGACGGCCGTATTGCCCGAAATCACGCCAAGCAATCCGTTGGCAAAAGCAATCCAATCGCGCGTCTGCCGGGTTAGCCGTCCTTGCTTCATCGAGCCGACATCACGCTCAATCGCGTAAGACATATGTCCAACCATAAGGGAACACGCACCGGCCTCTGACATATCCAGCAGGATATCGCTGAATGCCCGCACAGCTTCGTGACACTCCACTCCCTGCCATCCCGAATGCGCGATGAAGCCGACGGCGCGCAAGAACCGGACCTGAAAGCTAGTCGGGTCCAGGGACATGGCCCGGTCCAAATCTTCGGCGTGTTGGGTCACCCATGTCTCTCGGTCGTCGCGATTGAGGCCAAGATAGGCGGACCAGAAAAGGCGGTCTGACAGGATTGGATCAGGCAAATCAGCGGGAGTCGCGTAGCGATCCAGCAAGCCCGATGCGAGTGCCACATCCCCGAATTGCAACGCCGTCAGGATGTGGCGATTTTGGAGTGTTGCGGTTTGTCCAGTCGTCAGATTTGGCTGAGAAACGGCCTCTTCGATCAAGGCGAGGGCATCGTCTTTGACATCGGACAGCGCCGAGGAAACCACAAGATTTCTGACGGCCCTTGGCCAATCCCCATCACCAGACATGCTACGCATCTGCGCCGTATCTCCAAAGGCAATTCCGGATGCCGAACAGCCAAGCGCCAATTGGTCTTGCACGCGCCGAGCGTCAATTACGGGTTCCGGCTCAATCACCGGCTCAACCCGCCAGAACACACCCGTTCTGGCCCAGATTTCCTCGTCCTGTGCAAAGCCCGCTGTCGCTATGCCTGCTAAGCTGATCACCAGTATTGAAAGCACGCCCTTCATCGAAATATCCGATCTGCCGCATAGGCGCCGGGGTTAAGGGCTACCGTTAAAATGCCAATGCGGCCATCGGGCGAAATCGTGATTGGCTCAAACCGGACCCGCTGTCCGCACCCTTCGGCCCAGGCCAAAAGCGGTGATGGATCCAGAGCCTCTTCAACATGGAACACGGTCAGGAGCAGATTGAGGCTGCTCAAGCACTCCCCCGAAACATCAATCTCCGCGGCGACCCAGTCCGCCGGCGGGTCCTCAACCGAAATATTGAGCGTCAGCAAGAACTCAGCCGGAGACGGGCCTGTCCCACGAGTGTAAAGCATATACCCATCGTCAGCGTTGTATTGTGAGCTCGAGTCTCGTAGGCCCCGTCCGATCTGAGGCAGATCAAGATGGAATAGGCCTGTTGCGGTCATCAACAAGAAGGACGTTCGTGTATTGATTGGCGAATAGGACGCAACAAATACCGGCGAGGTGATTTCTGTTTGCGACAGGGTTTGAAGCGGCGGGGATTCGGGATCACGGTCGAGGTTGAAAGCTACGAACACGAACAGGACCAGAACGGCACAGAAGAATGCAATCGCAAGATCGATGGACGCCGTGTCCTGCACGTCGTCCTGCACTGTCTCCAGGCGTTGCGTGTTAAATCCCTGCCTCACTCGATGCCCATCCATTGCGCGTTCGGCTGCACAAGGGCCACCGCAACGATAGGGCTACGCAGTGATTCACCCATCACATCAATCTGGGGTTCCCTGTTCAACGGACGCATAAAGTCTTGCTGGAAGACACGTAGACAGGTCAGCCCTGAAGCGTGTTGGGACCCATCGGTCGTGTGCGCGACCGAGAGGGCGACTTTGAGAAGTAGACGAGTCTCTGGCGAGAGATCGTGGACGGCTCGGACAAAGTCCGAGGGAGTTTCAATGTCGTGCACCAACTCAATTGACGCTTCGGCCCCCTTAGGCTCAAACGGCGAGACTTGAAACGCCACACTTCCTGCGTCGGTCGGAACGCATGTCACCGACAGGTCGGCCTGCACCGGAAGTGCAACAGGGGGAGAGGGGCGCGCCACTGCAAGGACAAGCAAGAGCGCGGCGGTCGCCGAAATGAACAGGTCTGTCATTACGATGCCCGACCCATTTTCCCCCAGCAGGCTCATGAGTGCTGCGGTCCTTTGAGCCTAATCAGCCGCCTCAACATCATTAGGGCGACCGCACCGGTGAGCCCCAGAAAGGTGGTGTCAAATGCGGTCGACAAGCCACCAATCAAGGCACCGGGTTCTCCATCTTCCATCGCGGTCTGAAGGCCGCCAACAGCAAGTGACACACCGACTATGGTCCCCATGAAGCCAAAGGAGGTAAACAAGGTCTGCGCCCAACTGGCAAAGCTTTCGTAGGCTGGGGCAACCTGCACCCGGTAGCGTGTAAAGACCCAAAGACTATGGAGCGGGACGGCGATCACCCCGGCAAGAAGCGCAGCTTGAAACGGCGACATCAAGCTGCGGTTCAGAACGCCGCCAATATAGCTGGGCAACTCTAATGGATCGCCGGTGAAATAGGCGACCAAAGCAATTGCCGCGCCGCAGAGTGCCGCGATGCCTATGAAATCAAGTAGGACCCGCTTCTCAGACGTCATCGTTCACTGTGACGGAGAGGCTTACGGATTTGCCGCAGGTGTCAGACTGCCCGCCAGCGCTTTTCCGTTCTCGACAATCTCGGCAAACTCATCCACGTTTTGTTGGATTAGCGCTGTTGCCCGCTGCACTTGTCCAGCACGGATGAAAAACGCGATGGCTTCACGGTTTTGCTCCAGGGATCGGATCAGGTTGCGCGCTTCGATCACCGTTTCAGCGCGCTGATCGTCAGAGGCATTCAATTCTTCCAAACTGGCCTCAAGGTCCGGGATCGCGGCCTTGATCGCCTCGTTGTTGGAGCCTTCGGCTTCGGCGATCAGCGCTACGGTCGCATCCCTGTATTCGTCGATGGCGGCGTCAAAATCGCTCTGATCATCCATTTGATCCGTTGCGGCGGTCAATTGCGCGATCAGTTCCCCGACCTCTTCATCGGCCCGCTCGATGGTCACGAGACCTGCCTGCAGCTCTTCAATAAAAGCCGGATAGCCCTCGGCCCGCTCTTCAAGACCCGTCATCACGAGCTCAAGCTGCGCTGCGATTTCGTTCACGCGGGCCTCTTCCGCGCTCGGCGCTTGCGCAAGAGCGGGCAACGACATAGCCGAGAAAACCGCAGCGAGGAAAAATGGTTTGATCATGGAAACTGTCTCCAAATTAGTGGGATTGAGAAGGGCATCAGTTACCGCCCTGAGGGCCTGAACCATCGGGGTCGCAAAAGAAAATATGCACGTCGATGATCTCGCCAATACGATCTGTCGCCGTTTCAAGCTTGCGGACGGATTCGCCGAGGTTTTCGATACGTTCACGCAGGGGGCCCAATTGGGCCTCCGCATCGCGGGTCAATTGGTCGATCAACACATCGGAATTTTGCGTTCCGGCGTTGCTCCGAAGCCAGTCCTCCCATTCAGATTGACAAGCCTGAATATCTGTCGCTTGGCGCTGCAGCGCGCGCAGAAGGTCAGGGTTTTCCGATGCAAGATTGTAGTTTTCATCCAATTGAGCGATGCTGAACGTGCACAGAGCGTCGCGGTTGGTGATGTCGGTCCAATCCCGTTCGAGCAGCTCACCATATTGGTTCAATTCAAGGCCAATTTCTGTGACTAATAATCGGGCTCGCCCTTCAAGCTCTACAACAGTGGGGGAACACGCCGGCGTGAGTTGGGTCAGTTCACACCGCCGCCGTTCAGAATATGTTTCCAGTCCAGCGC
>JBCBCS010000054.1:0-18071 GCA_038530475.1 Pseudomonadota bacterium
TGGCGAGCCAGCGCCCCGCTTTCCACACCGCCCGCAACAACCGTCCCGTCAGGTCCGGCTCCGTTTCGGCCCAGTCAGTGCGCACGGCCAGCACCTTTTCAGGGGCGAAGTTCCAGATCGCCTGCCCCGGCAACAGCAACGCCCCGACGCCTTGTTCAATCGAAACAGAGCCCCAAGGCTCACCTACGCAAAAGGCGTCCACCTCTCCGGCGGCCAGCGCGTTGGTCATCAACGGGGGCGGCACGGTGCGGATGGTTATGCCAGTGTGACGCAGGACGGTATGATCCGCCCAATAGCGCAAAAGCTCGACATGCATGGAGAACGGGAACGGAACACCGACCACGAGCGGCCCATCACAGACGTGGGCCAAGGCCTCCGCCGCGGCAACGGGGTCCGCGAAGTCAAAGCCAAAGCCTGCATCGCGCAGTTTCGCCTCAACCGCTTTGCCCACCCCGATGACATTGCCATTCACCGACAGGACCGACACGGCCGACAACCGCGTGGCCGACCCGCCAAGACCCATGGCGCTGGCGACAGGAACAGGCGAGAGCATGTGCGCCGCATCCACCCGCCCAAACGCAAGCATATCGCGTACGGACGACCAGGATGGCGCCGCCACAAGGTCTAGTGCGATCCCTTCGGATTGGGCGAACCCCATCTCTTGCGCAATGATCAAAGGGGCGGCATCGACCAATGGCATATAGGCCACAGAGACGCGGACCACTTTCATCCCAAAAGCCCCGCCGCTGTCACCAACGCTTCAGCTACGTCCGCCACGCGGCGGTTCTGGTTCATCGCCGTCTTGCGCAACAGCGCATAGGCTGCATCCTCATCAATCCCCTTGGCCTTCATCAACAGGCCCTTGGCCCGGTCAATCACCTTGCGTTCTTCAAGTGCGCGGCGGGTTTCGGCCAGTTCCTCGCGCATCTGCCGGACCACACCGAACCGGGCAATAGCCGTGTCCATCACCGCCTTCACACGCCGCGGCTCAAGCCCGTCGACCACATATGCGGACACGCCGGCCTCAATCGCGGCCTCTGTCAGACCGTCCGAATTGCCCGAGACAAACATCGCCACCGGGCGCTCCAACGGGCCGGAGGCCAAGGTCAGTTCTTCGAGCATGTCACGGGTCGGATTGTCGATGTCGATCAAGACGATATCCGGCCCAAAGGCCGCGACCTGACGCGCCAGCCCGCTGGCGCTGCCGATGACCAACACATCGCATTGGCACGCATCTTTGAGCGCATCGACGATGGCGATCGCGCGATCCCGGTCCTGTTCGACAACAACGATTTTCAGCTCGGACGACATACCCGTGGCGTGAAGCGCATCGTATGGAGGTTCAAGATGAAGAAGGCCGCACTGCGCGTCAGGCGGCCTGATACGCATGCAAAAGTTGCAGAATGCTCAAAAGCTTTGCAGTTTCTTGCCCCAGCCTCAAACGGCACGCCAATCGCGTCAGTGAGTGAGCTGAACCTGATCTGAATTACGGCGAGTGGCGGACCGTAGAGGATTCGAACCTCTGGCCTCTGCCTTCGGAGGGCAGCGCTCTATCCAGCTGAGCTAACGGTCCACGTTTGCCGCTATAGCCGCCCACGCGGGACGGCGCAACGGGTCAGGCGAAGAGTTTGTGACAAAGCTCAAGGGCATCAATCAGCGCATCAACCTCTTCGGTGGTGTTGTACATACCAAGCGACGCGCGACAGGTCGCGGTTTCGCCCATGTGATCCATCAGCGGCCCGCAGCAATGCTGACCGGCCCGCACCGCAACGCCCTTTTTATCGAGCACCGTTGAGATGTCATGGGCATGCGCTCCACCCTGCAACGTAAACGAGAAAATCGCGGCCTTGGTCGCGGAATTGCCCTGGACGTTCAGCCAGTTAAGCCCGGCCAGACGGTCCCGAGCATAATCGCGGAGCGCGGTCTCATGGGCGGCGATATTTTCCATCCCCAAACCCATCATATACTCAAGCGCCACACCCATCCCGATGGTCTGCACGATCCCCGGCGTGCCAGCCTCAAACTTAAAGGGCGGGTCGTTGTAGATCACTTCGTCCTTATGGACCTCTGAGATCATGTCCCCGCCGCCGATAAAGGGCCGCATCTCGGCCATGCGTTCGGGCCGGATGTAAATTGCCCCGGAGCCGGACGGGCCGTAGAGCTTGTGGCCCGTGATCGGATAGAAATCGCACCCGATCTCTTCGACATTCACCGGCATATGCACCGCCGCCTGCGAGCCGTCGATCAGCGTCGCAATGCCCTTTTCGCGGGCGGCCTGACAGATGGTTTTCACATCCACTACCGTGCCCAGAACATTCGACAGATGGGTCACCGCAATAAGCTTCGTGCGTGGCGTCACGGCCTCCAGCACCTTGGCCGGGTCCAAATCGCCGTTCACATCTGTGTCGACCCAGACCAGCTTAATGCCCATCCGCTCCCGCAGGAAATGCCAGGGCACGATGTTGGCATGGTGTTCCATGACGCTGAGGACGATCTCATCCCCCTCGCTCAAATTCTTCATCGCCCAGCCATAGGCCACCAGATTGATGCCTTCGGTCGTACCAGAGGTAAAGATGATGCTGTTTTCATCGGACGCGCCCAGAAACCGCGCCACGATCCCGCGCACGCCTTCGTACTTTTCAGTCGCAAGGTTGCTCAGGTAATGCAGGCCGCGATGCACATTGGCGTATTCCTCGGCATAGGCTTTGGTGATCGCGTCAATCACCACCTGCGGCTTTTGGGCAGATGCGCCATTGTCGAGGTAGACCAGCGGTTTGCCGTTCACCTCTCGGCTCAAAATCGGGAAATCGGCCCGGACCGCGTTCACGTCAAAGGGCATTTTCCACCTCGCTCATCAAGTCGGGCATCAGGATCGGAGTGAGCAGCATCGAAAGGATCAACAGCGCGAAGACCGACAGTAGGATCGCCGCGATCAGCACCATGACGGCCCGGCCCATTGTCTCAAACCCGTGGCTTTCGCGGACCGCATGGCCATAACCGCGCAGGCTTACGTAAATCAGACCGACCGCAAAGATAAAGCCCGCCAAGGGCAGCGCGATCCCGACAATACCAGCAATCACACCAAGCACCGTCAGCGCAATCTGCAACGCTGCCATCACAGCCAGCACACCGGCCAAACTGCCCTTGCCGCCAGACCGCACCCCGACCCAATACGTCAGATAGGAAAACAGCAGCCCGATCACCGCCGAATAAACGCCGACCACAACAGGCGTGGCTGGCTGCACCAGGATCTCACGCCCGTCGGGCAGCAACATCTGCTGCGGAGCCGCGCCGAAAAGCGACTGATCCAGCGCCCACATCACACCCGAGATAATGCCCGCCAGGACAATCATCACCACAGAGACATTGACCGGCCAACTGATCGCAAGGATCCGGCGCGAGGCCTCGGCTGGGTCTGAGACGAACAGCTTCGTCATCTCCCACACGGAATTGGCTGAGAAATCCATCACGTCTCCTTCGACGTCTCTGCGAGGCCGCTGATCCAGAACCACGCAAGCACCGCGAGCCAGACCGCGCCGATCAGGACCGATCCGGGATGTTCGATCCCGTTGAACCCGACCAATAGGCCGAAAAACAGGGCGAGCGGCGTCGCTGCGAGCCAGCCCCAGAAGATCGCAACCCGTGCGCCATAGGCAGTCGCCCCACTGCGCAACGCCCGTGTAATGCCAAACGCAACAAGTGCGACGGCATAAAACATCAGCGGCAACACCATCAACGTGCTGAACAAGAGCGTTGTCGTCGCTTGCTCAAAGTCGCTGATCCCCGGCATACCCAGCGGCGCTTCGCCCATCACCAGATCGCGCTGGGCAATGGGCAGAAGCGACAGGAAGTAAAGCAGACAGCCAATCATAAGCCACATGATCGCGCGGTCTTCGCGCTGACCCATACTCATCAGCTCCCCCACCACACGGCGGGGGCCCCGATACGTCCGGACAATGTCGCGTGAGACGGGCATTAAGCGGCGCGACGCTCCAACCAGGATTGCAGACGGCCGTGGATCGCCTCGGCCAGAACCTCATCCTCGATCTCTTCCAGCGCCTCGGCGAGGAAAGCCAGAACGAGAAGGTCTGTCGCCTGCCCTTCCGGCACCCCGCGCGAGCGCAGGTAATACAGCGCCTCCTCGTCGATCGCGCCAGAGGTCGAGCCGTGGGAACAGGCCACGTCATCGGCGTAAATCTCAAGCTCTGGCTTGGCGAGGAACTGGCTGTCATCATCTAGCAGCAACGACTGGCTCATCTGATAGCCATCGGTTTTCTGGGCGTCCTTCTTGACCAGGATCTTGCCCTGGAACACGCCAACGGCCCCGTTGCGCAGGACCTTCTTGAACACCTGACGGCTTTCGCAATTCACCGCGTCGTGGGTGATGAACACCGTGTCGTCGTGATGGAAATCATCACCGTCCCCGACACACGCGCCCGCCACATGCACAACCGCATCATCGCCTGTCAGCTCAATCACGCATTCATTGCGGGTGAGCTTGCCGTTCATGGTGAGCGTGAAGCTTTTGCACACACTCTCACGACCCAAGCGCGCAAAGGTGCTGGTGATCGCACGGCGCTCATGGTCGCGGCCCTGCACACGGACATGGTGGAACGATGCGCCATCTGCCACGTCCACTTCCATCGCCTTATTGAACCGCGCCGCGGCCGGCCCAGTTTCAAGCAGCGTCATCTCACCGCCCTCTTCGATCTTGATGCAATGATGCAGGATCGCGTCAGAGGTCTCGGATTGGTGAAGATAGATCAGGTTGACCGGTTTGCTGACTTTGCCCGTGACACGGATCACCACGCCATCGGTGGCGAATGCGGTGTTGAGCGTCGCCAAGGGGCGCGGCGTATAGCCGTGCTCCTGAATCTCCAGGGCGCCATAGAGCTCTTTCGCCCAGTGGATGTCCTTCTGCGCAGCGTCGGACAGACGCTCAATCTCAAGCCCCTCACCCGTCAGATCGTCAGACGCGTCGGTATCGAAAACGCCGTCCACAAAGACGACCTTCAACCGGTCCACATCATCCCACAACGGGCCTTCGTCATTCTCAAACAGCGCAGCCACTTCGGGCTCCGGCTGCACCAACGTCTGCGGCTTGGTGAACTTCCAATACTCGTCGCGCGGATGCGGCAGGCCCATCGCCATCAGACGGTTCACGGCCTCGGTCCGGATTTCAGTGATCCAGGCGGCGCCATCGGGCATCTCCATGCCCGCAAGACGCGCATCCGTCGCGTCTTGCTTGACCTGCAACAATTTGGCCTTGGCCGACATTACGCCACCTCCGACAGGATGTCGGCATAGCCGTTGTTTTCGACCTCAAGCGCCAGCTCGGGCCCGCCCGTTTTCACGATGCGGCCATCGGCCATAATGTGCACGACGTCCGGTTTGATGTGGTCCAGAAGCCGTTGGTAATGGGTGATGACAAGGAAGCCCCGGCCTGCGTCGCGCAGAGCATTCACGCCTTCGCTGACCAGCTTCATCGCATCAACGTCGAGGCCCGAGTCCGTCTCATCCAGGATGCACATCTTTGGCTCAAGCATGGCCATCTGCAAAATCTCGTTGCGCTTCTTCTCGCCACCCGAAAAGCCCACATTCACAGGGCGCTTAAGCATCTCCGCGTCGATCTTGAGCGTCTTGGCTTTGGCGCGGATCTCCTTGAGGAATTCCGCCGCCGACATCTCCTCCTCGCCGCGCGCCTTGCGCTGGGCGTTGAGAGCTGTGCGCAGAAAGGTCATATTCCCAACGCCGGGGATTTCCACCGGATATTGGAACGCAAGAAACAACCCCGCAGCGGCGCGTTCTTCGACGTCCATATCCAGAAGGTCTTCGCCCTCCAGCAGAGCGGAGCCATCGGTGACCTCGTAGCCCTCCTTGCCGGACAACACATAAGACAGCGTCGACTTGCCCGACCCGTTCGGCCCCATGATCGCATGCACCTTGCCGGCCTCGACCGTCAGGTCGACCCCTTTCAGGATCTTCTTGTCTTCCTCTTCAAGTTCGACATGCAAGTTTTTGATTTCAAGCATTTTTCCGCCTTTCAAAACGCAATCAGAGGGCCCGCGTTGCCGCGGCCCTCTTGGATGTAGGATGGATGATCTGTGGTGCTAGGTGACGAGCGTGGCGTTCGCCACCATGTCGGCCACCCAAGATGGGGGATAGAACATCGCGTAGACCTCCGGAGCGAGGGCGACCATGTCGGCCTCGAAGATGAACGCGCCCATGAAGCCCGCGGTCTGCACGTGAAGCGCCGATTTGCGCAGACCAAGAACCAACATCGCCGTCAGGCTCATGACGATCGCCAGC
Organism: Pseudomonadota bacterium; assembly: GCA_038530475.1. Classification (GTDB taxonomy): domain Bacteria; phylum Pseudomonadota; class Alphaproteobacteria; order Rhodobacterales; family Rhodobacteraceae; genus Octadecabacter. The sequence goes on from JBCBCS010000054.1 coordinate 6,310, forward strand.
GCCAGCGACGTCGGCACCCCAGCGAGCATTGAGGCAAGGTCGATATTCTTGGTGGCCGCGAAGGCGGTCACGTCGTCGTAGAAAGTGAAGTCGAGCCAGCGCGCGACAATCACGCTCGCCGCGCCGGTCAAAAGCGCCATCAAGATCAACATCGGACGAAACCCGGACTTTCCAGTGGGTTTGGTCCGCTGCTTCACGCCGGCTTTCTTGAGAAAGCGACTTTCGTCTTTGAAGTCGGCCAATCCCTGACCCGGAACAGTCCAAGAGGTCGTCTTTCCTGAATCGATCTTGCTCAGACGTTCTGCGAATGTCGTTGTACTTACGGCCATAGCCAAAACTTCCCTTCCACTCCATGGAAAGGTTTATGCGCGGCTTGAGGCCGAAATAGGGCAGCCCCGCGGCACTTCGCGGACGATTTGATGCAACGTCAGGCATCAGCGGCTCCACCTCAGCGGGTCAAAAACGGGCTCATTCGGGATCATGTCAGTGTCCATTTCAAAACAGGTTCTGCCCTGTGCCTCACCGCAAGAGCAGGCCTGTCACGGCTGGGATTACCCCACCGATCCTTCAAGAGAGATCGCAACCAACGCTTGCGCTTCCATCGCGAATTCCATCGGCAACGCCTGCAGCACTTCCTTGGCAAAGCCGTTGACGATCAAGGCAACCGCCTCCTCCTCGTCCATGCCGCGGGACTGGCAGTAGAACATCTGATCATCGTCGATCTTCGACGTTGTCGCCTCATGCTCGACGCGCGATGAATTGTTCTTCACCTCAATATAAGGGACCGTATGCGCGCCACATTTGTCGCCGATGAGCAGCGAGTCGCACTGGGTGTAATTGCGGCTGTTCTGCGCCTTGGGGTGCATCGAAACGAGCCCGCGATAGGTGTTTTGCGCCACCCCCGCCGAAATCCCCTTTGAAACGATCCGCGACTTCGTGTTCTTGCCCAGATGCACCATCTTCGTGCCGGTATCGGCCTGCTGATGGTTGTTGGCGATGGCGATCGAATAGAACTCACCCTGGCTATCATCGCCGCGCAGGATGCAGGACGGATACTTCCACGTCACGGCAGACCCAGTCTCCACCTGCGTCCACATCACCTTGGACCGATCGCCCCGGCAATCCGCCCGCTTGGTCACGAAGTTATAGATGCCACCCTTGCCGTTCTCATCGCCCGGATACCAGTTCTGCACGGTGGAATATTTCACCTCAGCGTCGTCCAGGATCACGATCTCAACCACCGCCGCGTGCAACTGGGCGGTGTCGCGCTTGGGTGCCGTGCAGCCCTCAAGGTAGCTCACGTAAGAGCCCTCATCTGCAATGATCAACGTACGTTCAAACTGGCCGGTGTTTTCCGCGTTGATGCGGAAATAGGTCGACAGCTCCATCGGGCAGCGCACGCCCTTCGGGATGTAGACGAACGACCCGTCCGAAAAGACGGCCGAGTTCAACCCAGCATAGAAGTTGTCCGTCGTAGGCACCACCTTGCCCAAATATTGCTTTACCAATTCAGGGTGTTCCTGAATGGCCTCGGAGATAGAGCAGAAGATCACACCGGCCTTCTTAAGCTCATCCTGAAACGTCGTGCCGACGGAAACAGAGTCAAACACCGCATCCACGGCCACCTTGCGCACTTCTTCGCCGCCGCCGACACGGCCTTCCATCTCGGCCCCTTCGACACCGGCGAGGATCGCCTGCTCTTTCAACGGAATGCCCAGCTTGTTGTAGGTCTCCAACAGTTTCGGATCGACCTCATCCAATGACTTCGGCTTCACTTCCATGCTCTTGGGGCGGGCATAGTAGTATTGGTCCTGAAAATCGATCTCAGGGTACTCGACCATGGCCCAATCCGGCTCTTCCATCTCGAGCCAACGACGATAAGCGGCCAGACGCCAGTCCAGCATCCATTCCGGCTCGTTGTTCTTTTCAGAGATCAAGCGGACAATGTCCTCGGTCAGACCTTTCGGGGCATATTCCGTTTCGATCTCCGTGTCCCAGCCGTATTTGTAATCACCGCCGAGCTTTTTGACGGCATCTACCGTCTCCTGCTCTACGCCGTCTTTCACGTCCACTTGGTCTACCACGTTCATCGTCTTATCCCCATTAAGCCGCGCGATCGCGCCGGCGTTGTCTCTTACTCGTCCAGACATCGACAAAGCGGTCGACATCCTCGCGGGTCGTGTCGGGTCCAAGGGACACCCGGATTGCACTCGCCGCATCATCCTCTGCATAGCCCATGGCCCTCAGGACCCGGCTCGCCTTGACCTTGCCGCTCGAACAGGCGGATCCGGCCGACACGGCAATCCCCGCAAGGTCCAGCGCCATCACCTGCGTCTCCCCCTTCCAGCCGGGGGTTAGCATGCAGGTTGTATTCGGCAGACGTGGCACCCCTTTCCCGACTAAAATAGTCGTGGAAGACGCCGCCTCAACCCCGCTTTCTAGAATATTTCTAAATTCTGCAACCCTCTCCCAGACCCCATCTGCAAGATCGTCCATCGCAGCGGCAATCGCAGCCCCCATGCCCGCGATCCCGATGATGTTCTCGGTCCCCGATCTGCGACCCATTTCCTGCCCGCCCCCGGTGATTTGTGCGGCAATATCCGTGCCCTGCGGGAAGACCAAAGCGCCCACCCCCTTGGGCCCGCCAAACTTGTGCGCCGAAAGAAACGCCATCCCAACGCCGGACCACGAAAATGCAAACGGGATACGGCCCACAGCTTGCGTGATGTCGGACACCGCCAGGCCTTTTGGCAGGCTCTGCAAAATGCCAGTCTCTGAGTTGGCCAGTTGCAAGACGGATCGCTCTGGCGCGGCCACAGCCACCTGCCCTGCCTCATCAACGGGCAAAACCGGATCGACCCAGCCCAGCACGGCGTCATGCTCGACCTCAGCCCCCATGAGGCTGCGTCCCTTGCAGGCCAGCGCCGCCGCTTCTGTCGCACCAGAGACAAAGACAACATCCGCGCCCGACGCCCCGATCGCGTCGGCCACCTGGGCCCGCGCGGCCTCGACCAACCCCTTGGCGGCCCGGCCCTCGGCATGAACGGACGACGGATTGCCGACGACATCCATCGCCGACACCATCCCCGCCCGCGCTTCGTCACGCAAAGGCGTCGTCGCATTATAATCGAGGTAGACCCGCTCGGTCATAGCGACCTCCGCCGGGACTGCGCAATGCCGCCCCTCTTTGGTTCCAAAATACTCTCGCCGAAGGCACAGAGTTTCCCCGAAACTCTGCCCGCAAAATCTTTACAAGATTTTGCGCCCCGCCATCCGCAGGATCCGATCGAAGATCGACCCGAAGTCCTCATCCGTCCACGACCTCAAAGAGGCTCGGCACCGCCGGACACGGTGCCAGCTCATTCTCCACCACATCCGACAACCGCGTCTGATGGAGAAAGACATAGACATGGGCGCTCAACCCCTCCCAAAGCCGATTGGCCATGCTCTGGGCCCGGCTGCCCGACGACGCGCCAGACGCCCCGGCCCCGGTGTGCAACGCCGACACCGTTTCATCAACGGCCGCCAAGATATCGACCACCCGAATGTCCGACGCAGCCCGCGCCAGACGATAGCCACCACCTGGACCGCGCACACTTTCCACCAATCCACCCCGCCGCAGCTTCACGAAAAGCTGTTCCAGATAAGGCTGCGAGATACTTTGCCGATCGCTGACTTCGCCAAGCGAGACCAGCCTGCCGGACGGTTGCAGCGCGATATCCGCAAGGGCCACCACTGCATACCGCCCTTTGGTGCTTAATTTCATAGGTTTGCCCCCCGATCCTGCGGCCATCACACGTTGACGCCGCCCCGGCACGCCATTACTTCTCCATCACTGCACGCGGCCTCCGCGTCGCAACACAATTTAGAATCCTTCTAAGGTGCCTGAGCGTTTTCGTCAACAATCTGACGTCAGCCCCTCACCCCCGGCCCTTAAGTCAGGACAAACAGAACAGAACGGACCCTGAATGCCCGAAGTCATCTTCCCCGGACCCGAAGGCCGCCTTGAGGGGCGCTACCACCCGCAAAAGGAAAAAGACGCACCCATCGCCATCGTGCTGCATCCGCACCCGCAATTCGGCGGGACGATGAACAACAAGGTCGTCTACAACCTGCACTATGCCTTCTATAACATGGGCTTCACCGTGCTGCGGTTCAACTTCCGCGGCGTGGGGCGCAGTCAGGGCGAATACGATCAAGGCGTGGGGGAGCTCAGCGATGCCGCCTCCGCCCTCGATTACCTGCAATCCATGAACACCAATTCCAAACATTGCTGGGTCGCGGGCTTCAGCTTTGGGGCGTGGATTGGCATGCAGCTTCTGATGCGCCGGCCTGAGATCACTGGTTTCATCTCGGTCTCGCCGCCGGCCAACATGTATGACTTCAGCTTCCTCGCGCCCTGCCCGTCCTCCGGTCTGATCATCAATGGCGCGGCTGACCGCGTCGCGCCCCCAGCGGATACCACGACGCTGGTCAATAAGCTGCATGAACAAAAAGGCATCACCATCACCCATAAGGAAGTCGAGGGCGCTGGCCATTTCTTCGAAGACCCGCACATGGATCCGATGATCGAGAGCGTGCAGACCTACGTCAAACGCCGCCTGACTGAGAACACCCGCTGATGTCCGAAAGTGTCTATAAACTCGCCGCGAAATTGGCCGAAGACATTCTTGAACTTCAGGACCAACTGGATGAACCGCGTCTGTTCGTTGAGATGGGCGAAGCGCTGGGGGCCGCGTCCCAGACCCTCGAAGAGGCCTTCCTGACCGAAGTTCGGATCAGACTGGCTGAACGCGAAGGGCGCAAGTTCCTTTCCAAACGGGTGGCGCAGATCAAGGCTGAGAAGGGGTTGTGAGGTGCAGGAAGCGGATCACATCCTGATCCCGCTCCTCGACGGCAGCCATGCGCTGGCACAGGTCGCCCGCGAGCATGATAAATGGGTTCTGATCCACCTCACAGACACCCGCGCCACTGCGAAAAGCACCGTCACCCGGATCCCCGCCGAAGACGTGAAGGCCACGATCCTCGTGGACCGCGCTCCGCTCACGGCGGGTCAATGGCCGATTATCGGCTATGATGCACAACCCTTCGGGATCACGACCCAACGCGAAGATCTGCAGAGGGACGATCCGCTCGACCCAGCCATCGTCGAAGCGTTCGCGAACGCTCTTGTCGGCCTCTTTCCGTGGGATGGATTTCCCGACGCAGCTTATTTCGACCAGTTTTTGCGGCATGGCCTAACCCGGCCTGACGCTGCACGGGTGAAAGCTGATTTCCCGCAACCGGACCCAGAGGGCTGAACGCAACGGTTGAAGCCTAGGGGCGCATCGGGCATCACGGTTGCGTAACAACAGGTGCAGCCCGTCATGCCCATCCCAACGCCAGCCGACCGCATTCCAGCCCAGCTCGACTTCCTGATCGAAGCTGACAAGCTCAAATCCGTGATCCGCGCCAATGCGCTGGCCGATGGGTCCCGTTTGGAAAACACAGCAGAGCATTCATGGCACCTCTGCCTCTGGGCGCTGATCTTCGCCGATTGGCGTGACGGGGCGAATATTCCCCGCGTGATGCAAATGCTTCTGCTCCACGATCTCGTGGAAATCGACGTGGGCGACCAGCCGGTGTTTGAAGAGCATGACGAAGACGCCCGCAAGGTGGAGGAGGCTGCTGCCGCCGACCGGATTTTTGCCCTTCTGCCCGCCGATCAGGCCGTCAATTACCGCATGCTTTGGGATGAGTTCGAAGCGGGCAAAACCGCCGACGCTCGCTACGCCCGGATGATGGACAAGGCGCAGCCAATGTTTCTCGCTCTCTCCAATCCCAACATGACCCAGACCGACCGCGATATCCTGACAGAGTTGCAACTGACGGGACGCTTTGCCGATCTCAAGGACGATTGGCCTGACGCCTACCAGATGGCTTCAAACCTGCTGAACCGCAAAGGCCCCGGCCCGGGCGAACCCCTCGCCTCTCGGATGCGGTTCGTGATGGAGGCGGATCGGCTCAAGACCGTCATTCGCGGCACCACCCTGTGCGATGGATCCCGGCATGAAAACTCAGCCGAGCATTCGTGGCACATCATGCTCTGGGCGCTCGTCCTGCAGGAACACTGCGCCGAACCCGTGCGGCTGGACCGCGTGCTGACCATGCTCCTCCTTCACGACCTCGTCGAAATCGACGTTGGCGATCACCCGATCCATGGCGGCCACGATCCCGATGCCGTAGCTCGCGCTGAAGAGGCCGCAGCAACCCGTCTTTTTGGACTTCTGCCTGATTACGACCGTCCGGCCCTGCGCGCCCTGTGGGATGAATTTGAGGCCGCCAAGACCCCAGACGCCATCTTCGCCAAAGCCATCGACCGCGCCCAGCCCCTTATCTGCAACCTCAAAAGCGGTGGCGGCTCCTGGCACGACTACAACGTCACCCGCGATCAGCTGCAAAAGCGCGTTGGCGTGAAGGTTAAGAAGGGCGCGCCGGACCTTTGGGCCGCCCTCGCCCCACAGATTGATGCATGGTTCGCACAGCATGTCACCTGACGGCACACCGCCGCCTTGCGTCCGTATACAATCGCATACAGCCCTTTCATAATCCCTTAAGGTGCGCTATGCGATGACGCAAATGGCCAGCCATAAGGGACCACGCAAATGAGCAAAATCAAGGTAGAGAACCCCATCGTTGAGATGGACGGCGATGAAATGACCCGCATCATGTGGCAGTTCATCAAGGACAAGCTAATCCTGCCCTATCTGGACATTGACCTGCTGTATTATGACCTCGGCATCGAAGAACGTGACCGGACCGAAGACCAGATCACCATTGATGCGGCCGAGAAGACCAAAGAGGTCGGCGTCGCAGTGAAATGTGCGACGATCACGCCGGACGAGGCCCGGGTTGAGGAATTCGGCCTCAAGAAAATGTGGCGCTCTCCCAATGGCACGATCCGCAACATCCTCGGCGGTGTGATCTTCCGCCAGCCGATCATCTGCCGCAACGTCCCCCGTCTTGTCCCCGGCTGGACCCAGCCCATCGTGGTCGGCCGCCACGCTTTCGGCGATCAATACAAAGCAACGGACATGAAGTTCCCGGGCGCTGGCACCCTGACCATGAAGTTCGTCGGCGAAGACGGTGAGACGATTGAACACGAAGTCTACAAGGCTGACAGCGCCGGCGTCTTCATGTCCATGTATAACATCGACAAGAGCATCTATGACTTCGCCCGCGCGTCCTTCAACTATGGCCTGAACCTCGGCTGGCCGGTCTATCTGAGCACCAAGAACACCATCCTCAAGCAATATGATGGCCGGTTTTTAGAAATCTTTGCAGAGGTTTACGAGGCAGAGTTCAAGTCTGCCTTTGAGGAAAAGGGTATCTGGTACGAACACCGCCTGATCGACGACATGGTCGCCTGCGCGATCAAATGGAACGGTGGGTTCGTCTGGGCCTGCAAGAACTATGACGGCGATGTACAATCCGATGTTGTGGCACAGGGCTTTGGCTCCCTCGGCATGATGGCGTCACAATTGATGACACCGGACGGTAAGATTGTGGAAAGCGAAGCCGCCCACGGCACCGTCACGCGCCACTACCGCCAGCATCAGGCGGGCGAAGCGACCTCCACGAACTCCATCGCCTCGATCTATGCATGGACCGGTGGCCTCAAGCACCGCGCCAAGCTCGATGGGAATGCTCAACTGACCAAATTTGCGGAAACCCTTGAGAAAGTGATCGTCGAGACAGTCGAATCCGGTCACATGACCAAGGACCTCGCCCTCCTGGTCGGCCCGGATCAAGGATGGCTCACCACGATGGGCTTCCTTGAGAAGATCGATGAGAATCTGAACAAGGCCATGTAACGCCGCTCTTTCTGCAAGCACATCAAAGGGCGCAGGGATCTCTCTGCGTCCTTTTTTTGCTTGCCCCCTAGAAACGTCAGCAATCCTGCCCTAAATCCGCGCTATGATGACAGTCGATGAAACCAAAGTCCGCCACACCGCAATGGATGATGCGCAAGGCATCGCCACAGGCGTTCTGCTGTCCGGCCTTGGCGTCCATATCCTGACCTCCGCTGGCTTGATCACCGGTCAGACCGCAGGACTTGCGGTTATCATCAGCTATCTCAGCGGCTGGTCCTTTGGCATCGTCTTCTTTTTGGTCAACCTGCCGTTCTACGCACTGGCCTACAAACGCCTGGGCACCGAATTTACGGTGAAATCCATCCTCGGTGTCACGGCGCTGTCAATCGTCACGGAACTTCTGCCCTATGGCTTACCGCTGTCGGACCCGCATCCTGGCGCAGCTGCTGTCGCCTTTGGCGCCTGTGTCGGCATCGGCCTGCTGGCCCTTTTTCGGCATAACGGGTCGCTGGGTGGCCTGGGTGTCGTCGCGTTGATGGTGCAAGACCAGACCGGGTTCAAGGCGGGCTACGTACAGCTCATTGTGGACGGCCTGCTTTTTACCGTCGCCGCGGCCCTCTTCCCGCTGTCCATCGTCGCGTGGTCCCTGCTCGGCGCTATCGTGGTTAACGTCATCATCGCCTTCAACCATCGCCGCGATCGCTACATTGCGACCTGAGGCAGGCCGGGCTATGGCACACAGACCCAAAAGGACCCCGCCATGCCGCTGCATTTTGTAACCCTCTTTTTCGCTGTCCTGTTTGAGACGATCGGCACCACCGCCCTGCAAGCCAGCCAGCAATTTACCAAACTCGGGCCGTCGCTGATTGTCATCGCAAGCTACGCCGCCGCCTTCTATCTGCTGGCCCTGACCCTCAAATACATGCCCGTCGGAGTGATGTACGCAATCTGGTCCGGCTCCGGAATCGTTCTCATTGCGATCATCGGTTGGGTTGTTTTCCGGCAGACCCTGGATTGGCCGGCCATCGCCGGCATCGCGCTGATCCTCACCGGCATCGTCATTATCCAGCTCTTCAGCAAAACGGCGACCCACTGACCCCAGTTTCTTTGGTTCGACAATATGCCGGGGGTTTGGGGGCAGCGCCCCCCACCAAACAAATCAGGCGCGCGCAGCGCACAATCAGATCACGCCCCCTCGCCTTTCTGAGACAAGCCATGTATGGCCCGCCCAAGCAGTGACATGAGGCCCCTAATGGAACTCCGCAACATCGCCATCATCGCCCACGTAGACCATGGCAAGACCACGCTGGTGGACGAACTTTTGAAGCAATCCGGCACCTACCGGGACAATCAAGCCACGACCGAGCGGGCGATGGATAGCAATGACCTGGAACGTGAGCGCGGCATCACCATCCTGGCCAAGGCCACATCCGTCGAATGGAAGAACCACCGCATCAACATCGTCGACACCCCCGGCCACGCCGATTTCGGCGGTGAAGTGGAACGCATCCTTAGCATGGTCGACGGCGTTGTCCTGCTGGTCGATGCCGCCGAAGGCCCGATGCCGCAGACCAAATTCGTGACCTCAAAGGCGCTGGCGCTGGGCCTGCGCCCCATCGTCGTGCTCAACAAAGTCGACAAGCCCGACGCCGAACCTGACCGGGCGCTGGATGAATGTTTCGACCTCTTCGCGTCGCTTGATGCATCTGAAGAACAATTGGATTTCCCGCATCTTTATGCTTCCGGCCGCTCCGGCTGGTGCGATGCTGACTTGGACGGTCCGCGCGAAAACCTGGATGCGCTGTTCGACCTGATCCTCGATCACGTGCCGGCCCCCAAGCAGGTTGAAGCCCGCGAAGAACCGTTCCGCATGCTCGCCACCACCCTCGGCTCCGACCCGTTTATCGGGCGCATTCTGACCGGCCGCGTCGAAAGCGGCACGCTCAAGGCCGGTGAAAGCGTCAAAGCGCTGAGCCGCGATGGCGAACTGATTGAAAACTTCCGTGTGACCAAAATTCTTGCCTTCCGCGGGCTCAGCCAGCAGCCGATTGATCTGGCCGAGGCAGGCGACATCGTCACGCTCGCCGGCATGTCAAAGGCCACCGTCGCGGACAGCATCGTGGCGACATCGGTCGACACGCCCCTGCCCGCACAGCCGATCGATCCCCCCACCATCACCGTGACCTTCGGCATCAATGACAGCCCGCTTGCGGGGCGTGACGGCAAGAAGGTGCAATCGCGCGTGATCCGCGAACGCCTGCTCAAAGAAGCCGAATCCAATGTCGCCATCCGCGTGACCGACACGCCGGGCGGCGAAGCGTTTGAGGTTGCAGGGCGCGGCGAATTGCAGATGGGCGTGCTGATTGAAAACATGCGCCGTGAGGGGTTCGAGCTTTCGATCTCACGCCCGCAGGTGCTCTTTCAAGAGATTGACGGCACGCGGCACGAACCTGTCGAAGAAGTCACTATTGATGTGGATGACGAATATTCCGGCGCCGTCATCGAAAAGCTGACCGGTGCCCGCAAAGGCGATCTGGTTGAGATGAAGCAGAACGGCGGCAAGACCCGCATCATCGCGCACGTACCCAGCCGTGGCCTGATTGGCTATCATGGTGAGTTCTTGACCGACACGCGCGGCACCGGTGTGATGAACCGCGTGTTCCACGAATGGGCCGCCCATAAGGGCGCAATTCCGGGCCGCCGGGCGGGTGTTCTGATCTCAATGGAGAACGGCACGTCGGTGGCCTATGCGATCTGGAACCTTGAGGATCGCGGCAAGTTCTTCATCGGTGCGCAAGAGGCCGTATATCAGGGCATGATCATCGGTGAACACAACCGCGACAACGATCTTGAGGTGAACCCTCTCAAGGGCAAAAAGCTCACCAACGTCCGGGCCTCTGGCAACGACGAAGCGGTGCGTCTCACCACGCCGGTGCGGATGTCGCTGGAAGAGGCGATTGCCTATATCGACGATGATGAATTGGTTGAGGTGACGCCGAACGTGGTGCGTCTGCGCAAGCGGTATCTCGATCCGCATGAACGCAAGCGCATGGCCAAGAAAGACAATTGACCCTCCTCGACTGGATTTGACGCACCAGATCGCATAGCCTGAGGTTATTACACCATAGGTTGAGGTACGTATGCGGTGTCGCGTCCTCTCTGTCCTTCTAGTCGGTCTGATTGTGCCGGTGGCTGCGTCAGACCCGATTGCGTGTTCCAATCCGTTATTCGAAGTCGATGCACCAACGGCGGCGCTGGCCCGGCAAATCTGCGCCGACGCGGCCACGGCGAACGCTCAGCTGCGCGACTGCGAAATCACCCTCAATCGTACGATCACGCTTGCGGTGGTGGACACCCTGCCAGACAACTGTTTCGGCCAGTTCCACTGCGGGACCGACCGGATCGAGATCGCACCACCCGCAGACATAGAGGGTATCTTGTCGTCAGACAGCATCTATCGGGCATTGCCGCCCGACACCTTCTACAGAAGCCTGATCGTTCATGAAGTGACCCACGCAGCCACCGACGCAATGCCCTGTCCGTTCGAAAACTGCATCGTCGGCCAGGAATATCTTGCCTATGCCATGCAGTTCCTGTCCTTACCGGGCGGCGACCGCGACAACCTGATAGAAGAGCGGTTTCAACGGACCATCAGCCGGGACGAATTGAACGTACCGATCCTGTTCCTCGCACCTGAGATTTTCGGACAGAAGGTCTGGTTGCACTTTAGCCAACAAGACGACCCGTGCCATTTCGCGTCGCAGATCGCGACCGGGACGGTCCTGCTGGACATGGAGCGTTTCTAGCCGACTGGCTTAGTGCAGCACCTTTTCGGCAGCCGCGATCGCCGCGTCGGCATTGGACGCGTCCTTTGCGCCGCCCTGCGCCATGTCGGGACGACCACCTCCG
>JBCBCS010000055.1:0-18052 GCA_038530475.1 Pseudomonadota bacterium
CGAAGAAAGCTGCCATGTCATGGATCCCGCGGCCCTTGATGCGGCGGGCGTGACCCTGCTCGGCGCGCGCGATAATGGGCGGCTTTTGGGTGTTGGCGGGCTGCTGCTGATCGCGCCGGGGCATGGTGAGTTGAAGTCGATGCACACCACGGACACGGCGCGCGGGCGCGGTGTCGGCCGCGCGATCCTGATCGGACTCATCGATCTGGCTCGGACGCGCGGTGTGACCCAGCTCAGCCTTGAAACGGGCACCGATGACAGCTTTGCCACGGCCCGCGCGCTTTACCATAGCGAGGGGTTCATTCCCTGCCCGCCTTTCGGGTCCTACCGGTTCGACCCGCTCAGCGCCTTCATGACCCGCACGATCTGAGCAATCCCACTTGTCTCGATCCACGCCCTGCGGCATGACAGGGCAAGCGGTCCCTTAGCTCAACTGGATAGAGCAGCTGACTTCTAATCAGCAGGTTGAGGGTTCGAGTCCTTCAGGGATCGCCAATACTTTCAATTGTTTAGATACTTTCCAGATTTTATCTGTATTGCGGAGGTAAGCGCAGGGTAAGCAACTGAACGCCATTTACCTTTGATTTTGATCTGTGGATGCCTCAACTTCTCGCAAAACGGGAGGAGCAAGATGGGCCACACCAGGCTCGGGAAGCTGCCGCGGTCGAAGCGATGGCGGGAGGTGGGAGGACTGCTGGAGTCCGATGTGCCGCTCGACCTAGTTGCCGAGGCGGCTGCGAAGGCCTCGGAGCGGGATTTGTCGCGCGCCAGCAAGGACCCGCTATTCCAATTTGTCAGTTCGCTGCTAGTGCGTCTGCCCCTGCTGGCCCGGGCGCCGGGGTTCGAGGACGCGCTGGCCGACATTGGAGTTGCTGCGCATGATTTGGATACTGTCACCGGGTTGCTGGCAGAGCTTGGAATGGCGATCGACCGGCAGAGCTTCAAGGCCAGGTTCTCTTCGGATGCAGGTGAACTCGTGAAGTCAGCACTGCTCGAAACTCTGTCTGTTCAACTGCGCGACTAATTGCCCTCACTGTTCGAGCCAACTCCACAGGAGATCCGCGCAGCACTGGGAAAATTCGCCTCGGGTGAACAATTCGCGGTGCTCGCCCGGGATTTCTTCGCGCGCCTGACCTATCGGTCGCTCGACTATTACCTGAGCCGGGAACTCGCCAATCACACCGGACAAGACAAGCGGTTCGCGTCCGACGCTGAACGCGTCGCTTTTCAACAGGCGCTCGCGCAGCACACGTTCGAGGCGTCCCGGATCGTGCAGGAATATTCTGGCGGCTGGTACGGCAAAACCGTCTGGCAGAAACAGGCACTTGACCAGGCGTCGATCGATCGCTTCACGCAGTACGCTTTCAAAAAAATGAGGTCCGAACTTGGGCCGCGGCGGGCTGGTGCCTGAGTACGCAATTAACTGTCTGCCCACCGATACGAGGAGCGGTGGAGACGAGGAATTACGGTTCGAGATCGAAGGCAAAACCGTCGGCGTCAAACTGCGGATCAGCCGTCTGAACCAGCGCCTTGTGTCATACCTGCCGGATCGGGCGCTGGACCTGCTCGAGATCGCAACACTTGTCTATGGCGTTGATGCCGCGGTCAGCCGGGGCGGTTCCGCGGATCAGAACATGGGACGCAAATGGCACCGGCGGTTCATCATCAAAATGCCCGTGCGGGACTACGCGTTCTGGTCGGGCGGCGATGTTTCGGCGACACTGGAAAAGACACTCATGTTTCTGTCTGGTGATCGGTTCGAGTTTGATTTCAGCCCGAAGGCGGAACCGGAAGCGGAGCAGTTCAAATACTTCGACTTTGGTATGGACAGTTCCTGGAAAGCGACCCGGGTCCTGATGTTCTCCGGCGGCCTAGACTCTTTTGCGGGCGCACTGGAAAAGACCGTTGACCAGCACCAGCGCGTTGCTTTGGTGAGCCATTTCTCCGCTTCAAAGATCGCGCCGGTGCAACGCGCTTTGCAGAAACTGTTGGCAGAGAAGTTTGGGCAGGCAAGCTGCAAACACGTGCCTGTGGGCGGAGGCCGATCAACTGCCCGCTGGAAGTGGTCAGATGTGTGTAATCGGCGATCTTGCCATCGGGCTCGTGAGGCGATTTGCAGCCGAAGCAGTAGCAGTGATGGAGCGCCAATTTGTAGCGCGCCTTCGACTGCCGAGCGCCGAGAAATGCCTTGAGCTCATGCCCCTCGATCAGCCAGGGTTTGACGCTCGTGTCGGCCGTCAGTCCGTGCTGCCTGATCCAGCGGATGACCGTCTTCTTGTGGCATCCCAGGAGATGCGAAATCTCCCAGACCGTGTAGATGAAGTGCGACTTGATCCTGTTTGTTGGAAACTTCTTCGCCATCACTCGCCCTCCTGCCCGATCGGACCGTGCGTATTTTGACAGGTCTGCCCGGCCTCGAAGTCCTCCATGACACTTTCGTCATAGCTAACGCGCGCCCCGATCTTGAGAAACCTCGGCCCCCTCCCGAGCCAGCGCCACTGCTCCAGCGTCCACGGTGACATATGCCACCGCTGCGCCAGTTGATCTTGAGTGAACTTTGCCACGATCCTACTCCTTGCCACACGACGGACCGCAGGATTGCGACCCGTTTCGTGCTGCAATGGTGCGCTTCTATGAGCCTGACTTCTGTGGATGTCCTTTCGAAAGGTGTGACAGATATTCCGCTAAGCTGTTGATCTTGATAGAAGATGCATCAAAAAGCAGTGACGCGAGCACGAAAGCTGTGACATCGTGCCGTATGGCCGAAAGCGGAACGACTCTTCGCTGGACCGGCTTGCGGCGGAAAGCCGACATTCGCTACAACACAGCATCGCAGGTCTTTAGACAAAAAAAGCGGACGTTCAGGTAGCCGATAGCGCGCAAAGCAAACCCGTGTCCCAACACGTTTCTCGATCCCAAATTCAAGGCCGTCAGCTGGATCGAAGCCCTAGAACAGCTGTAAAGACCGCCAAGACGCGACAGAATTTTGGAGCGGTTTGGTGTGGTGTGCTCAAAAAAACGACTGAGGCAAGCGACACACGGAGTATCACATCGCATCCGCGGATTTAGCGCATTGGGCGCCTGGCCAGCGAAAACACCTGCCCTGTTGGCCCGCCCCTTGGATAGCTGGCCAGTTGAAGCGCCAAGGCTGCAACCTCGTCTGGGTGTTTGACCCGTTCCCATGCGGGCAGGCCTTTCGGTAGGGCGCCTGCGCCGCCTGACAGAATATCCTCTGGGCTGCGTTCGGTGCCCGGGGCCGCGTTGTCAAATGTGGCGGTGGCTGTTGGACCTGGAACGAGGCTATTGACGTCGATCTCGAGGCTCCAAAGCTCATTGGCGAGGCCGTCTGTCATCATGTTGAGCGCTGCTTTTGAGATGTGGTAGGCGCTGCTGTTGGCCCCCGCGGAATAGCCCTTGCCAGAGGTCAGATTGATGATCTTTCCACCCGCGCGCATGGAGCCGAGCAAGTGGCGGGTCATCAGGTAGGGGCCGCGCACGTTCACCTCCATGGTCTTCCACCACAGATCGGGGTCACTGTCTTCGAAAGCTCCGCGCTCCAAATAGGCTCCGGCGTTGTTCACGAGGATGTCCGTTGCGCCAAAGTGGCCAACGATACCCTCACAGAATGCGGCGGTGGCAGCTGGATCACCCAGATCTGTCGCTTGGGCAAAACAGGTGCGTCCAAGCGCTTTGATCTCAGCGCGTGTGGCGTCAAGCTCCGCCGCGCGTCGCGCGCAAATGGCAACGTCCGCTCCCGCCTTTGCAAAGGCAAGCGCAATTGACCGGCCAATGCCGCGCCCCGCCCCAGTCACGACGGCAACTTTTCCTGAAAGCGGTGCATCAGCCATGTCTGCGCGCCTCCAAAGCAGCCAGGGTTGCTGTGATTTCGGCAACGCCAGCGTCCCATTCGACAGCGCCCTTGGCGGTGTAATGCGCCATCGGCAGAGCCTTTTGCAGGCAATCAATCCCGTCCCACAGCCGCGTGTCGCAGATCATCACGTAGGGTTTACCCTTCGTGGCGCGCGCCTCGGCAAAGGTATCGAGCAGCTCGCCCATATCCGTGCCGCTGATCCGGCGCGCTTTGAACCCGAAGGCTTCGAACTTTTCTGGCACGGGCTCAACGCCCATCACGTCGGCGGCATGGCCCGAGGCCTGCATGTCATTGTTGTCGATGATGTAGCACAGGTTATCGAGCTTCTGATGCGCCGCGAACATTGCGCCTTCCCAAACATTGCCCTCTTGCAGCTCGCCATCCGAGAACAGGCAGTAGACCCGCGCGTCCGACCCCTGATGCCGCAGCGCCCAGGCCAGACCCGCCGATTGGCTGGGGCCCTGGCCGAGCGATCCTGCCGTCATCTCAAAGCCCAGCTGGCCCTCGATCGGGCTTTGATCGACCCAGGAGCCATCCGCGTTGATCGTGCGCAGATCGTCCATGCTGTAATGGCCCGTCTCGGCCAGCGCGCCGTAGGTCATGATCGCGTCATGGCCGTTGGACAGCACAAACCGGTCGCGGAACCAGCCGCTCTGATCCGGGCGTAGCTCGTCAAAATAGAGCGCTGCCGCGATATCCGCCAGCGCGACGCCCTGAGCCGCGTAGCCGCCGCGCTGGCGACTGATCTCAAGCACATGGGCGCGGATCTTGGCCGCGATGATCTCAAGATCGAGAACGGAGTGATTGCGCCTCATGCCGCCACCTGCGCGATCCGCTGGGCCAGCGTTTCCGCGTCCAGACCCAGCGTTTTGCGGATGTATCCCATGGTCCCCCCTGGCGCCCATGTGTTGGGCAGGCCCATGCGCGTGACACGCGGCCCGCCCCCGATGTCCGAGATGATCTCGGCCACCAAGGACCCCAGCCCCGTGACAACCTGATGGTTCTCGATCGTCACGATCCGGTCATGGGCAAAGGCGAAGTCCGCGATCTCCGCTTCGCGCACCGGTTTGATGGTCGGCACATGCAGCACGGAATGGTCCATCCCTCGCGCCTCCAGCAGCGCAGAGGCCTCCAACGCCCAGCCCGTGGCGTGACCCGTTGTAATGATCCCGATGCCCTTGCCCTCTTTTAGTCGGTAGGTTTTGCCCAGCTCAAAGGTGAATTTGTCAGGGTCCAGAAGGCGCGGGGTGTCGCCGCGATGGCCGCGGATATAGGTCAGTCCTGGCAGGTCTACAGCCGCGTTTACGGCAGCGCGAAAATCGGTGGGGTCCATGGGGTCAATCACGGTGGCGTTCGGGATCGCGCGCACCATGCCAAGGTCCTCTGCTGCCTGATGGTGAATGCGGGCGGGGTTCGCGATGCCGGGGGTAAAGCCGATGGCAATATTAGTCGGACCAGTCTCTTGGTTGGTCCCGGGTCCGCTGCCTGTGCCCATGCAGATCATCATCTGATCATAGGCGCGCCGCGTGATGTAGCAGGCAAAGCAGGTGGCAACCGGGATATAGCCGCCCTTGGCCACACCCGCCGCAACCGACAATAGGTTCTGCTCTGCCATACCAACGTCGAGATGCTGTTCCGGCAGCTCGTTTTTGACGCGCACGACCTGGCAGTATTTGCTCAAGTCAGCGCTCATGATGATCACGTCCTTGCGTCGCGTGGCCAGATCAAAGCTGATCTCGTCAAAAGGAGCTGGGTCGATGGTTGTGAGATCGGAAAGCAGCATCAGGTCACATGGATCGCGTTGGGAAGAAGGACGGTTTCAAGGTGTTCTTTGGCCTCCGCATGGGTCACCCAATCGGGCGGTGGGAAATCGGCGGCCATGTCCCAATCGTCCCCGGTCGCGGCCATGTGGGCTGCAAGGTCGGCATCAAACTGGTCCATCATCGCCTCATGGGCCGGATCATCCACGAGGTTGGTTTGCTCATCCGGGTCCGCGCGCTGGTCATAGAGATATGCCCGGTGATCTTTGCGCCGGACATAAAGCCAGTCCTTGGACCTGATCCCGCGCTCTGCGTAGGGCGTGTACTCGATTGGGTTGCCCCCGGTCTGGCGGAAGACCTGGTACCAGAGGCGATCGCGATGCTCGCTCGCTGCGCCGTCGAGCACCGGCAAGTAGCTTTGACTGTCGCGTCCCTCGGGCATGTCGATGCCCGCCAGATCAAACAGGGTCGCCATCATATCCACGCCCACGTCGATCATCGCCCCCGTCCGCTGCGGTTTGAACCGCGCGGGGTACCGCACGATGAGCGGGACATGCATCGACGCGCGAAAGCCCTGGTTCTTGATCCCGCAGAACGAGCCGTGCTGGCCTAGCATATCGCCGTGATCGCTCAGAAAGATCACCATGGTATCGTCGGCAATCCCGTGGGAATCCAGTGCGTTCAAGATACGCCCCAGGTTCCAGTCGATATTGTGGATCATGCCGTAATACTCGGCGATGAACTCACGGATTTCGGCCTCTGTCTCCACCTCGCCCACGGGCTTGGTCTCGTGACTGCAATGGCTCTTGTGCCCCGAACGCGGATCACCGCCGCAGAGCACATTGGTGCGAAAATCCTGCACGCGGGCCTGAAGCGCGGGGTCTGGCACGCCGGCGGGAAGCGGCACTTCCTCGGGCTTGTAGATCCGGCGCAGGTGGTCCGGCATGTCCATGGGGAAATGGGGCGGGCCATAACTGAGGTAACCGAGAAAGGGGGCGTCTTTGCCCGCTGCGCTGTCTATAAACTCCAGAAACTGATCGGTCTGATAGTCCGGCTCGTAGCGCTTGGAATGATAGGCCTGGCCGGCATCGTCATAGTAAATCGAAGACCGGTAGTCGTGGCCGCGGTTGAAACCGACAAAATGGTCAAACCCAAACCGGCGATCCGGGGGCACAAAGCCCGGCTTTGGCCCGCCCTCCAAATGCCATTTGCCGATATAGCCCGTCTGATAGCCTGCATCCTTCAGATACTCAGCCAGAAACCCCTGGCCGCCGCGCAGGGGGAAGTGGTTTTGGATCATCCCGTGGCCTTGGGCGTATTTGCCGGTCAGCACGGACGCCCGGAAGGGGCAACAGATGGGATAGCTGGTATAGGCCTCTTCAAAATGCACGCCCTCAGCGCTTAGCCGGTCAATATTCGCCGTCCGGATAACCGGATTGCCCGCGCAGCCCATCGCGTCATAACGCATCTGGTCAGCGTAGATGATCAGGATGTTGGGCTGCGTCATCGCTTGAGCCTTGCTGTCACGGGGGCCCACAGGATCGTAAGTGCAAGCGCTGCGTAGATGGTCAAACCGATGGGTGTGTCAAAGAACTTGAGCACAGAGCCATCCGCGATTGTGATCGACTGTCGCAGAGAGTTTTCGAGGATCGGGCCCAGCACAAACCCGATGGAGAGCGGCGCAATCGAATAGCCCAGCTTGCGCACCAGATAGCCAAGGATCCCTGCGCCCAGAAGGACACTGACGTTGAAGAACGAATTGGACACTGAGTAAATCCCGACAAAGCTCAGCAGCAGCACCGTGGGCACGATCACCGCCGTCGGCACCCGGATCAACTGCGCGGCAAAGCGGATCGCGATCAGGCCAATGAACATCATCAGGATGTTGATGAAGAATAGGCCAATGAAGATCGCATACATCAGGTCTGGCTCGTCGGTAAAAAGCTTCGGCCCGGGGGTCAAACCTTGGATAAGCAGCGCGCCAAGCAGGACCGCAGCAGCGGGTGAGCCCGGCACGCCGAGCGTCAAGGTCGGTATCAGCGCACCGCCCACAGTCGCGTTGTTCGCCGTCTCCGGTGCCAGGATGCCTTCGGGAATGCCGGTCCCGTATTTCTCTGGAGTCTTCGAACGGCGTTTGGCTTCGGAATAGGCAAAGAAGGCCCCGACCGCGGCGCCTTCGCCGGGGATGATGCCAATGACCGTGCCGATGATGGAGGAACGCAGGATCACGTCCTTCATCCGCCCCAAGGTTTTTAGGCCCGGCAATTTGACGGTCAGGCTCTCCAGCGAGAAATCGACCTTGCGCGCCGCCCGCTCGGCGCCGATCAGCACCTCGGACATGGCAAAAAGGCCAACGAGGAAGGGCACCAGGGGGAGCCCTTCATAAAGGTTGTAGTTGCCGAAGGTGTAGCGCTCCGTCCCGTTTAGCTCATCCAAGCCCCACGTGGTCAGGAAAATCCCCAGCGCGCCCATCAGCAGCCCCTTGGGCAAGCTCTGCCCCGCAACCCGAACCACAACGATGAGACCAAAGACTGAGATCGCGAGATACTCGCGCGGACCAAATTTGGCCGCGAGCTGCGCCATGAATGGCGCGATCAGCGCGAGGCACACAGCGGAGAAGAGCCCGCCGATGATGGAGCCTGTGAGCGAAAAGCCTAGCGCCTCGCCGCCGCGGCCCTGTTTGAACATGTTATTGCCATCAAGCACTGTGGCAATGGCCGCGCCGGTGCCGGGTATTCCAACAGCGATGGCCGAGATCGACCCGCCATAAATCGCTGCCGAGTATATCCCCAGCAGCAAAACCATGGACGGCACCGTATCCATATAGAACGTGAACGGCAGGGCCAGCGCGATGGCAATTGGCGGGCCAAGGCCGGGCAGAATGCCTATGACCAGCCCAAGCACGATACCAAGAACCAATAGCGCAAGCGTCAGCGGCTCTGCCAGAAGGCCCAAGGCGGACAGAAGTGCAGCACCATCAAGCATTTTAGATCAACTGAATCCCAAGGCCGTATGTGAAAACGAGCGTCACCGCTGCGGTCAAAGCCAGGACGACCACATAGATCAGAGGTTTGAACACCCCCATCGCAAGCAGGCTCAGCGGACCAAGGAGCAGCGCCATGGGCAAAAAGCCAAAGTTGCGCCAGATCGCATAGCACGCGACGGTCACGGCGAGCATTAGCACTCCTTGCCGTGCCTCGTGCCCATTTGCAAAAACGGTCTGCGCTTCGTCACCGCCTTCCGCGCCGCGCGTCAGGTACGCGTATCCCACGAGAACAGCACAGAGCGCAATCAGACCAAGTGTCAGCTGCGGGAAGAACTTCGATGGCAGTCCGGCGCTGGCTAAGAGGCCCGAGGTCGTGAACCCTTGGGCAAGCCATGCAAAATACCCGCAAGCGCAAACGGTGATCACCACGAGAACAAGGTTTGCAACACGCTGGCTCAGCATGGACGTGCCCCGGGAATAAAGTCACGCCGCGCACTCATGCACGGTGTGACTGTGTGGTGTGCTTACTTCTTCAGAAGGCCAAGGCCGTCCAGCAGCGGAGAATAAAGATCAATGCCGGACTGGATCAACGCCGTGGTTTCGTCCACGCCATGGGTCCAGTCATAGCTCACCGCTTTGGGGATTTGGGCCATGAACGCCTCTTCACCCATCGACTTGGAAGCCTCCAGCAGCTTGTCCACGATCTCCTGCGGTGTGCCCGCCTTCACAGCCAGACCGCCATGCACCCATGTGCCCGCGTTTTTGCCCGGGTAGGCCTCACCCACGGTGCGCACACCGGGCAGGTCCTTTTCGTAGTAGGGCTTGCGGTCGTTATCGAGGATGATCAGCGGGCGGATCTCGTCGCCATAGGCGTGGATCGAAGCGACCTGGCCAACGGCCACATCGACCTGGCCACCGATCAGACCGGCAAGCGTTGCCGGAACGGTCTTCAGCGCAATGGTGTTGAACTCCAGCCCAAACTCGGACGCCATCTGAACCGCAGACAGGTTCGGCGGTGCGCCAAAGTTATTGACGCCCATGGTCAACTTGTTGGCTTTGGCGCCTTCGACGAACTCTTCGAACGTGGTGTAGGGGCTGTCTGCCGCCACATAAAGCGCGTTCGACGCCGAGATGCCGGCATAGAGCGGGATGAAATCCTCAAGTGGTGTGTAAGGCGTCTCGCGCGTGAGCGGAACAACCATGAAGCTGGGCGGCGACCAGTTGAAGACGGTGTAGCCATCTGCGGGCGCTTCCAGAACGCTCATGGTGGCGGGGATATGCGCGCCGCCGGGCTTGTTGACCACATTGACCGGCACGCCCAGCTTTTCGCTCAGCACTTCGGCGTTCAAGCGCGCGACGATGTCGGCGTTTCCGCCCGCGCCGAAGGACACTACGTAGGTGATCGGTTTTTCGGGCCACTCGGCTAAAGCCGCGCCTGCCGTCAGCGTCAGTGCCGCGACACCTGCGGCCGCCAGTTTCATCAGTTTCATGTTGAAGCCCTCCCTGCTTCGCACCACGGCCTTTTGGCCATTGATGGTCTAGATGTACGTACCTTTGTGCCATGCGCTCCATGAGTCAAGCATGCATTTCAGTCCGCGCTTGTGGCAAACTCCATCTCAAGCTCCAGCATATCGCCCGGATAAGACAGTGTAGCCGAATAGATCAGTTGCCCGTCCCCATCCTGAAATTCACGCAGAACGCGAAAAACCGCAGAATTCACCTTGATGCCAAGGGCCTGGGCCATGGCAAAATCAGCATGGGCGATGGTCACATTTTGGCGGGCCTTGTGCACATGCACGCCCAGATCACGCAGGACCGACACCACAATCTCGCTTGCAAAGCGATCTGGGGCCCGGTCAAAAATCTGGTCATCGAGTTTGATATCGACCTGGCAAAACGGCTTGCCCATGCGTCCGTGAATCCGCGTCATCGCCCTTAAATAACGCCCATCCGGCGTTTTTTCGATCAACGCTTCGTTTTGCGTGACGGACACCTCCATCTGATCCACCATCTCGTAGATTTGCGAAATATCGGCCTTCATCTGCATTGTGTGCCGTGCAGGCCGTTTGACGGCGCGCACAAAGGTGCCCCTGCCCGAATGCTTTTCGATCAGCCCTTCTTCTTCCAGCGTGTTCATGGCCTGCACCACCGTCATGCGCGCAACGCCCAACTGCGCGGTCAACTCGCGCAGGGCCGGAAGCTTGGCGCCAGCGGTCAAGTCGCCAGACATGATCTGATGGCGCAAGACCTCTGCCACTTCCGCATGAAGCGGAACGGATGCACGTTTCATCGACTGAAGATTCATATTGACAACCTCCCCAATTCAATAGGTACAAAGGTCTGTATCTTTTAGCATACAGAGACTGCGCGTGAAAGAGAAACACAATCTTGCCAAGCTTGAGGCCATCGCCACGCGCCTGCGCTTGCATGTTGTGAATATGGTCGCGCCATCAGGGCAGGGATATGTGCAGCAAGGGCTTGGCGCGGCGGATATTTTCACCGCGGTCTATTTTGCCGAAGCGACGTTGGATCCGGCCAATCCGGTCTGGCCGGACCGGGATCGGATTTTTCTGACCACCGCCCACAACACCGCGATTTTCTACGCCACCCTGGCCGAACGCGGGTTCTTTCCGGTGGCGGACCTGAGCACCTATGTCACCGATGGCTCCACGCTCGAGATAAACTCGTCCGAGCGCATGGGTCCCTTTGTGGAGGCGACCTGCGGCTCGCTCGGCCAGGGGCTCTCCGTCGCCATTGGCTGCGCGCTTTCGGCCAAACGTCAGAGCCGCGCCAGCCGATTTTATGTGATCGTCGGCGATGGCGAGATGCAAGAAGGCCAGATCTGGGAGGCCGCGATGCTGGCCGGGGCCAAGGGGCTCGATAATCTGGTGTTCATCGTCGATTACAACTTTGTCCAGTCTGAGGGGACCATGGACAAGGTCATGAGCCTAGAGCCGCTGATGGACAAGATGGCAAGCTTTGGCTTTGCCTGCCAAGAGGTCGATGGCAATGACATCGGGGCCCTCCTGGGGGCCTTCGACGCTGCGCGCTGCACTAAGGGCAAGCCCAGCTTCATCAAGGCGAACACGTTGATGGGCAAGGGCGTGCCCTCGCTCGAAGGGCTGATGTTCCATCAGCTACGCTTTCCGCCCGAGGTCGCGGCCTCCGCCCGCGCAGAGCTGGAGGCGCAGCTATGACCGCGCCCTTGGCAATGATCACGGGGGCGGCCGGTGGCATTGGCGCAGCTTTGGTCGCAAGGTTGGCAGAAGACGGTTGGCGCCTTCATTTGGTGGATCAAAACCTTACGGGCCTACGCGCGCTTGCGGGCAAGCTGGGTGATCAATGCAGCTGGACTCAGAGCAAACTCGGCAGCCTGAGCGCCTGTCAAAACGCGCTGCCAGAAGGCAAGATTGATGCCCTGGTTCATCTCGCTGGGGTCTTTACCCCAGATGACATGCCTGTGGGCGAGCGGGCGGTTTATGACGACATGCAGCACGCCAATGCGGCCACCGCCTATGACCTGACCGGGGCAGCAGCGGAGCGGATTGGACCAGGGGGCAAGATTGTGCTGGCCTCATCACTTGCCTTTAACCGCGGGGC
This sequence comes from Pseudomonadota bacterium, assembly GCA_038530475.1. Classification (GTDB taxonomy): domain Bacteria; phylum Pseudomonadota; class Alphaproteobacteria; order Rhodobacterales; family Rhodobacteraceae; genus Octadecabacter. The sequence goes on from JBCBCS010000055.1 coordinate 12,218, forward strand.
GGCAAGTTATGTTGCCTACAGCATGGCCAAGGGCGCCGTTGTGGGTCTCACCCGGGCTTTGGCGCGCAAGCTGGGCGCGCGCGATATTTGTGTGAATGCTGTTGCACCGGGCATTATCGAGACCTCAATGACCACGGACATGATTGCGCAACGGGGTTCCGCAAACATCCTGAACGAAATTCCCCTGGCCCGGCTGGGCACGCCTGAGGATGTCGCTGGCGCGATCCGCTTTCTGATCTCCAAGGATGCGGCTTACATAACCGGGCAGGTTCTGAATATTGACGGGGGCATCGTGAATGGCTGAGACGTTGTCGCCCCTCGAAGCCGCGGATTTCATCAATCGATCCTTCAAACCCTTGCCCCGCGCCTATGGGGACGCGCTGGTCGAGGCGGCGCAGGCGGACCCGCGCATCGTGGCGCTTTGTGCCGACCTGGTACCGCCGACCGAAACCGACCGCTTTCGGGACGAGCTGCCCGAGCGGTTCCACAATGTCGGCATTGCCGAGGCCAACATGATAGGTATGGCAGGCGGCATGGCCCGGTCGGGCGAGATCCCCTTTTGCCATTCCTTTTGCGCCTTTATCACTAAACGGGTGCTCGATCAGATCACAATGCAGGCGGCCTATCCGAACCTGCCCGTCAAAATCGTGGGGTTTTTGCCAGGGGTGGCGACGCTCCTTGGCGTCTCTCATCAAGCCATCGAGGACGTGGCCATCATGCGCGCGGTCCCGAATATGGCGATCTTTGAACCGTCGGGGCCAGAATACCATGCCGCAATGGTCAAATTGGCCCTCGAATGGGACGGTCCAGCCTATCTACGCATGAAACGGCCAGAGACCACGCCGCCCGATTTTGGGCCCCAGACCCTGGATGTGGGCAAAGGCGTGATCCGCCGCGATGGCGGTGATGTGACGATCATCTCGGCCGGGCTGTGCGTGTCCGAAAGCCTCGCCGCCGCACAGACACTGGCCAGCGACGGGATAGAGGCGCGTGTCGTGGACATGGCTTCGCTCAAGCCCATCGACGCCGAATTGATCCTGGAAAGCGCGGCCAAGACAGGCGCCATCGTCACGGCAGAGAACCACTCGATCATCGGCGGGCTTGGCTCCGCGGTGGCCGAAGTTCTGATGGACGAAGGCATAGGCCTGCCCTTTAAACGCGTGGGAGTCCAAGACCGCTTTTGCGAGGGGGGTACAACCCCGTATCTGATGCACAAATTTGGCCTCGATGCTCCGGCGATTTTCGGTGCGGTGCGCGGCGTGATGGAGAAAAAGACATGAGCTACCGCTTTGAATTTGGCGCAGGCCCTGAGGGTTTTGAAACGGTCAATCCGGCAAACCCCTCCGAGAAAATTGGCCGCTATGGGATGATGTCTTCGGACGAATTGGCAAACGTCACCGCGCGCGCCAATGCAGCCCAGGCCGAATGGGCCAAAGTGCCGGGGCTGGAGCGATCCCAACGCCTGAATGCTTTCATCGACGCGGTTGAGGCGCGCGCGGATGAGCTGGCAACCGCAGGTACGCTGGAGCAAGGCAAGCTCTTGCGCGAAAGCAAGGGCGAGACGATGAAATCCTGCGCCGAGGGGCGCTTTTCCGTGGGCGAGGCGGCGCGCATGGGCGCGATGGCGATTGCGACAGGCCGTGCTGGCTTTTCCAACCAGATCCTGCGCCGCCCGCGCGGGGTGATCTTTTGCATTAGCCCGTGGAACTTCCCCATTTCCACGCCAATGCGCAAAATCTGCCCGGCCCTGGCCTTTGGCAATGCGGTGGTGATGAAGCCGTCGCAGTTCACGCCCGCGGCCAACTTCCTTCTGGCGGAGATTTCCAAGGAATTCTTCCCCGAAAACCTGATCCAGGTCGCCATGGTCTCTGGCAGAACCGCGTCTGAGGCCATTGCGACGGGCGATATCCATGGGGTCAGCTTCACCGGCTCTGTGCCCACGGGAAAGCTGGTCTATGCCGCGGCCGCGCAGAACCTGATCCCGGTCCAGCTGGAGCTCGGCGGCAAGAATGGCGCGATCCTGAATGACAGCGATGACCTGGAGAGCGCGATCGGCCAGATAATGGGCGCGGCGTTCATGACATCTGGCCAGCGCTGCACCGCCATCAGCCGCGTGATCGTGCACAAGGACATCGCCACAGAAGCCAAGGAAATCCTGTCCGCCAAGGCCGCCACCATGCGCATGGGGCCGGGCATGGACGAGGCCAGCGACATTGGCCCGCTATGCAACCAGCCCCATTGGCAGGACGTGTGCGACGCAACCGCCAAAGCCATTGCCGAAGGCGCAAAGCCCCTTACGGGGGGCTCGGCACCGGGCGCGCCGGAAGATGGCTTTTTCTACGCACCCACGATCTTGGACGATGTCGAACACGGCTCAACGGCGGGCCAGCACGAGATATTTGGCCCTGTCCTGTCTGTCCTTGAATACGACACGTTCGACCGCGCGATGGAGATTCTGAACGGGACGGAGTTCGGCCTGACCTCCGCGCTTTTTTCCAACCGCAACGACCTGATCCAGCGGTTCCTCGCGGAATCTCAGAACGGGATGATCCACGTGAACCACGGCACGGTGCCAGACAACAACATGCCCTTTGGCGGGATCAAGAATTCAGGCGTTGGAGCCTATTCCGTTGGCCCCACGGCGGTGAATTTTTACACCTCCGAACATTCGGCTTACGTGGCGTGGTAGGGTGCAATTCACGCGCACCATAACGCTTGCCAGCATCTCGGCGATCCCGATACGGGCTAAGAGCGGTGTATCCCCCAAGATGGCGCTTGGGAGCATGCCAACACGTCCCGCGCTGCTGGTGCGCATTGAAGACACGGCGGGTTGCTTTGGCTGGGGCGAGGTTTGGGCGAACTTCCCGGCCCGCGCCAACCTGCACAAGGCCCATATCATCGAGGATGTGATCGCGGGCCACCTGAACGGTCTCAGCTTTTCGGACCCGCGCGAAGTGGGCGACGCGCTGCGTGCAAAACTCTCGGTCTACTTTTTGCATGTCGGCCAAACCGAGGTGTTCGAGCATATCCTCGCCGGCATAGACACTGCGCTCTGGGATTTATGCCTGCGCAGTTTGGGCGCCAGCTTTGCCCAGGTCATGGGACTCGGCAAAGGTCATGCAAAGTCCTATGCTACGTCAATCAACGCCGAGGATCTTGAGCGTCTCATCCCGCACCACGCCAGCCTTGGCCAAAGCCATTTCAAGCTGAAAATCGGCTTTGCAGAGCATGGCAACACACAGATTGTCGAGCATGCCGCCGCGCTTTGCCCTAAAGGCGCGCGGATCATGGTCGACAGCAACCAAAGCTGGTCCCTTGAGGATGCCAAAGCCTCGCTTGCGGCCATCGAAGACTACGCGCCGTACTTTGCCGAAGAGCCACTGCGCGCGGATGCACCCGCGGCGGATTGGGAGGCGCTCGCCCGGGCTACAGGCATCCCATTGGCGGCTGGCGAGAATATCTATGGTACCCAAAACTTTCTGAGAATGGCGGGGCTTGGGGTGCGTTTTCTGCAACCCGACGTCGCCAAATGGGGCGGGATGTCTGGCGCTCTTGATCTGGCGGCTGAGGCACCTGATGGCGTCGCGATCTGGCCCCATTTTATGGGCACATCCGTTGGCCAAATGGCCGCCCTGTCGATCAGCGCCGCGCTGGGAGACACGTCCGTTTGCGAGGTTGACGTCAATGACAACGCCTTGCGCACTGAGCTCAGCGGTGACGTCATCAACATCCAGAACGGGGCGGTCGAATTGCCGTCCAGCCCCGGTTTGGTCGTGCCGCCCGATCCCAAAGCCCTGGCGGCCTTTAGCGAAGAAGGTTTCTAGCGACCATGTCCGCCGCTGCTTGGCTGACTCAGTTCACCGATGCTATCCACCAAGGCCGCGCCCCAGACATCGCGGCCCTCTTTCAGCCCGCAGGGTTCTGGCGCGACTACCTGCCCTTTGGCGGGACGCTGCAAACCATCGAAGGCCGCGACGCCATCGCAGCGTTTGGAGCCCTGAACGGCCCCGCCGCGCGCCTTTCGGAAGTCGTTTTCGAAGATGGCGCGGAGGCCCAAGCAGGCTTTTTCAGCTTCTCCGTTTCCGACGGAAAAGGGCGCGGCTACCTGCGCTGCACCGATGGCCTGTGCGAGACACTTTTTACGCAACTTGACGACCTTGCCGTGCGGCCACAGGCCAAACCGACCGAGGACGCCCCCTTTGTTATGGTGGTCGGCGGCGGCCAGGGCGGCCTTGCGCTGGGTGCGCAGCTGGCCGACCTCGGGGTGCCTTACCTCATAATCGACAAACACCCCCGCGTCGGGGATCAGTGGCGGTCGCGCTATGATAGCCTCGTTCTGCATGATCCCGTGTGGTACGACCATTTGCCGTTCAAACCGTTCCCAGAGGATTGGCCGGTCTTTACCCCCAAAAACCAGATGGGCGACTGGCTCGAGGCCTATGCGGATGAGCTGGGGCTGAACATCTGGACGGACACCGCCCTGACCGCGGCGTCCCATGACAGCGCGGCGTGGACCGCAGAAGTCCTGCGCGCAGGGGTCAGAACCACCTTGCGGCCGACCCATCTCGTCATGGCTCTGGGCCTCTCGGGCTTTCCAAATGTGCCGAGTTTCGACGGGCAAGACCTCTTTGAAGGCCCGCAAATGCACTCTAGCGCCTTCAAGCTGAACCCAGACTACGCAGGCAAAGACGTCGTCATCGTCGGTGCCAACAACTCCGCCCATGACATCGCCTCCGACCTGGCCCAAATCGGCGCGAGGCCGGTCCTGGTCCAGCGCTCATCGTCTTTGGTCGTTCGGCAAAGCGACTACTGCGACAAGGTGCTTGGCCCGCTCTACTCCGCTCAGGCCGTGGCGCGGGGTATCACGACGGATAGGGCCGACATCCTGCAAGCCTCGGTCCCTCTGCGCCTGCTCGAGACGCGCCACCGTGCGATCTGGGACGGCATTCGCGCAGATCAAAGCGCCTATTACCAGCGGCTGACAGATGCCGGCTTTGCACTGGACTTCGCCGAAGACGGCACGGGCCTCGGGATGAAGTACCGTCGCACAGCCTCCGGATACTACATCGACGTAGGCGCAGCGAAGATGGTGATGGACGGGAGGATCGCCGTGCGCTCGGGCCATGGGATCAGCCACCTCAGCGCCCGGGCCTTACACCTGGAAGATGGCAGCGCATTGACCGCCGATGCTGTGGTTTACGCCACCGGCTACGGGGATATGACAGACTGGGTCGCCGCCCTGATCGGCCCAGAGATCGCCGCCCGCGTTGGCCCTTGCTGGGGTTACGGCTCCGGGACCAAGGGTGACCCCGGCCCTTGGATCGGCGAGCTGCGCAATATGTGGGTGGAAACGCAGCAGCCGGGCCTGTGGTTCACAGGCGGCAATCTGAGCCAAGCGCGCTACTTCTCACGCCTTCTAGCTTTGCAATTGGCAAAGAGCGCCACGACCTGAACCGGCATGACTGAAATTCGCCAATTCATAAGGCGGCGTCGAGCGGCCCCGGAACTTTTTGGCAGCTGTTGAAGCCCAGTCGAGCCTCAGGACCCTTGATGCAACGCCGCACAAACCGCAGCCACCCTACTGCGCTCAAATCCTACGTCAGAATACAGAACGCTATAATAGCGTCAGGTTCCACATTTCTTCAGCCAGTCGATTATCGAAAAATCTCTGCGGGAACCGAGGTCTGCTTTCGCGCGCGGCGTCGCAGCATCACAAACCCGATACGAGCGGCAGCTTTGGGCCGAGATTGGCACCGTTGGCGAGTAGATAAGCCATTGCAGGGAGGTTCAACTCAAAAACCTCAAGAGCCAACCGGGCTTCGTTCGTCCTTCGAT
>JBCBCS010000056.1:0-17998 GCA_038530475.1 Pseudomonadota bacterium
GCCATTACCCCACCAACTACCTAATCTAACGCGGGCCGATCCCTCGGCGATAAATCTTTCCCCCGAAGGGCGTATAAGGTATTACTCACCGTTTCCAGTGGCTATTCCTTACCGAAGGGTACGTTCCCACGCGTTACTAACCCGTCCGCCGCTCACCCGAAGGTGCGCTCGACTTGCATGTGTTAGGCCTGCCGCCAGCGTTCGTTCTGAGCCAGGATCAAACTCTCAAGTTGAAAAGCTGTTGCCAGCTTATCCTTGACGTTCGAACCTCTGCACATCGTCCCCCCTGTTCACAGGGGGACATCTCTGTTTGTTGTGCTTCAGTTTCATAAGAAACCGAAAGCCGTCCAAACAGTGAAGCTGACACTAGATCATCGGGTTGCCCCTACTAGCGCGATATACAGAAGGTTGATCCATCGAAATGAACCAAACCGCCCACATATCTCTTCATGTTCTTATCAATTTCAAAGAGCGTAGAGACAAAATTGACAGTGATGCGCCGTAACTTGTTTGGCGCGCCCCGCCTCGATTACCTCTGGTTTTTAGTCTGCGTCTCGTTGTCTTGCGACCCGGTTGGCGCCCCGTCGGTGCGTTGGTGTGTCCCTCAGCGCCGCCGGTGAGGGGGTATTTACGTCTGGGGGTGGGGGTCCGCAACCCCTTTTTTTAGAAAAACGCATTTTTTGCGATTTTTCCTGTTTTTCGCGTGTTTTCAGTAGGTTGACGCAGGATTACTACGTTGGACCTAAGGGAAGTTGGAATTTTATTGCCCGGCGCCCTCAGGCTCAAACACCAGATTTAGCGTTATCCACAGACTTCCCCCCAAGTGAGGGCGGGACTCACCGCGATTCAACGACGAGTCAGCCCCGAGTCACAGGTGAATCGCATCCGATTCACTCCAACGAGTCGGATTCTTCAGCCTCAATCCTCTCCGGAAAGACCTGCGCCAACCAAAACGCCGCCCCCAAGCCTGGAATCAGAAGCACCAAAGCGACTCGCAAGGACAGCCATTCCGCGACAAACCCGATAAGGGGCGGCCCCAGAAGAAACGCGCTCATCGCGATCATCGCCATCGTTGCGATATTCTGAGCTTCGTGTTCATCCGAAAGGGTCGCTGCCGCTGAGATCCCAAGCGGAAATCCAATTGAAACGCCTAGGCCAATCAAAGCGAACCCAAGGAAGAGAACCGGCAGCCCGGCGGGGATCGTTGCACAGATCAATCCGCCAATCGCGAATCCGACCGTCAAACGCGCAACCCCACGCGCGCCCAGCTTGCGTTTCATGTAGTCCCCTGCAAACCGGCCCGCAGCAAGGAACCCGGCAAAGACAGACACGGCAATCCCCGCATTCTCCGGACCGCGATCCCAGCGCTCCGTCAAATAGACTGACGCCCAGTCGGTCATCGCGCCCTCGACCATCGTCACCAGCAGCATGAAGAGCGCGATCAGAAAGAGCGCCTTAGGCATGTCCACGATGCGCTGCCGTTTGGCTGGAACGCCTTCGTCCTGTCCCGTCAGCTTTGGCAGTTGTGTCGCCGCCCACATGCCCAAAGCCGCCGTTACGCTAGAGATCGTGAGAACGGCCGCCAGTGGTCCAATGACAAAAAGCTGCGCCGTGAGAAAAGACCCAACCCCGACGCCCAGCGCCCAGAAGCCGTGACAGCGCGACATGATATAGGTGTTCGCCGCTTTCTCCAGCCGCCCGGCATAAGTATTGAGCGCGACCTCCATGAACGCCACCACCCCACCGATGCAGGCCAGCGCAATAAATAGAGATCCAACCCCAGAGGCGAGAAATGGCCCGATCATTAATGCGGTCTGCACGGGTAGCAGGTAAACGAAAGTCTTGCGCGGCCCGAGCCGGGACACGACTCCGCTGGCGATCTGCAGCACCACAATCAGAGCAAGCGGCATGCCGAGCAAAGCAATCGCCAAATCGCCTTCGCTCAGTAACAGCTCGACCTTGAAATAAGCGATGAGCGCGAGCCATCCGCCAAACGCCATCGGCTGCAGTCCAAACAGTGCCATTATAAGCAGGGTGGCAGATCGGGTGTCGCGCGGTGTCATGGCGCGACGCTAGCAGGGGTTCCGGAAAAAGGAAGCGGAGAGTGGTGGAGTGGGGTCGCCCCTACGCGGCGACCCGTGCCGACGCGCGCTTCGGCAGATAGCGCAGGCCTATGAGCGCGAGGATCACGACAAGATAGAGGATCGGCTCAAGCTCCCACACTTTTTGCACCATTATATAGTGCACCGCCCCCAGGGCTGCGATCGGGTAGACCAGCTTGTGCAGGCTCCGCCACTTGGCCCCCAACTTGCGGACCGACCGATTGTTCGATGTGATCGCCAGTGGGATCATCAGCACGAAGGCCGCCATGCCAATGGTGATGTAGGGCCGCTTCCAGATGTCGGCCCACATTTCCCCCCAGCGCAGCGCCATATCGAGCGCGACCCAAACGCTGAGATGCGCGACAACATATGCGAAGGCGAGAAGACCAATTGCCCGGCGGAACTTCAGAAGGTTGATGCTGGCAAACCGACGCAATGGTGTGATCGCAAGCCCGATGATCAGAAGTTGGAGCGCTATCTCGCCATATTCATGCTCAAGTCGCTGAATGGGATCGGAGCCAAGCTGGTTCGTAGCCGCCCAATAGAACAGGACAGGCATCGGCAGGAAGTAGAGCAGATAGACGACCCAGGTCGGCACCTTGCGGGCGAAGGTATTGATACGGTCTGTCATGGCCATGGCTCTGCGCTCTTTGATTTGCGTTGGAGCTTACATCGCCCCGCGCGGCCTGTTTGAAAAGGTGTGTGTCATCGATCCCACGGGGTGTTGAGTGGTGTTTCAGCCGCCCGAAAGGCTTTCGGTGCAGGCGAGCAAGGTGAAGGGTGCGGGTTGGTCACCCATATATAGAGAGGCCACGATCAATCGCGCCCAACAGAGCGTCGGGATCTCATAGGGCGCCATGTCCTGCGCAATGGTATAGATGTGCAGCGGGCCGGTCTCCGTCATCTCGACCGTATAATCGAGCGCGAAGCCCGCGTCCTTGGCAGCCTGATACCGCATCCCCAGCGTCCGATTGTCGAGCGAGAACGCCACCTGCAGCGCCCGATCCCAGCTGCCGACGAAGGCAACCATCACATCAGGGGTGGGGCCAGCCTGACTGACGTCGTGGACCTCGGCCACCAGATCAAGCGCATCGGTGCTCGCTATAGCTGCCGCAAAGTCCTCAGGCGCGAAGATGGTCATGACCTCAAGCGGAAGCTCCAAATCATCGAGCATCGCATTGGGGCTCGCGAGCGGCGGCATTTCCTCACCGGTTGCGCGGGGTTCGGCTTCGACTGCAGGTCCGAGTAGGACGGCAGCCGCCAGTGCTGCGATGCGCATCAATAGAACTCTGCCAGATCCATGCCTTCATAAAGCGAAGCAACTTCAGGATAGCCATTGAACATCAGAGTGTCCTGGCGCCCGCCAAAGAGCCCGGCCCCTATGACGCGCTCAGACGCCTGTGACCAACGCGGATGGTTCACGTTCGGGTTCACATTGCTGTAAAAGCCGTATTCGCGCGGATTAGCGAGGTTCCAGCTGGCGGGGGGTTCGTCCTCCACCAGCGAGATCCGGACAATCGACTTGATTGATTTGAAGCCGTATTTCCACGGCACCACCAGCCGCATCGGCGCGCCGTTCTGATTGAGGATGTCGCGGCCGTAGATGCCCGTCGCCATGAAGGTCAGGGGATGCATCGCTTCATCCAAACGCAAGCCCTCGACATAAGGAAAGTCGAGGACCCGGCGGCGGACGCCTGGCATGTTCTCTTCCTGCACCTCTGTTTCGAACGCCACATATTTGGCACCGTCCTGCACGCCGACCTTGTTGAGAAGATCGGCCAGCTCAAACCCGTTCCACGGCACCACCATCGACCACGCCTCAACACAGCGGAAGCGGTAGATGCGTTCTTCAATCGTCATGTCGCCGATCAGGTCGTTCAGAGCGTAGGTGCCCGGATTGTCGACAAGGCCGTCGACCGTCACTTGCCAGTTGTCGGTCACCATCTGACCGGCATAGGCGGCGGGGTCGGATTTGCCGGTGCCGAATTCGTAGAAATTGCAATAGGTGGTGATGTCATCGAACGATGTCGGCTCTAGCGCGTCTTGGGCGGCGGCCGATCCTGCGATTGACCCCAGCCCCGCCGCCGACAGCCCCGCCAGCACAGCGCGACGGTTCAACCAGATCTCTTCCGGTGTCACGTCGTCGTGGGTGAGGGTATTTGTCCAGCGGTGGGCCATGAGTGTCTCCGTTCCTTCGTTCTTGAACCGTATATATAGTGCGACCGCGCCGCGTCACTTCATCTTGCCTCACTTCTGCGCGGGGGCTTTGTAACGTTTGGACGGCTCCTCGAATTTCGAAATTCGAGGGGCTGGCGTTTGCAAACGCCATGACCCGCATTTTGGAAAATGCGGTTGCCTCCGGCGGGAGTTGTATTGGCCAAGATGAAACAGGGAGCGTCAGGTGGCGGGATACAGGTCGCTTAGCCGGATGCTGGTGCCGTCGGGCTGCACGATGCGCACATGGGATCGGCGCATCTGTCGGGGTTCTGAAACACCAACGGAATGGGCGATCGTTTCTACCTCTTTGGTGATCTGCTTGGCGTAGGCCGCAACCTTTTCCCACTTCTCTTCAACGACCAGCCCCTTCTGAAAGCGCGGGTTGTGCGTGGTGATGCCCGTGGGACAGGTATTCTTGTTGCATTTAAGAGCTTGGATGCAGCCCAGCGAAAACATGAAGCCACGGGCGGAGACAACGAAGTCGGCCCCCGCGCACATCGCCCATGCCACATCCCCGGGATTGACCAGTTTGCCGGACGCAATCAGGCGGATCCGGTCCTTCAGACCCCGCTCGTCCCGCATGGCGGAAACGCGCGGCAAGGCCTCACGGATCGAAACGCCGACCAAATCAATCAGCGGCATCGGTGCCGCTCCCGTGCCCCCTTCCCCACCGTCGAGTGTGATGAAGTCTGGGGCGCTGGCGGCACCGCGTTTCAGGATGGTGTCGAAGAAGTCCGCAAAGGTATCTTCGGCCCCCATCACCGTCTTGATCCCGGTGGGGAGGCCAGACACGTCCCGCACGTGCGCAATGAAATCGAGCAAGTCGTCCCAATCATCGACCCCGTCATGACGGTTCGGGCTGATTCCGTCCTCGCCCTTTTTCAATCCGCGAATCTGGCGGATTTCTTCGCTGATTTTCTCTGCCGGAAGGATGCCACCTTTGCCTGGTTTGGCACCTTGGGCCAGCTTGATCTCAATCATCTTGACCTGCGGGTGCGCCGCCACTTTGCGCAACTCTTCATCATCCAGATTGCCGTCATCATCCCGAACGCCGTACTTCGCCGTCCCCATCTGAAACACCACGTCGCACCCGCCTTCGAGGTGATAGGGGGACAACGCACCCTCCCCGGTGTTCATCCAAATGCCGGCCTCCTTGCATCCGCGCGACAACGCCTGAACCGCCGGCTTCGAAATCGCGCCGTAAGACATGCCGGAGAGATTGAAGATCGACGGCGCTTCGTATGGCGACTTGGCGTCGGGTCCGATCACCAGTGGCTCTGTGCTGGCGAACTGGTTGTCGAGGGGAGGGAATGCCGCATTGGTGAAAATCGGCGTGCCCGGAACATTGAGGTTGCGGGTCGAGCCGAATGCGACCGTGTTGCCTTGCTGGCCCGCCGCATGTTTGACCCAATCCCTCTGCGCGCGGTTGAACGGCAATTCTTCGCGGTCCATTGCGAAGAAATATTGGCGAAAGAATTCGCCGAGGGTGGTGAAGACATAGCGAAACCGTCCGACAACGGGATAATTTCGCCGGATCGCATCCTCGGTCTGGGTGCGATCGATTATGAAGACGATCACGACAACGGCGAACACCACGCCAACGACCAGGATCAAGGCAACCGCCAAGCCTTCAAATACCGTCATGGATAAGCTGGAGAACATGGTGAGCCCTTTCTGGAAACAATCCCCAACCAGTCAACAGATTGATCGCGAACGGGTCAACTCACGGCTTTGAAAGCAGAAATTTCTTTACCCTTGCATTAACGCTCTTTTAGCCTGTGGCGAAAGGCGGGCCAAAATTCGGCAGGATTGTGGCACCGCCGCCCGGGGAAGGCGCATCGGGGGTATCTCGGAGCATCATAGAAAGTGGCCGGTTTTCCACCGGACGAATTGTGCTGGCTTGCTGGCTGGCGACTGGATTGGAGCGGATATATGACGGATTTTTTTGAAACCGGATCGAATGGGGCCGGGCTCGATGACTTTGGGACCATTGCGATCGAAGACGGGGACCGCCTGATCGGGAATGTGGGACAGGTCATCGGGGGTGTCGGGGGGCCTCTCGTGATCGACAGCGCCGATGTGGCGAGCTTCGATGTCACAGACCAGACGGCTTACACGTTCAGCCTCAACTTTAGCACCGATGCGATACCTACGTCCGGTGCGCTTCAGCTCAGAGACCAATTCGGCACCATCCTGGCATCCGCCACCCTTACCGTCGGTAGCCCCACAACGGTCCTGAGTTACACCGCGACTGCAGATCAGACGGTCCAACTGGAAGTCATCAGCGATCTCGACAGTGCACTGGGCTACTCCTATGCGGTTGATGCAGGTCTCGAATCCGCGCTGCCCGGTCCGACCGAAGGCGCAGATACGCTAAACGGGACCGAAAATAGCGATGTGATTGATCTCCTTGGCGGTGGCGACAGCTACAACGGCTTCTCCGGCAACGACACGATCTTCGGGGGCTTCGGCAATGACCTCATCAATTCGGGCCGAGACAATGACGAAGTCTATGGCGGCGAAAACAACGACAAGGTCTGGGGCGGCCAAGGCGATGACAGTATTTATGGCGGCGGAGGCAAAGACAGACTGAACGGCAATTCCGGCGACGATTACATCGAAGGCGGCAACGGTGCTGACATTATCCAGGGCGGCAAGGGCGAAGATACGATCTACGGCGATCAAGGCGCGGACCGCATCCGGGGCGGGTCGCAGAGCGATACGATCTTTGGAGGCACTGGCAATGACAGTATTCTTGGCGACGAAGGCAAAGACCTGATCTATGGCGGCGCCAATGACGATCGGATCAATGGCGGCAACTTCGATGATACGCTTTACGGCGATCAGGGCAACGACAATGTCAGCGGTGGGTCTGATAATGACACGCTGTTTGGCGGTCTCGGTAAGGATGTCCTGAACGGCAATTCCGGGGATGACGATCTGTTTGGCGGCGCAGGCAATGATAACGTCAATGGCGGCTCAGACGACGACCTGCTTGAGGGCGGTGAAGACGATGACCGTTTGGGCGGCGGCACGGGTGAAGACACCTTGTTCGGTGGCCTCGGGAACGATGAACTGACCGGTGGCGCGGACGCGGATATCTTTGTCTTTGCAGGCGATGTTGGCACTGACACGATCACCGATTTCGAAATCGGGCTCGATGTGATCGACCTTTCCGCCTATGCCATCTTTGATCCGCTGACTGCGCCTGGTTTGCTCAGTGAGGTGGATGGAAGCGCCGTTATTGACCTAGGACCCTCGGGTCAGGTGACGCTTGAGGGGGTTGGTTTGTCCGATCTCTCCTCCGGCGATTTCTTCGTGTTTGAACCAATTTTCGAGGTCAACTAGTCCCTCAATCAAGGGACCAGATTAAAAGCCCCAGCCCGAGGTTGGGGCTCTTTTCGTGTGCGGATTCTTGCCGCTGATCAACTCAATGTGACTGGAAGCTGAAGAGGCGCCTGGCCTAGCGCCAGCCTGTTTTCAGTCAAACTGGATCGGCGAATATCCCCTGTGAACCGCAAGACGAATGGCACGTAAACCCTTTCGATACCAATGGGGTATCTTGTTGAAAGGAGTTTGAAATGCTTCGTCGTACTTTTATGGCCACCACCGCAGCCGTTGGCCTTGCTACAACCGCCGCCTTCGCCATGGGCGAAAAGGACATCGTGGACACTGCGGTAGAGGCAGGCACGTTCACAACGCTGGTTGCCGCTGTTGAAGCAGCGGGCCTTGTTGACACGTTGAAGGGTGAGGGTCCGTTCACCGTCTTCGCCCCCACGGATGAGGCGTTTGCCGCCCTGCCCGAAGGCACCGTCGAGGGCCTGCTCGAAGATCCGGAAGCCCTTGCCGCTGTGCTGACTTACCATGTCGTGGCAGGTGAGGTGATGTCCGGAGATCTGACCAACAATATGATGGCAACCACCGTCAACGGTGCAGACGTTACAATCATGACCGAAGGTGGTGTGATGGTGAATGACGCAACCGTGGTGGCAGCAGACATTTCTGCGTCCAACGGCGTGATCCACGTCATCGACACGGTCATCTTGCCGCCGATGTAGGACGCGGTACAAGGGACCTGCATCAAAGCCTTCCGGGTGCAGGTCTCAACCCACAACGATGCAGTTGGCATTTACAGACCCTGCCCAGCGCGGCAGGGTCTCTTTCATGAAGACAGCGATTATTACAGGCGCGGCCAGAGGGATCGGGCTGGCGACAACCGACCTTCTTTTGGCGCAAGGCTGGCAGGTGGCGATGGTGGACCGAGACGGGGCCGCATTGGCGGATGCGGTCACAGCCCGAAACAATGTCCATGGCATCGATTGCGACGTATCCGACCCCGCCGCTGTGGAGGGCATGATTGCCGAAACCCTTCGGCATTTCGGACGTATTGATGGCCTGGTCAACAATGCAGGCGTCGCCGATTTCGGCCCCATCGAAGAGACAGATTTCGCGCGCTGGCGGCAGGTCATGGAAACCAACCTCGATGGCGTGTTTCTATGCACCCAGGCGGCAACGGCAGCGCTCAAGGACACCCACGGCGCTATCGTCAATATCGCGAGCATCTCAGGTTTGCGTGCTTCGACACTGAGGGTTGCCTATGGGACATCAAAAGCTGGCGTCATCCAACTGACCCAACAGCAAGCGATAGAACTCGGGGAATACGGCATCCGCGCAAATACCGTCTGCCCCGGCCCGGTCAGGACCAAACTTGCAATGGCGGTCCACAGCCAGGACATCATTGACGCCTACCACGATGCGATTCCGCTGAACCGCTATGGCACCGAACCGGAAATCGCTGAGGTCATCGCCTTTCTGTTGTCTGACAAGGCCAGTTACGTCACCGGTCAGTGCATTGCGGCAGATGGCGGGTTTGAAGCGACGGGCGTCGGTCTGCCCGCTCTGCGTCAATAGCCCGGCAGAGCGTCTTTGATGAGCGGCAATATCGTCGCTGCCAATATGCCGACCCCGGCCCCGACACCCAGCCGGATCGGCAAACCCGGTAACTTGGGTGCGGCGGCGCTCAGACATCCACAGACAACGGCATAAAAAGAAAGCGTGATCGGATCCATGAAGCGGACCCTACCACGAAAACCCAAACCCGCGAGGCTTATTCGACAAGAACGACGCGGTTCCGTCCTTCTTGTTTTGCGCGATACATGCACTGATCCGCAGCCTCAAGCGCGGCGGCCAGAGCAGCGCTGGCATCCCCGGCCCCTCGCCCAACGGAAGCACCACCAATTGAGACGGTCATTTTCAGCACACCTTTGGGAGTGGGAAGAGGATGCGCCGCCACCTCTCGCCTGATTCGGTCCGCAACGCCCGCCAGATCTGCGCGATCGCGACAGGGAAGAACCACGGCGAACTCCTCACCGCCGACGCGCGCGAAGACATCATCGGACCGAAGGCAGCCGCGCGCTGCGCGACAAAAATGAACCAAGGCCTGGTCTCCGACGGCATGTCCAAACCGGTCGTTGATCTTCTTGAAGTGATCAATGTCCATCAACATCAATCCAAATCCCGTGTCGCCCAGTTGCTGGACCCGCTCGAACAAAGCGCGGCGGGTGTATGCCCCGGTCAGCGTGTCACAATCGGCCAGCGTTTGCAGACGTTTGGCCTGGTCGGCCAAATGCGATCGATCCTCGCGGAGGAGCGCATTTGCCCGCATCACGTCGGACACGTCATGCATGATCCCCAGCAGCAATGGCGGTTGTTCCGGGACGTCCAGACGGGATTTCCGGATCAACATTTCCCTCGGATGTCCGTTGGCCGTAAAAACGGTCTGATGCACATCCTCGGTCACGCCAGTGCGCAAGATGCGGCGATCGCTGCCCGGCTGGTCAGCATCGCCCCAATCGGGAATGAGGCGATGGCCATCGGTCTCAAGGATGGAGGCGCGGTCGACATCAAAGAAGGTTTCAAAAGCCGGATTGATCCACGTCATCCGGCGTTGGGCATCTTTGACAAAAACAGGGTTGGGCAACCCATCAAGGACCGCATGGGGCAAGTCGATGGGGAAGGTCTGGTCAAGTAACATGTCAGGCTCCGATCAGGTTTGCTTTCCCGATCATCCTTCGACAGCCTTTCTTAACGATTAACACTCGTTACCAAAGTCTTTCTACTTTTATGCAGATTTTCTCAGACCCCCCAAAACTGAGAACGACGGACCCGAAAATCTCGATGCGACGGCTTTTGCGACCTGCAATTGCAACCAAGAGATGTCGGCCGCGCGACAAGCGCGGCCACAAGTCTTAATAGTGCGGGTCAGTGAACGACGGCGTCATCCGGCTTTGACCGATTGGACGACGAGATCCGGTCGCCCACGATCAACCCGTCAGGTCCAGCCGAAACCGACACGGTCGATCCATCGACAATATCCCCGGCCAGCAACATCTCGGCCAATGGATCCTGCAAGGCGCGTTGAATAACCCGTTTCAGCGGACGCGCACCAAACACCGGATCGTAGCCTTCATCCGCGAGCCATTTTCGCGCGCCCTCATCAAGCTCCAGCGTAATCTTCCGCCCCGCGAGCCGTTTGAGCAGCCGTGCAAGCTGGATGTCCACAATCCCATCCATATCCGCGCGGGCCAACCGGTCGAAGATCACAGTTTCATCCAGACGGTTGAGGAATTCAGGTCGGAAATGTGCCCGCACCGCGTCCATCACATCCCGCCGTGCCTGAGACGAATCCGCCCCTTCCGGCAATTGGCTCAGCGCCTGTGACCCGAGGTTCGACGTCAGGATAATCAGCGTCTGTTTGAAATCCACGGTGCGGCCCTGACCATCGGTCAAAACACCATCGTCAAGCACCTGCAACAGCACGTTGAACACATCCGGGTTCGCCTTTTCGACCTCATCGAACAAGATCACCTGATACGGACGGCGCCGCACAGCTTCGGTCAGCACGCCGCCCTCATCATAGCCCACATAGCCCGGAGGCGCGCCGATCAGACGGGCCACCGCGTGCTTTTCCATGAACTCGGACATGTCGATGCGGACCATCGCGTTGTCGTCGTCAAACAGGAACTCGGCCACGGCCTTCGTGAGTTCGGTCTTACCGACACCAGTCGGACCGAGGAACAAGAACGAGCCCAGCGGGCGGTTTTCATCATTCAGGCCAGCGCGAGCGCGGCGCACAGCATTGGCCACCGACGTCACAGCGGTGTTCTGACCGATCACCCGCTTGTGCAGGCCATCTTCCATCCGCAAAAGCTTCTCCCGCTCGCCTTCGAGCATTTTGGCCACCGGCACTCCAGTCCAGCGCTCAACGACAGAAGCGATCTGTTCGGGGCGCACAGCCTCTTCGACCATCAGGTCATCGCTGTCTTCCGCCTCTCCCAACTGCTTTTCAAGCTGCGGGATAACGCCGTAGCTAAGCTCACCGGCCTTGGCCAGATTGCCTTCGCGCTTGGCGATCTCAAGATCGGCGCGGGCGCGGTCCAACTGCTCCTTAAGCCCACGCGCCCCTTCAAGCTTATCCCGCTCAGCTTGCCACTTCGCTGTCATCTCAGCCGCGCGATCTTGCAGATCGGCCAGCTCTTTCTCGCGCTTAGTAAGCCGGTCTTTGGAGGCTTGATCGTCCTCCAGCCGCAGCGCCTCGACCTCGATCTGAAGCTGCAGCACCTGCCGGTCGAGCGCGTCAAGCTCTTCCGGTTTGCTGTCGACTTCCATCCGCAAACGGCTGGCTGCTTCATCAACAAGGTCGATGGCTTTGTCCGGCAGGAACCGGTCGGTGATGTAGCGATGAGAGAGCGTCGCAGCAGCGACGAGCGCACTGTCGCTGATCCGCACGCCGTGGTGCAGCTCATACTTCTCTTTGATGCCGCGTAGGATCGACACGGTGTCTTCCACCGTCGGCTCCTGCACCTGCAACGGCTGGAACCGGCGGGCCAAGGCGGCGTCCTTTTCGACGTATTTACGGTATTCATCGAGGGTGGTGGCGCCGACGCAGTGCAGCTCCCCCCGGGCGAGCGCAGGCTTGATCAAGTTAGCCGCGTCCATCGCGCCGTCGGTTTTGCCTGCACCGACAAGCGTGTGCATTTCGTCGATGAAGAGGATGACTTCGCCAGCGGCCTCGGTGACCTCGGCCAGAACAGCCTTCAGGCGTTCCTCAAACTCGCCACGGTATTTCGCGCCTGCAATCAGTGCGCCCATGTCGAGCGAGAGGAGGGATTTATTGCGGAGGCTTTCTGGCACGTCGCCGTCCACAATGCGCAGCGCCAAACCTTCGGCAATCGCGGTCTTACCCACGCCAGGTTCGCCGATCAGCACCGGATTGTTCTTCGTCCGGCGGCTGAGCACTTGCATGGCGCGACGGATTTCCTCGTCCCGGCCAATGATCGGGTCGATCTTGCCTTCGCGGGCCCGCGCTGTGAGGTCGAGCGCGTATTTCTTCAGCGCATCATACCCCTCTTCCGCCGACGCGGTGTCAGCGGTGCGTCCTTTGCGGATGTCGTTGATCGCGCCGTTCAGTCCCTGGGCAGATACTTTCCCTGCATCCAGCGCCTCCTTGGCCTTGGACTTGACCATCGCAAGCGCCATCAGCATCCGTTCGACTGGAATAAAGCTGTCACCGGCTTTCTTCGCGATCTTTTCAGCCTCGGCCAGAACTTTGCCGGTCGTGCCGTCCATATAGGTTTGCGCAGAGTCGCCCGTGACCTGCGGCAACTTAGACAGGGCCACATCGACGTGATTCAGAACCGTGCGGGCATCCCCGCCCGCGGCATTAATCAGGTTGGCGGCAAGCCCCTGATCATCGTCCAGCAATGCTTTAAGCAGGTGTTCGGGCGCGAGCCTCTGGTGGCTCTCCCGCATTGCGATCGTCTGAGCGGCCTGAATGAAACCGCGCGACCGCTCCGTGAACTTCGACAAGTCCATGAAGTCTCTCCTTTGTTAAGCGCCCGGTTTATGGAGCCGCCCGCTTCGCGGCACAGCTCCCTTGGGCCTCTTCACAAAGATGGGAGCGAGGCGGGCCGAAATCAAGAACGCCCCGTTGAGAGATGCGGCTGTTCCATCTTTGGCTTATCAGACTTGCTCAGTAAGCGCAGGCAGATCCAACGCAGCCTCAGTCGGGGCAGAGCTGCGTTCGCTTCTCAGCAGTGTGGCGGGTAGCAGCGGCTCGGTAACTGCCGTCAAAATCGGGATCGTAAGGCATCTGTCCCGATGACCAGAAGGACGGACACTGCCTGAGATTGCGTCGGCTTTTCTGGTTCCCAAGCCCTCGAGGACCCACCTGACCGTTTGTGTGAAAGAACTGAGGTTGATCACGATGACAATCAATCCGCGCAATAACCGCTCCTAGATCGCGAGGATGAAGTCTGCAAGATTGGCGGTCCTTGACGCGTAGATGCGGATCTGAGCCAGGACCTCGCTCCGGTGATGACAGAGCTGGGCCATCTGCCTTTCGCCGAAGCCCTGCCCCATCTGGAACAGAGTCGCGCGACCCTCTGTGCACAGCGCGATCCGGTTGACGGCCCGCCAGCAGACGTCTAGCGGGAGGCGATAGCTTAGGAGAGTGCCATGCCCGCTGATGACCGCCTGATCGTTGCCCTCGACGTTGAAAACGCCTTGGAAGGGCTGGCGCTGGCGGAAAAGATCGGTGACGCGGTGTCGTTCTACAAGATCGGGCTTGGGATGCTCACAGGCGGAGGCCTCGCGCTCGCCAATGAGCTGGCGGATGAACACGGCAAACGCATTTTCCTCGACATGAAGCTCTTTGACATTGGCGCGACGGTGGAAAAGGCCGTGCGCGGTCTGTCGCGGTTTGGACATGATTTTCTAACTGTGCATGGCGATCCGCATGTGGTCCGGGCGGCGGCCGAAGGTAAAGGCGGGTCGGAGATGAAGATCCTTGCCGTCACGATCCTGACCTCGCTGGACCGGGGCGATCTGGATGCGTCCTGCCTCAAACCCGGTGATGTGCCTGATCTGGTGCAGGAACGAGCCGGGATCGCACTGTCGAACGGAGCCGACGGCGTCATCGCCTCGCCGCAAGAGGCGGCGCTGATCCGGGCACTGTCAGAGGCCGAGGGCAAGCTGATCGTCACCCCAGGTGTGCGCCCCGCCGGCGCCGACCTTGGCGACCAAAAGCGGGTGATGACGCCTGCGCAAGCCATTGCAAACGGGGCAGATCATGTCGTGGTGGGACGCCCGATTTGGCGTGATCCGCACCCGAAACAGGCCGCCGAAGCCGTGATCGCAGAGCTAAATTCGCCGCAAGCAGTGACGCCGAACGCCTGAACGGCGATCTTCTGCCGAACGTCCTGCATTCGTATTCAGCCTGCAAAACAAGGCTGAATACGCACCATGCTCAAGATTAATATTATTAAATCAGAGGCTTGCACGGATTCGTGAACGGCACACCCCTTCACGGGAACCAAAACTGTCCCCAGATGTTGTGTAAGCAAATGCTGTTGATACGAAACCTGCATAGGGGAAGAGCATGATCACGTTGAACGACGTTCGTTACACTGGCCGCGGTTTTGAAGGCGCCGTTATCTTACCGACGCAGAACGGTCCGCTCCACTTCGATTGCCGCGTTGATGGACCCGCCAGCCTTGAGCCTTCAGCGGTGAAACGCGCACTTCTCAAACATGCCGTGCGGCAGCGCATCCGGTAATTCAAATAAGAGGAGACTCGCGATGGCACATGTGCATCTAAGCGGTATTCACTACAATCCGACAAACGGGGCCTTCGAGGCCCGCGCAGATATCGAACGCATGGGTCGAACCTACCGGTATCCCTGCTCCATCCCTGGCACATTGACGATGGAAGATCACGCCATCCGCGCCGGGCTCGAACAACAGGCTGTCCGACTGGCCAGCCGCGAAGGCGGGTTGATGTCGATCCGCTAACCAAAGGAATGTCTGTCACTGCCTCTGTCCGAACTGTCCCTCGGACACGATATTTCCTCGTGAACAGACCAAACTGGCCCGGCACTTGCCGGGCCTTTTTTATGGATCAATTTGGATCAGTCGTTGATGTCACGGTCCCAGATCTTGACCTGACCTCGACGAATTCCGAACATCTGGCGCATGACGATATAAGCGATCAGTGACAAGACCGCGAACACCACCAGCGACCAGGTCAATGACAGACCTGCGCCAACACCCAGCCAAATCATCACCGCCATGAAGAAGGCTCCGACCGCAAAGCCGAAGAAGATCCAGCCGGGGATCAGAACTTCCATGATGCCAAGGACAAGCGCCGCGGACATCCAGACCCAAGGTTCGTTAAACCATCCGCTCATCAGCCTCGTCCTTTCAGCATCTTGAAGGCGTCCCCGAAGCTGTCGATGAGGTTCGCCGGCAGAACGACCGTGTTGCTGCCCTGGCTAGACCCCAACGCGTTGACCGCTTCGACCTGCTTGAGCGCGACCTGATACTGCGCTGCTTCCAGACCGTTCTCAGCGATCGCGACGGCCACAACCTGCGTCGCGTAGGCTTCGGCATCTGCCGAAACGCGGCGGGCTTTCGCAGCCTGTTCAGCCGAATAGAGCTCAGCATCCGCCTGAAGCTCAACCGCGCGTTTTTTACCTTCGGCCTCGGTGACCTGCGCGCGGCGGGCGCGTTCGGCGTTGAGCTGCTGGAGCATCGCAGCACGGGTTGCCGCATCAAGGTTCACGTCAAGGATTACCGCGCGCGTCACCTCAATCCCCCAATCGTCGACCTGTGCGGCCAACTGATCCTGAATCGCCATGATGAGGCCCGTCCGGTTCGCCTGAACCTGATCCAATTCCATCTTACCGATCTCGGACCGGACGATACCCGCAACGGTCGTGGAAATCGCACCGTCCACATCGCGGATCCGGTAGACCGTCTTTTCCGGTTCGATGATACGGTAAAAGACAGAGGTTTCGACCTGCACCAACACGTTGTCGCTGGTGATGGCGTCCTGTGCCATGGTCGGAAGCTGGCGTTCGAGAATTGAGATTTTGTGCGCCACGCGGTCCAGAAACGGGATGATAAAGTTGATGCCCGGCCCAAGCACAGAGCGCAGACGCCCGAACCGTTCAACGACGTATTTCTCTGACTGCGGCACGATGCGAACGCCAACCAGAATACAGACAATAATGAAGGCGGCCAAAAGGATCAGGACAAGATTGCCCCCGATCAGGTCACCGATAATTTGCTCAAGACTCATGCTATTCCCTCAGAGATATTCGACGTTTGATCGCTAGATCGTGGGTCGTTTGCTTTTTTACTGCCACGATGTTGATAGAACGCAGCTTCCGTTGGCGCAACCGTGACGTGCCACGAGGTCCGAAATACCGGTCCATTGAATGGGCTACAGGGTTGCGAAACGACCTGTCGCCGCCCTAATTGGGCCCATGCCTGCCCTTTGTCGCGCCTGTTTGAACACCTTTGATGACAGCCCTCGTTGTCCGGCCTGTCGCAGCCCGCGCGTGACCACCCATCCTGAGCTTTTTGATCTTACCATTGCCCATATGGATTGCGACGCCTTCTACGCCAGCGTCGAAAAACGCGACAACCCAGAGCTTGAAGGCAAACCGGTGATCATCGGTGGCGGCCGCCGGGGCGTCGTTTCCACAGCCTGCTACGTTGCACGGATCAAGGGGGTGAAATCCGCCATGCCGATGTTTCAGGCGCTTAAGCTGTGCCCCGATGCGATTGTCGTGCGGGGCCGGATGGATCGCTACGTTGAGGTGTCCCGGCAGGTGCGCGCCCTGATGGATGAGCTGACCCCGACGGTCGAGCCCTTGTCGCTGGACGAGGCGTTCATGGACCTCTCCGGCACCGTAAAACTGCATGGCGCGCCGCCAGCGGTCATGTTGGCGCGACTGACCAAGCGGATGAAGGACGAAATTGGGATCACCGGGTCCATCGGGCTGAGCCACAACAAGTTTCTGGCCAAGGTCGCGTCAGACCTCGACAAGCCGCGCGGATTTTCGGTGATTGGGAAAGCCGAGACGACCGAATTCCTCCGCCCAAAACCCGTGCGGCTTATCTGGGGGATTGGCCCCGCCGCGCAAGCCAGTCTTGACGCGGCCGGCATCCGCACTTTCGACGATTTGCTCCGCTGGGACCGACGCGACCTGCACGACCGGTTCGGCGGCATGGGGGAGCGGCTTTACGCATTGGCACGCGGCGAAGATGCACGCCGCGTCTCGGCTCACACCCCGGTCAAAGGTCTGTCGAACGAGACGACGTTCCATGAGGACACGAACGACCCGGACATCCTTGATGGCCATATCTGGCGCATGGCCGAAAAGGTCTCAGCCCGCGCCAAGGCCAAGGACAAGGCGGGGCGCGTCGTGACGCTGAAGCTCAAACGCGCCAACCACAAACTGCTGAGCAAGCGGTTGAGCCTGCATCAACCAACACAATTAGCCGACACCATTTACCGTACAGCACGCGGTCTTTTCGATCAGGTTGGGGATGAAGGGCCATACCGATTGCTAGGTGTCGGCATTTCCGACCTAGTGTCCGCCGGAGATGCCGACCGCGAAGGCGACCTCCTTGATCCGGAGGCGGGAAAGCGGGCAGAGGCCGAACGTGCTGCTGATGCGATCCGCGAACGGTTTGGGACGGATGCAATCTTGAAAGGGCGGGCGCTGCGCTAAGCGTCTTCCGATTTATTCGGCAGCGAGCCGCTGCTCTTCAGGACGGCCAATCGCCGCAAGTTCCGCGATGACGCCATCAAGAACCCGTTTGACCGCCTTG
>JBCBCS010000057.1:0-17836 GCA_038530475.1 Pseudomonadota bacterium
CATCAAGGCTTTGGACGGCGGAACGCCAAAAAAGCTGATCGTTGTTCCGGGTCGGATCGTGAATGTCGTCATTTAACCGCCGCCACGCATTGCTCAGTCTCGCCGCTCTCGCAGGCTGCGGGTTTGAGCCGCTGTATGGCAGAACAGGCCAGGCCGAGGCCCTGCGCGGGCGCATCGCGTTTCAGGCCCCGCAAACGGTCGAAGGCTTCCGCCTGCGCGCCCGGCTTGAGGATCGATTGGGCCGCACAGAACGCGGGGCCTACCTCTTGCGGGTTGAGATGGAGATCGAAGAAATCGCGCTCGTCATCTCCTCCGATCAGGACATCAACCGCTTCAACCTGCCCGGCACCGCACGCTGGCAATTGACGGCTGACGAAGACGACGCCGTTCTCGCCTCTGGCGTGGCCGAAACCTTCACCGCCTATTCGGCCTTCGGCACCACGGTCGCCACGCGGGAAAGCCAGGATGATGCGCGCGACCGGTTGGCAATCGCGCTGGCGGACCTGATCATCACCGACCTGATAATTGCAGCGGGCGATTTGCCGTGAAGCTGAATGCGCGCGACGCAGCCTCTTACTGGCACAAGCCCGATGCGACAGGCGCGGGCCTGCTGATCTACGGCGCGGATGCGATGCGCGTGGCGATCAAACGGCAGGATGTGATCAAGGCACTTGTTGGTCCAAACGGGGAAGAGGAAATGCGCCTCACCCGGATGACGGGGGCAGAGTTGCGCAAGGATCCAGCTCTGCTGGGCGATGCGATCAAGGCACAGGGCTTCTTCCCCGGCCATCGCGTGGCCTTTGTCGAAGAAGCAGGCGATAGCGTGACCAAGGCCATTGAGCCTGCGCTCACTGATTGGCGCGAGGGCGATGCGCAAATCGTCGTCACAGCCGGTCAGTTGAACGCGCGGTCCAGCCTGCGCAAGCTGTTCGAAGGGCACCCCACCGCCTACGCCGTTGGGCTTTACGACGATCCGCCCAGTCGGGATGAGATTGAGGCGTCGTTACGCGGTGCGGGCCTCAAGAGCATTGGCCGCGACGCGATGGACCTGTTCATTGCACTTTCCCGTGACATGGCGCCGGGCGACTTTCGCCAGACCTTGGAGAAAGTTGCGCTGTATAAGCTGGACGATCCATCAGAGGTCAGTGCCGAGGATATTGAGGCTTGCGCACCGGTATCCAATGAAGCCGCACTTGATGATGTGTTGAACGTGGTCGCAGATCTGAAGGTGAATGAGATTGGACCCGTACTGTCGCGGCTCTATGCCCAAGGCACGACACCGGTGTCGCTGTGCATCGCCGCGATGCGCCATTTCCGGCAGCTGCACCTGGTTGCCTCTGATCCGGGCGGCCCCGCAGCGGGGATCGGGCGGATGCGTCCGCCGGTCTTTGGCGCTCGACGGGACAGGATGGTTCGGCAAGCAAACTCTTGGGGGCGCCCCAAATTGGAGAAAGCGTTGGCTGCGATCACTGAAGCGGATTTAACGCTGCGATCCGCTTCAACCGCACCAGGTCACGCACTAATAGAGCGGATGTTTATCCGGCTCGCGATGCTGGGCCGTCAGTAACCATACCCACAAATGCAAGAGGCGGCCCACACGGGACCGCCTCTTACGAAATGGTATGCTCTCGGCTTAGGAGCCGGAACCTGCAGCGAGTGCGCCGACGATAGCGAGGGCGATCAGAGCAGGTGCAGCGCCACCGAGGGAACCGAGCGAACCTGCGGAGGAGCCTGCGGGCTCCATCGGCGGAAGCGGGATGATGGTGTCATCCATCGTGCCGGCATCGGTTGGGTTGCCTGCGTAACCAGCGGTCGCACTCGCGCCCGCAATTGCAGCAACTGCGATCATCTTGGTGATTTTCATGGCTCAACTCCAGTTTCGAAACAGTAATAGTTCGTCACTTGTGTATTGATCCTCTTTTCAAAACACAAGCACGAAGGATGTGGGTCACAACCTTTGATAGCCAAGGTAGCCGATTTCACCCGAAATCCACTGTCGCGACTGCCAGATCGTTCCATCCGTGCCACGCCAATAGACATTCCGAATTAAGAATTCATCACTCTCACAGAACTCTTCAAACACCGTTGTCTGGTAGGTCCGTTCGTAGATCGTAACTGCTTCGGACCGATCCGGGTTCATCGAGCAGGTGAATGACATCTGTTCGATTTGATCGCGACCAGTGAGAAAATCGTATGTTCTTAGGTAGTTAGGCCCACCGCCAAACGCCGCAAGCGTACGGGACGCATCCGCGCCCATCAAATCCTGACCCAACCCACGCGTCGCGACCAGGACACCGCGATCGAAGGTCACGCTGATTCCATCAGGGCTGAACCAAGTGGTCTTGCTGCCATTGTTGCCGCCAGGCATCACTACCGCCACAGCTTCGCGCGAAATCACGCTTACGAGCAACAGATCGTTGGGCTGGGCTTCGATAAATGCCCGATTCACAGTTTCCAGCACACCAGTTCCGGGCGACTCAATCTCTGCCTCGGAGCTAACACCCCCCGCCACAGTTTGCGCCAAGCCGAGGACAGGATTGGTCTGCACAAGGGGGCCACATCCAAGGCTGAACGCGAAAGCGGCAAATGCTATCCACTTCATCGCCAGAACCTCCCCCATGTGTCGCCCATCGAACCCTGATGGCCACCTTCGACAACATCATAAAGTCGGCCATCAATCCGCACCCGCGCGCCGCCGTCCCGCTCAAGCGAACTGAGCGTGGTGGCCGTTGTCTGCCGGCTCGGCGTCCCGAGGACCCAATCGGTCGGGATCTCAACCCGGATGCCCTTGTCGAAAGAGCCTTCCCCGAAATCCTCGAAATCAACATCCGTCAGCGTGAAATAGCCCCCGACTTTCCAGCCGTTCTCAAACTCACGATCAAGGCTGAAGGTCGCACCCCAATCCCCAGCGAGGTAGCGGCCGACATCGATCTGTGCCTCAAAGCCATTCTCAAAGTCGTAATATGCCGACAGGTGACCGGTCACGATATCGTAATCGTCGCCGCCAGGATCCGTGCTCACAGGGCGAAAGCCGAAGCCCATGTCGAAGTCGCGCAGCATGACGTAATTGACCTCAGCCCCAAGGGCGAGGCGACTGTCCACCGGTTTCCACAAAAGCTCACCTGAGAGACCGCCATACGCACGCTCAAGATACCCGACGCTTAGACGCGAATAGAGGTTTTGCGCCGGGCGGCCATAATGGGTGAGGTAAAGGTTCTCGATCCCGCCTCCGCTGTCCGCGCCATACAGCGCGCCAGACCGGCGCACATCCGGCAGGGTCGACGGAGACACAGCACCATCTGCACGGTTCCCCACAACCCGCTGACGATAGGCCCCAGCCAAGATGAGGTTCGGCTGAATTTCATACCGGAACGATGCCTCAACCCCGAGATCGGCGCGGAGCGGTTCATCCCCGTCAAACAGAGAGATTTCAAGGTATGGTGCGAGGCCCCATTCAAAGGCAGGCGTCGGGTCATCCCAGGTGACGTCAGGCGCAGGACCAGCCGCATCGGAAAAGACGGCGTCATCATAGGACAGAGCCGCGGCATTTGGCGTGTTCTCAAGCCGTTCAATGTCAGAGCGCCTGAGTGTAATCGCCGACAGCGCAATGCCCCTTTGCGTCGGCTCAAGAACGAAGGTGTCGACATAATTGGGGGCCAACTGCGTGAGCATCCGCGCCACGCGCCCCGCTCCCTGTGCTTCGCTGCGGTAATTGCCGTTCTCGTAACGGACCCGCATCACCGTGCCATCGACATCGGCGCTGATCAGACGGAACCCGTCCGTCGCCATGACGGCGCCCAGCGCACCCACTATGGTGTTCTGAACTTGTGGCAGGTTCCATGTTGCAGCGTCTTGAAGATCGCCTTGACGCACCGCGACTGGCAAAGGTGCAGGGTCAAGGCCCCCACCTGTCGGGCGGCTGGTCGGATCAATAATTATCGTGCCCGCAATGCCGATCTCTGACCCGTACATATAATACGCGCCAAGCTGGTAGGACTCGTTAGGTCGCCAGCTGACCCCGACATTGATGGGTGAGTTGCGTTCAAACCCGATCAAATCCGACTCACGCTGGTAATTATCAGACGAATACTCAAGCAGCGCAGTCCATTCGGCATTGATCCGCCATTCCACTCCGCCGAAAAACGCGGCATCGCCCCGGAAGAACTGCCCCGCCAAGACGGTGCCACCGGTAAGGATGCTGTCATCCGGCCGGGTCTCGAACCGCTCGTCGATGAAGCCGAGGGGGTTGGTGAAGCCGCCGACCGTGCCAAGCCGCCCCCAGCCCAAACCGGCTGTCGTGCGCACATTGCCAAACGTTTTCGTGGCGACGACATATTCGCTGCTATAGCGCCCTGTGCCGATGAAATCACGCAGACCAACAGCCAAGGCCGGGCGATACTCGCCCTCTGTCGCGATTTGGTACTGAAGGTCGAAGCTGCGATCGAAGGTGTCGATCTCAGCGTATCGGAAACTGCCGCTCAAACGAGGCAACACCTGAAAGGTGAATGTCGCGCGGCTTGTCTCTCCGAACATACTCAGCGTTGTTGCAATCTCTCCGTCAGCGGGGGCCACGGCGGTCGGCATATCGATGATGCCGGGGGTGCCATAGAGCGAGTAATTCGCCCGCCAATCTTCCTGTGCGATCGCTGTGGATATGCTGCTCAACGCCAGAAGCGTCGTGGCTGTGGATAATCTCAGAAAGCCAAACATGAAATTGGAATGGCATTGTATCCCATCCCCCTGCAACTCTATTCTTACGAACACCCAAAGTTGCGTGGGACGGTGCCTATCATGTCATACAGCCTTTCGGGCCGATCAGGGGCCAGCGCATGACGGTGATCCTTCTGGGGGCGCAGGGCCGGCTGGGCACGCTGCTTGGCAAAGCCGCGCAGCGGGCAGATGCTGGATGGCTGCTGCAGGGGCGGCGAAAAGGGGTCGATGTCCGTTGGTCGGGGGACCCAAAGAACAAGGAAATCTTCCGACCCGACGCAACCTTGATCAATATGATTGGGCTGACGCGCGGGACGAACGAAGCGCTTGAGGCCGCCAATGTGACCTTTGTCCGGGATCTGCTGACTGGCGCACGCGCTACCGGGCTTCGTCATGTCATCCTCGCCTCATCGGCGGCGGTCTATGGTCGACCTGCGGACGACGGCAGTCGTCTGAAGGAGGAGGACGCCTTGAACCCGCTCAGCGACTATGGGCGATCCAAATGCGCAATGGAGAAGGTCGCGAACGAATTCGCCAACGACCTTGCCATCACCGTGCTGCGTATCGGGAACGTGGCAGGGGCTGATGCCATTTTCGAGGCCAGCGGGGCGGCGCTGGCGAACCGGCGTCCGTTGAAGATTGATACCCTGTCCAATGAGAGGACACCGTTGCGGTCGTATATCTGCCCGACCGACCTCTACAGGGTTGTAGAGGCGACTGTCCGGCACACACCAGATGGTTTGCGATGCCTGAACGTCGCCCAGCCAGAGCCCGTCGCGCTTGGTGAATTGGCTGAGGCCTACGCAACGACACTATTCGACGATTTGACCGTGACGACCCGGCCCGCCGACGACGCCGTGCTGCCATGCGTTGTGTTGTCCACTGACCGCCTATCTGAAATCACTCCGCTCCCCAGCCGCTCTGCGCTGGAGCTGGCAAAAGATGTGTGTGATCTGAGGGCTCAACCATGAAGCGGCTCTTTGATATCGTGCTCAGCGGGCTCGGCCTGATCGCAACGGCACCGGTCTTCGTGCTGCTCTGCGCGGCGATCCTGATACGTGACGGTCGGCCCATCTTCTACGTGTCCGAACGGATGAAAACGCCAACAGAACCCTTCGCCCTCATTAAGTTTCGCACCATGTCAAACGCCGACGCCAGCCAGAACACCGGCGTCACCGGTGGGGATAAGGCCAACCGGATCACACCGATGGGCCGGTTCCTGCGCCGGACCCGTCTGGATGAGCTGCCGCAGCTGATCAATGTACTCAAAGGCGACATGAGCCTCGTTGGTCCGCGCCCACCCCTGCGCCGGTATACCGACCTGGCCCCAGACCTCTACGCACAGGTCTTGACGTGCAAGCCCGGCATCACAGGCCTCGCAACACTCCACTTCCATGCCCATGAAGAGCGCCTGATCGCGCAAGCGACCACGCCCAGCGAAACCGAAGCCATCTATGTGCGTCGATGTGTGCCCCGAAAGGCCCGCCTTGATCTCATTTACAAAGACCATGCAAATGTCTGCTACGACGCCGCAATTCTGTGGCAAACACTGCGCAAAGTGATCCGCAGCGTATAGGCAGGCGGCGATAAGAGCGAGAAGAGGCTGAGTATGAAGATCGCGGTGATTGGTACGGGCTATGTTGGCTTGGTGTCCGGAGTTTGCTTTTCGGATTTCGGGCATGACGTTGTCTGCGTCGACAAGGACCCCGCCAAGATTGAGATGTTGGAGGCCGGGAAAGTTCCGATCTATGAGCCCGGCCTTGATGAGCTCATGGCCAAAAACGTTGAAGCCGGGCGACTGACCTTCACGATGGATTTGCCCGCCGCCATCGACGGGGCCGAGGCGGTCTTCATCGCCGTCGGCACACCGACGCGGCGCGGTGATGGACATGCGGACCTCACCTTCGTCATGGCCGTGGCTGAAGAGATCGCCAGGGCCGCAAAGGATTACAAAGTCATCGTCACCAAATCGACTGTTCCTGTCGGCACGAACCGTCAGGTCAAACAGGTCGTCCGCAAAGCCAATCCGGAGCTCGACTTCGACGTCGCCTCGAACCCAGAATTCCTTCGCGAAGGTGCTGCGATCGACGATTTCATGCGCCCTGACCGCGTCGTCGTTGGTGTCCAGACCGAGCGCGCGGGTGAGGTCATGGCCGAGATTTACCGTCCCCTCTTCCTGCGCGATTTCCCGATCGTCACAACAGATCTAGAAAGCGCAGAGATGATCAAATACGCGGCCAACGCGTTCCTCGCGACCAAGATCACCTTCATCAATGAGATCGCCGCTTTGTGTGAACGCACAGGCGCCGACATCAAGCAGGTGAGCAAGGGGATGGGCCTTGACGGGCGCATCGGCAACAAGTTCCTGCATGCGGGCCCCGGCTATGGCGGTAGCTGCTTTCCTAAGGATACAAAGGCGTTGGCGCGGATCGGCCAGGAACATGCCGTGCCGATGCAGATCACCGAAACAGTGATCAAGGTGAACGAGGAGGTGAAGCGCCGGATGGTCGACAAGCTGCTCGATCTTTGCGACGGCAGCTTCAATGGCAAGACGGTTGCGGTGCTTGGCGTGACGTTCAAACCCAACACCGACGACATGCGCGACGCCCCGGCGCTCACGATTGTGCCGGCGATGGTCGGCGGCGGCGCCAAGGTCAAAGTGGTCGACCCACAAGGCCGCCACGAAGGCGAGGCCCTGCTGCCCGGCGTCAAATGGGAAGAGGACCCCTACAAGGCCGCCCGCAACGCTGACCTCGTCGTCATCCTCACGGAATGGAACGAGTTCCGGGGCCTCGACCTCAAGCGGCTTGCGAAACACATGACAACCCCCAAGATGGCAGACCTTCGCAACATCTATGCCGTGAAAGACGCCAAACGGGCCGGGTTTACTGATTACATCTCGATCGGTCGCAGCCCCTTGGAAGGTGAATGATGCCCAAGGCGCTCGTCACCGGGTCCGCGGGGTTCATCGGCTATCACCTGAGCAAGCTGCTGCTGGACGAGGGGTTCGAGGTCACAGGCTTTGACAGCTTGTCGGATTACTACGACGTCACGCTCAAGGAACGGCGGCAGGCGAACCTGTTGCAATCCCCCGGCTTTCGCGCGGTGAACGACAAGTTGGAGGCCGATGGCGTCCTCCACGATCTGGTGGCTGAAATAACACCCGACTACGTCATCCACCTCGCGGGCCAGGCAGGCGTGCGTTATTCGATCGAAGAGCCCCGCTCCTACGTCGACGCCAACATCATCGGCACGTTCAACCTGCTGGAGGCCCTGCGCGCCACGCCGGTCAAACACCTCCTGCTTGCGTCCACGTCGTCGGCCTACGGCGCCAACACCGAGATGCCGTATCGCGAGACCGCGAAGGCCGACACGCAGATGTCCTTCTATGCGGCGACTAAGAAATCAAACGAGGTGATGGCCCATTCCTACGCCCACCTCTACGACATCCCCACGACGATGTTCCGGTTCTTTACGGTCTACGGGCCCTGGGGGCGGCCCGATATGGCGCTTTTCAAATTCGTAAAAGCGGTGCTGGAGGGCGATGCAATCGACGTCTACAACCACGGCGACATGCGGCGCGACTTCACCTATGTGACCGACCTCGTGCGGGGCATCCGGTTGCTGATGGATGCCGTGCCAGAGCGGCTGGATGAAGTGCCCGAGGGTGACAGTCTGTCCCCCGTCGCCCCGCACCGCATCGTCAATATCGGCAATTCCGAACCTGTGCAGCTTATGGCCTTTATCGAAGCCATCGAGGACGCACTGGGGATGGAGGCGCAGAAGAACTTCATGGACATGCAGCCGGGTGACGTACCCGCAACATGGGCCGATGGGACGTTGCTGCAATCGCTGACAGGCTATCAGCCCAAGACGGACGTGAAGACCGGGGTCAAAGCCTTCGTGGACTGGTACCGTGACTACTATGACGTCTGAAGACGCCTGACAGCGGCCAACCCAGCCCAGCGCCCCGTCGCGAAACACGCCGTCAGCAAGTAGCCCCCCGTCGGGGCCTCCCAATCCAGCATCTCCCCCGCCGCGTAGGTGCCGGGGCGGTTTTTCAACATCAGATCTTCGTCCAAAGCGTCAAACCGCTGCCCGCCTGCGGTTGAGATTGCTTCGTCCATCGGATGGGGCGACAATATCGGCAGTTCCAGCGCCTTCACCTGCTCCGCCAAAGGCCGCGTATCACCGCGCCCGAATTCGTTGAGCAACGCCCGCTTCACCGGGTCGAGCTTCAACGCCTTGCGCAGCACATTCGCGAGACTGTCTTTCTTTGAGGCCCGCGCCAGCCGCGTCTCAACCTCCGCAACGCCCAGATCAGGCACGAGATCGATCATCAGCCGCGCGCCTTCGCGCATCCTGCGGCTGACCTCATAGATCCCGCCGCCTTCCAACCCGCGCTTGGAAATCACGAACTCACCCCGACCCGTCAGATCAGCAGCAGTCAGACCGCACCCTTTGACCGCTTGTCCAAAGAACGGCGCCATATGGGGCGACCAATCGACCGCAAAGCCCATATTGGCGGGCTGAAACGGTGCGGTTTCGCCGACGTGTTCTGCCCAGCCGCCGTCCGATCCCAACCGCCGCCAGCTTGCCCCACCCATCGCCAGAACGGTTGTTTTCGCCTTGATCCGCACCGGTCCGTCCGGCGCATCAAATAGGGCCACATCGCCATCCCAACCGACCCAGCGATGCCGCAACCGAACGTCAACGCCCTGCACGTCCAACCGCCGGAGCCACGCCCGTAACAGAGGCGAGGCTTTCATCACCGACGGAAACACCCGGCCCGTGGAACCCGTGAACACCGGCTGACCCAACCCTTCGGCCCAGCGCCCGACCTCTTGCGGGCCGAAGGCGGCGATCATTGGGGCGAGGTGGGGGACCGCGCCGGCATAGTGACGCTGAAACGCGGCCAGAGGTTCGGCTTTGGTCAGGTTCAGACCAGACTTCCCGGCCATCAGAAACTTGCGCCCTAGCGTCGGCATCGCGTCTGCGACAATGACCGAGAACCCCGCCGCCGACACCATATCGGCGGCCATCAGGCCCGCCGGTCCACCCCCCATGACAAGACAGTCGGTCACGCCTCAGCGCCGCTTGGCAGCCCGCCCTTGATCTCAACCACACGCTGCGGGAATGGAATCTCAATTCCCGCCTCTTTCAGCGCATTCCAGATCGCGAAACGCACATGGCTGCGGTACTTGTTCCTGCCGTCATCAATACCCTCAACCCAGAACTCGACCACGAAATCGATGCCGCTGTCGCCGAATCCGTCCAACTCCACGTCCGCCTCTTCCGGCTCTGACAGGACGAAATCCAACGCCTGCACAGCGGGGCCAACGATGTCGGGGATGCGGTTGATATCGGTGTCGTAGCTGACCGAAAAGCTCACGTCGTAGCGGTTGGCAGAGCCACTATCGGAATAATTCGTGACCCGCGTGACGATGAAGTCTTCGTTCGGGACGACGATCCAGCGGCCATCATAGGTCTCAAGGATCGCGGCGCGGGCGGTCATTTTGACAATCGTCCCCGCCTCACCCCCGTCGAGTTCCACGTAATCCCCAACCGTCGCCTGCCCCTCAAGCAACAGGATCACGCCAGAAACGAAATTCGACGCGATTTTTTGCAGGCCGAAACCGATCCCGACGCCCAGCGCACCGGTCAGAACCGCCAGCGACGTCAGCGGCACACCCGCAATGTTCATCGCAAGCAGGAACGCGATGCCGAAGATCGTGATCTCCGCTGCCTTCGCCGCCAATTGCCGCGTCGCGGGCCGCATTTCTGCCTGTTTTTCAATGAGAGCGACGCTCTGGTCATTCGACCAGCGTCCGAACCAGAACATCACCGACGCCACAACAAGGAACCGCAGCAGCGCCAGCAGCGAAAACGACATATTCCCCAGCGGGATCACCGTCGTTTCTAGCCAGAGCACCACCTGATCGAGGAAGCCCAACGCGTAGATCGCAGCAATCGGAAGCAGCACCACCCGACCCAGCGCCTTGAGCATCGGATCGGTGAGCATGTCGCGCACGAACGCCCGCACGGCGAGGAACAGGAACAGACGCTTTCCGAACGCGATGATCTCGCCCGAGCCGAAGATCGACCGCGTCACCTGCTCCCCGATGGCAAGCAAGGCGAAGGCCATGAGCGGCATGACCAACGGCATGAAAATCATGACAAACCGGCGGACTTTGGACAGGATATTGTTGCTGTCTTCCGGCGGCGTGAGCAGCTTTTCGAGCCGCGGATTGAGCTTCTTGGTAATAAAGAGCGCAGCCAGATAGGCCACGATCAGCAGGGCAAACTGGCTCCAATTGGCGGGATCGATGATCCAGCTGAGCGCAAATCCATAAGCAATCGTTAGATAGCCCATCGCGGTGTTCAGCAGGTCTTCCATAACGCACTCCCAACACGTTTGAGACCCTTTACACAGGTCTTAACGGTCGATCAAAGCCTTGATCGCGGCGACCTGACCGGGTTTCGCGTCGAGCGCGGGCTGGGCCCACGCGGCGGCGTCCCGCAGCACGTCCTCCGACAGGTGATCCACAAGACCCGCGCCCAGCGCCTCATCGGCGGTGATCTTCGCCCCGGTGAGCAGGATCCGCTTGGCCAATGACCCCCCGACCAGCGCCTTCAGCCGCGCCGGATCGGACGGCTGAGGCAGCACGCCCATCTTGATCACAGGATAAAAGAACTTCGCACTCGGCACAGCAATCCGCAGATCACAGGCGAGGATCATCCCCATCGCCCCACCCGCGCAGGACCCGTTCAGCGCAGCGATGCTCAGGCCATCGAATGCCGCGATCGCACCTGACAACCTCTCCCACGCGGGCGACGTGGCAAGCGTTCCGTTCCGCACATCCTCAAGGTCAGCACCGGCGCTGAACACCTTACCTGCGCCGGTCAGGATCAGCGCCTGCGCGTCCGATCCTTCGACCGCCTCTGCCAGTTCATTTAACATCGCCTCGGTCAGAGCATTGGCCTTGTCGGGGCGATTGATCGTCAGCGTCTGGAGGCCGCCGTCTACAGTAACCTCAATCAAATCAGGCCCACCCTACGGCGGATGCCTTCCTCGCGGAGGGAAACATCGGTGCCCAGAAACTCATCCGCGTCCGCGCTGCACATCCAAACCAGCGCCTTGGCTGGCCATTCGGGCGGGATATGATCAGACCAATCAAGTTGGCTCACCGGGTTGATCCCCGATGCCTTGATGTCGCGCTGCATATTGGTGGCGACGGTGCCGGGCGACAGCCCCATGATCCGCAACCCTTTGTCACGCGCTTCCTTGTCGGCGCAGCGGGTCAGCATGTATGCCCCCGCTTTAGACGAACAATAAGACGACCACGCCTCAACCGGGCCATGGGCCGCGCCGGACGAAACCGTGATGATCGTACCAGACCCCCGTTCAATCATCCCCGGCATCGCTGCCCGCATGCCGTTGAAAACACCCTTGAGATTGATGTCGATCGTCTTGCCCCAGGCGTCCACATCGGCCTCTGCCAAGTGAGAAATCGGATCAAGAATACCGGCATTGCCGATGAAAACGTCAAGGGGGCCAAACGCAGCCTCTGTCTGTGCGATCGCCTGCTCTAAAGCTGCGAAGTCCGACACATCGCACGCGATCGCGATTGCGTTGTCGCCGAGCTCGCCCGCAAGTGCATCGACGTCATTGGCGCTGCGCGCGAGCAGGGCGACTCTCGCGCCTGCAGCGGCGAAAGCCCGACCGGCAGCAGCGCCGATCCCACGGCTCGCACCGGTGATCAAGACAACTTTGTTCTTCAGGTCCATGGCGCAATCCTTTCGTTTTCTAAGCCCGTCTGCACGGGTCCTGCACACACTCAGGTTATCCCGACCTTGCACTTCCATGTCTGAGTTGAAAGGTTAAACGTGGATTATTTGCAGGAGGGTGTTTCGATGATGATGACTCGTAAATTGACGCTTACAGTAAGCGCGCTTGCCATTCTCGCGGCCGGCGCGGCGCAGGCGGATGTGACTGCGCAGCAGGTTTGGGACAATTGGAAAGAACAGACCGCCATTTATGGCGAAGGGTTTACGTTCGGATCTGAAGAATTGTCCGGCGACACGCTGACCGTGTCGGATGTGGCGATCGAGCTTTCGGATCCGGAAACGACCGTCACAGCGGCCATCGGGGACATCAACCTGACGGAGAACGGTGATGGCACCGTTACTGTCACGATGGCAGAGGCCTACCCAATCACCATCGCGGTTGACCCGCGTTACGGCGATCCGGGCACGATTGATGCCATGGTGCGCCAGATTGGGATGTCGCTGGTGGTGTCCGGTGATCCAGATGCGATGGTCTATGACATCGCGGCGGACAGCTATTCTATCGGCGTGGAAGGCTTGACCGGTGGCCCGGCAGAAGAGGTGAACCTGCGCGATGCGATTGTCACGCTCAGTGGCATTTCGGGTCGCTACGCGATCACCGAAGGCGATCTGCGTGACATCGTCTATGCGCTGAATGTCGATATGGTTGACCTTGATGTTCTGATCACGGAGCCGGGTGGCACTGGTCGGTTTGAATTCAGCGGCGATATGGCAAACCTCACGACACAGGCCAAGGTCTCTTTGCCGGCCGATCTTGATCTCGACGCACCTGAGCCCCCGTTTGATGACGGCCTTGCGCTTTCTGGCGGATACTCGTTCGGCGACCTTCGCTACGCGTTCGATTTCGCAGCCGATGGCGAAGAAGGTTCAGGCGAATTGACGTCCTCTGGTGGTGACTTGAACATAGCCTTCGATTTCGACGGAATGGCCTATGGTGGTGAGGCCCGTGACATTGCGGTGTCGGCCTTATTCCCGTCAGAGTTTCCGCTTCCAGTTGAAGCTTCACTTGGATCTTACGCCTACGAACTCTTGGTTCCGCTCAGCCAAGGCGACGGCGAACCCCGCGATGCACGCATGGCAATAAGTATCCGCGACCTGCAGATCAGCGACATGCTATGGAACATCGCCGATCCGGCGACGCTGCTCCCACGGGATCCGATTACAGTCGCGATCGGCATTGATGCGGAAGTCTCGCCGTTTTTCGATTTCCTCGACCCGGACCAAATGCAGGCTGCTGCCATGTCTGACGTCCCCGGTGAACTGCACTCAGCCACGATAACTGAGCTTGTGGTGCGGGCCGCAGGGGCAGAGATCACGGGCGAAGGTGGCTTCACTTTCGACAATACGGACCTGGCCACTTTTGACGGCCTTCCGCGTCCGGAAGGCTCCATGAGCTTCGCGATCAATGGCGTGAACGGTCTGGTCGATACGTTGATCCAGATGGGGCTGATCCCTGAGGCTGACGCGATGATGCCCCGGATGATGCTCGGCATGTTCGCCACCCCTGTGGGCGACGATATGCTGACATCGACAATTGAAGTGAACAGTGAAGGACATGTGCTCGCCAACGGCCAACGTCTTCGCTAATCTACCGTAAGGTGTAACGGGTGTCCGGAAAACCGGGCACCCTTTTTTTATTGAGGAGAAGAGAGAGAATGACACCCCGTCTGATGACCAGCGGTATCGCGCTGACCGCGGCACTTGCGACACCGGCCATGGCCGACATCACCGCCGCGGATGTGCTGAGCAATCAGCAAGCATTGTACGAATCCATCGGCATTACGCTGAGCGGTGCGCTTGACGGGGATACGCTGTCAAACCCGCAGATGAACGCCATTTTCCCGATGGATGCGGGCAGTTTTCAAATCACCGCAGATGACGTGTCGATGGTCAGCAATGGCGACGGCACAGTCACCATTACTCTGCCGTCTCCGATGAACCTGACATTCTCCGGTGGATTTGCGGGCGAAGGCTCAATCGCGATGGGATTTACTCTCACTCACGACGGTTACACGATCCAGGCTGCGGGTGATCCGGGCGATATTTCGTATCAGACCAATGGTCAAAGCCTGCGAGTGGAATTAACCGAATATACTGTCGAAGAGGCATTTGGCGTGCCGTACGACATGACCGGCGTCTTCACGATCGACAGCTGGCTCAGTGAATCGACGGTGACCGAAGGCAACTTGATCTCCTACACGAGCACGACGGAAACAGGCAATACGGTGGCGGCTTTCACGACGACGATTGACAATGTGATCAGCAAATCCAGCCAGACGAGCTTGCCAGTCTCGACCTCGACCACGGCACTTTTCCCGGTCGGCGGCGCCGATCTTATGAATCTGTCAGCAGCACTTCGTGACGGCCTCAGCCTTGAGCTGGTGTCGAACGGTGGCGGAAGCACGTCAGCGACCGAGACTCTTCTCGACGGAGCGCCGTTCAATTCGCAATCTACGTCGACCGGTCCGCAAAGCTTCTCAGTAGCGATCGATGCGGACGGGTTCAGGGCAGACGGGGAAGCACAGGACTTCGCCATGACCATGTTCAATCAGATGATCTTCCCCGGTGAGCTTGATTTCGCGATGAGCGGCGTTTCTGTCAATTACGACATTCCGCTCAATGCCTCACCCGAGCCGCAGGATTTCCGGATCGCGACATCGATGACAGGGATTACACTGGGCGACGCGATCTGGGCCCTGTTTGACCCCGCCGGTCAGCTGCCGCGCGATCCGGCTGCGATCAGCTTTGATGTGACGGGCTTTGGCACGACAGGCATGGATTTCCTCGACTTCATGGCCATGGGCGAAATGTTTGGTCCTCCACCGATCACCGTCGACGAAGTCACAATTGAGAACTTGCGCATCGCTGCGGCCGGAGCAGAGGCGACGGCGCAAGGCGCGATGACTCTTGACTGGACCGACTTCCAGACCGTTCCCGGGATGCCGCGGCCCGAAGGTCAGGTGACGGTCAACCTCAACGGCGCCAACGGCCTGATGGATAACCTCGTCGCGATGGGTCTGATCCCCGAGGCTGACCTGATGATGCCGCGCATGATGCTGGGCATGTTTGCAACGCCAGTGGGCGATGACCAGTTGCAGACCGTGCTGGAAGTCAACGAAGAGGGCCATGTTCTGGCCAACGGGCAGCGGCTTCAGTAACAGCGCTAACCTCAATTGCTGTGGCCTGCCCTTGCGGGCCACGGCAGCGAGGGCTACCTGCAAGGCATCGCAGTAGGACGGCCCGATACATTCATGACCCAATCTCTCTCAGATCTGACCCAACGCCTGATTGATGCCGCCCTCAAAGCAGGCG
Organism: Pseudomonadota bacterium; assembly: GCA_038530475.1. Taxonomy (GTDB): domain Bacteria; phylum Pseudomonadota; class Alphaproteobacteria; order Rhodobacterales; family Rhodobacteraceae; genus Octadecabacter. Next base: position 15,871 of record JBCBCS010000057.1, read on the forward strand.
CCGACGCAGCGGATGCAGGTGCAATTGACGGAACGTCTGTGTCAATCGACGTGCGCGGCGGTGTTCTGGAGGAGGCGCAGAGGGCTGAATCCACCGATATCGGGCTGCGGGTTTTCGTCGGTCATAAATCCGCAAGCGTTTCAGCCTCCGATACGTCCGACCGCACAATCAGCGAGATGGCGGAACGTGCCGTCGCGATGGCCCGGATCGCACCCGACGATCCTCATGCCGGCCTTGCAGATCCTGACCAGCTAGCGCGCGATTTCGACGCATCTTCGCTCGACCTTGTGGACTCCGGTCCGGAGCCGGACCCGGCATGGTTGGAACAGCAGGCGCGCATCGCCGAGGACGCCGCCAACGCTGTAGCCGGGGTGAGCCAAACCCAATCCTCTACCGCCGCCTATGGTCGCCGCCGCACCCATCTGGCTGCCAGCAACGGGTTTTCAGGCGGGACAGAACGCACTGGTCATACGCTGAGCTGTGTCGCGATTTCGGGCACCGGAACGGGTATGGAACGAGACTACGATTACGACAGCCGAACCCATCTCAGTGACCGCCGGGACGCTGCCGAAATTGGCCGCAGTGCAGGCGAGCGTGCGGCAGAGCGGGCCAACGCCCGCAAGCCCGCTACGGGAACCTATCCGGTGCTCTTTGATGAACGCATCTCTGGCTCTTTGATCGGTCACTTGTTGCAGGCCAGCAATGGGGCCGCTGTCGCACGGGGGTCGTCCTGGCTGTTGGGCAAAGTGGGTGAGCGGGTTTTGCCAGTAGGCATGTCGCTCATTGAAAATCCGCATCGTGTTCGTGTCGCAGGGTCACGCCTCTTCGACGGTGAGGGGCTGCCGACAACGAAACGAACGATCATAGACGACGGCGTGCTCACAGGGTGGACGCTTGATCTGGCGACTGCCCGCAAGCTTGGCCTGAGCAGCACTGGCAATGCCAGTCGGTCCGCCTCCGGAGTGCCGAGCCCCAGCGTCAGCCACGTGGAGTTGACGCAAGGCCGTGCCAGCCGGGCAGACCTATTGCGCGACATGGGCACGGGGCTGCTCATCACCTCCATGATCGGGTCCACGATCAATCCCAATACGGGCGATTATTCCCGTGGCGCCTCTGGCTTCTGGGTCGAGGGGGGTGAAATCACCTATCCGGTCAACGAATGCACCGTGGCAGGGAATTTACATGACATGCTGGCCCGGATTGTCCCGGCCAACGATGCGCGCCCGCACCTCAGCCGAGTGATCCCGTCCCTGATGATTGACGGGATGACACTGGCCGGTGCCTGATGCAGATCTGACCCTTCTGATCGACGCCGCCCGCGCCGCTGGGGAAATCGCGCGCAGCTATGTTGGCGCGTCCCCGGACGTCTGGGACAAGAGCGACGGACAGGGACCGGTGACTGAGGCTGATCTCCATGTGAACCGACAACTGCTCGCTGATCTTCAGGCCGCGCGTCCCGATTACGGGTGGCTGTCCGAGGAAAGTGAAGACAGCGAAGCCCGGCTCAAGACCGAACGCCAGTTCATCATCGATCCCATCGACGGCACCCGCGCCTTCATCGACGGCAGCAAGGATTGGGCCCATTCGATCGCGATTGCCGAGGGCGGGCAGGTGATCGCAGGCGTGGTTTATCTTCCGATGCGCGATGCGCTCTATGCGGCGGCCCTTGGGCAAGGAGCAACGCTGAATGGCGAGACGATCCACACTTCTACGCGCAATCACATGGACGCGGCGACACTCCTGTCTGCCAAGCCGAATTACGATCCCCGACACTGGAAAGCCGGGCCACCCGCAGCAAGACGGACATTCCGTTCTTCACTCGCGTATCGGATGGCTTTGGTCGCGGAAGGCCGGTTTGATGGGATGCTGTCCCTCCGTCCGACTTGGGAATGGGCGTTGTTGAATTGCGGCGACTGGCCCGTCCGATCCGTAGCACGTCCGCCGGCTTCCTTCACGAGGAGAGTCC